>NZ_APHR01000013.1 GCF_000349205.1 Methylophaga lonarensis MPL | reverse complement strand
TCAGAGCGGTGTTTCTTGGCGAAGTGCACGGCTATTACACCCGCTTCTGGTGGTGGGATATCGTCTTGCACACCAGTTCTGGTTTCCTGCTTGGCATTGTCGGTTTTCTGCTGGTGTATGTGCTCAATGAAACCGAACAGATCGACATGCATATGCGTCCCGGTTTTGTGGCTTTTTTTGCCTTTCTGTTTGCGCTCGGCGTAGGTACGCTCTGGGAAATTTTTGAATTCGCCATGGATTCACTGTTCGGCACACAAATGCAAAAACCTATGCTCGGCGATCCTTCAGGTCTGACTGACACCATGATCGATCTCATCGTGGATGCCATCGGTGCCCTGATTATTTCCGTGCTTGGTTATGGTTATCTGAAAACCAAGGGCAACGAGTCTTTTCTGGAGCGCTGGATACAGAACTTTATCAATGCCAATCCAAGGTTGTTCAAGCGTAACTGGGGCAGAAAGAAAAACAATTCAGAATAATCGACAGGACATCTTCCCGGCTCATTTCAGGCTATCCGCAACTATTTGCAGATGGCTCAAGCCTCTATGATGAGCGTCTGACTTTCCGGTTTCAGGTGCTTGCATGGTCCAGCTGCTTCGTTATGTTTTTCTGTTCGCCTGTCTGATGTTGTCCGCTTGTGACAATGGTGAACCAGTTTCTTTGGGCGAGCAGAATGTCATGCCCGAAAAAGAGCTGCCAGTCTGGCTTGATGGCACCGTCAACATGACGCCACAGGAATGGCTGATCATGCGCAGCAGACCTGGCAACCAAGAAACAACAGCTGTTCCAATCAACGAGCAAAATGCGGTTGGCTTGCTGATTGACCAGGCCAGTGCCCGGTTTGATGAGAGTCACCGAATGGTCGCCAACCGGGCAGCTCAACTACAGGATATGCTTGCTGAGCATGATATCCATGAAGACGCCATCAGTCTGATGCAGTGGTTTGTTGATTTACCTGCCACGCAACACCCGCATAGTTTTTCAGCGATGTGCCAGTATTATTACAACATGCGCTCACAAGGCTATAGCCAGCAGGAAGTTGGTCAAGCACTATTGAAAATGTAAGCGACCTCGACCGCAAATGGCAACTCACTCTACTCATTCCACACGGCTGCTCGAAACCCTGCAAGAATGTTTCTATAATAAATTCAGTTGATCTCTCGCAAGCGCCCAAGTCATGGCAATGCAAGGTGAGCAGCGCCATTATTTTCAGCAGATAATCAACTTCATGTCATCAAGCACCTCATCCAGCTACGCAGATCTGATTCGCAGTCATTACGGACTAATAGGTGTGGCCTTGCTGGCCATGTTTACCGGCAATCTGGGTCAGAGTTTCTTCATCGGCCTGTTTCAAGCAGACATCATGGCGCATCTCGGCTTGAGTCTGACCCAGTTTGGCAGCCTGTATGCTGGCATTACCATGCTGAGTGGCTTTCTGGTGCTGCACTTTGGCGCCAAACTTGACTGGATTCCCCCAAAGCAATACGCCTCAATGGTTTTTCTGGCTTTAGCCAGCGGCTTGCTACTGTTAACGCTCTCCCCCTGGTTAATCGCCAGCCTGTTGGGACTGGCACTGCTGCGCTTTTGTGGACAAGGCTTGATGACCCATCTGGCAAGCACACTGGCCGCGCGTGAGTTTCAGGCAAATCGAGGCCGGGCACTGGGTTTGGTCAGCCTGGGTATGCCGATGGGCGAAATTCTGCTGCCGCCGCTGATTGCTTTGGCAATGATTTGGATGAACTGGCGGCAAATCTGGTGGATATTGCTGGGCTTGTTAATTATCTGCTGGCTGATTGCCCTGTTTCGTGTCGACTGGCCCGATGCGCCGCAAAACAAACAACAGGCTAAGCAAAAACAACAAACCGGCCAATCGCCCACCAGAGAATTACGCTTCTGGTTACTGATGCCAGTATTAATGGCCTTACCGATTGCACTGACCGGTATCTTTATTTTTCAGGCACAAATGACTGCCGACTTAGGTGCCAATATCACTACATACGCCATTGCGTTGATGGCAATGGGATTGTCCCGTTTCCCCGGTGCACTGCTGGGCGGTCGTTGGGTAGATGAATTTGGCGTTGCCATGCTGGCACGGGTTTACCTGTTGCCATTTGCAGCAGGATTACTGATTGCCGCCATTATCGGCGGTAATATCGGCATCTGGCTGATCATGCTGGGTGCAGGTCTGTCACTTGGCATGCAATCTCCCATTGGCGACAGCCTGCTGGTCAAAATCTGGGGTCGCGAATTCTTGGGGCGTTTACGTTCAGTCAAATCAGCCTTAATGGTTTTCTCAACCGGCGTCACACCGGCAATTGTCGGCCTGGCCTTGGATGGTGGCATTCACTTTCAAGCGATTCTTGCCGGCATGCTGATATTTTTGCTGATTGGCTGGTGCCTGGCATTGGCACCCATTCAAACTGCCAGCCAGTCAACAGAACCCTCAAGCTGATAATTATTAAAGAAGCGGCAAAAATTGCCGCTATTTAAAATATCACCATCGGCCGAGGGTTCACTTATGACATCTGCAATCCAACCATTTGGACAAACTGTCAAAAACATCGCGCAAGATCCTGCCAACAAAACAGAACGGCCACTGGGTCAGCAAATTTCTGAACTGGCCAAAAGCAGACAATCTCTGCTCAGTGAAGCCAAAAGTGAATTTAATCGTAACCTGATCGAAGTCACAATTTCGGTCAGCAACAGTCGCGGCGACTCATCAATGTCTTTGCTACTGAAAACCGCGATTGAAGGCATTAACGACGCACTCAAAGATGACTTTGGCGATAACGCGATTCAAAACGCCTATGAACAAGGTATTGATGTTTCGCCGGAAGCCACGGCAGATCGCATTGTGCAAATGAGCACCGCCTTTTTTGACGCCTACTACGCCAGTCGGCAAGACATGCCGCTGGAAGAAGCCTTGCAATCGTTTGTCGAAGTCATTGGCCGCGGGATTGATCAGGGCTTTAAGGAAGCTCGGGATATTCTCTCCGGGCTACAAGTACTGCAAGGCGAAATTGCCAGCAATATCGACAAGACCTACGATCTGGTTCAACAAGGTTTGCAAGACTTCCTGCAACAGCGATTGCCTGCCAGCGAAGAGTGATTCAAATACTTGTGGCTTGAGTTATGCCACAAAGCCGCCTAACCTGACCGTTTCAACACACATTAGCTGAGACATTGTGTTCAGGGAGGCCATGCCGTGGATAAAACACTGGTAATTGGTGCCAATGGTCAGATTGGCAAGCAACTGGTGCAGCAGATGTCCGGGCAATCCATGCCTGTCAGAGTGATGCTGCGATCGCAGGACCAAGCCTCTTTTTTTACCGTCCTAGGCGCTGAAGTCGTCATTGCCGATCTGGAACAACCCCTGCCCGATACCGCCTTTGCCGATTGTGACAAAGTGGTCTTTACTGCCGGTAGCGGTGGCAAAACCGGTGCCGATAAAACCATTCTGGTTGATCTCGTGGGGTGCCTGCAAAGCCGTGGATATGGCCAAACAACATGGCATCAAACAATTTGTCATGGTCAGTGCCCAAAATGCCGGTGATCCGGACAATGGCAACCCGGCCATCAAGCATTACAACGTCTGCAAACATTTTGCCGATGAATACCTGCAACGCAGCGGTGTGCCCTTCACCATTCTGCGTCCCGGACGGTTAACCGATGAACCCGCCACAGGCATATCACAACAACCCGCCCTGACAACAAAGACGACCGAATCATCAGTCGCGCTGATGTAACTGCCTGCATTGTGCAATGTCTGGATCACTCCGAAGCGATTAATCAAATCGACGAACTGTATCAAGGCGATATGCCAATCAGCGAAGCCTTTATTAAAGCCATCAAAGGCCGTCTGGGTTAACGACGCATCATGCAGTCCTTGCTTGACCAGCTTTATCAACAGCAATCAAGGCAAATTCTCGCCACACTGATTCGCCTGCTGGGAGATTTTGATTTAGCAGAAGAAGCCATGCACGAGGCCTTTGCCATTGCACTGCAAAAATGGCCCATCGATGGTGTGCCGGACAATCCACGAAGCTGGCTGATTTCCACTGCCCGGTTCAAGGCCATTGATCAGATTCGCCGCCAGGCCCGCTTTGATAACGGTTTCGACACGGTGGTAGAGCAACTGGCTGCAACCGATGAAGAGGTTGATTCCAATGCTATTGAAGACGATCAACTACGTTTAATCTTCACCTGCTGCCACCCTGCCCTGTCACCTGAAGCCCAGTTGGCGTTGACGCTGCGCGAAGTCTGCGGGTTGACCACCGAACAGGTAGCACATGCTTTTTTGCAAAAACCAACTACGCTGGCACAACGTATTGTCCGGGCCAAAAACAAAATCCGTGATGCCGGCATTCCCTATGAAGTCCCTGAGGCCGCACAACTGCCCGAACGGCTGCAGGCTGTTTTACAGGTGATCTACCTGGTATTCAACGAAGGCTATTCCGCCAGCAGTGGCAATCAGCTGGTACAGCATGATCTGGCTGGCGAAGCCATTCGACTGGGCCGGTTGTTATGGCAGTTATTGCCTCATGCTGAAGTGCAAGGCTTGCTGGCACTCATGTTGTTACAAGATTCAAGACGTGAAGCGCGAACCAATCCTCAAGGACAACTGCTGACCCTGGAGCAGCAGGATCGCAGTCTCTGGGATCAGGCACAGATTGAAGAAGGTTGTACATTGCTGTGGCAAGCCCTGCAATCCAACGACTATGGCCATTACACACTGCAGGCAGCCATCGCCGCTGTTCATGCCGAGGCTAAACAGTTTGATGAAACTGATTGGGCACAAATCCTCGGGCTGTATGACGTGCTTGTTCAACGTTACCCGTCGCCGGTGATCGCACTCAACCGGGCAGTGGCAGTCGCCATGCTGGAAGGCCCGGAAGCCGGCCTAAAATCCATTGAATACCTGAACGCTTCTGGTGAACTGGATAACTATCATCTGTTGCACGCCGCCAAAGCCGATTTTTATCGTCAGTTAAAACATCATGACAAGGCTCGGGCGGCTTACCAGCAAGCCCTGCAATTAACCACACAACAACCCGAAAGAGCGTTTCTTCAAGCCCGTCTTGACGCACTGTGATCAAACTCCGTTAAGAAATTTTCAGTCGCCTGTCGATTTTGCCGTGACTGATTCGACTACTCAGTGAAACCATCACGTTCAAGGGAGATTAGCCATGGATTCAACCCAACAAGTACAGCAACAAATGCAACGCTGGCAACAAGCCGTCATCAGCCAGGATGTCGGTCAGATCATGACTTTTTATCATGACAACGTACGAGCATTTGATGCCATCTCACAGTTGCAATTCAGCAATCGTTCTCAATATCAGCAACACTGGCAAACCTGCTTGTCGATGTGCACGCTAAGTAAATTTGACATCGACCAGCTGGATATCTATGCGGACGGCGATTTGGCGGTGTGCAGCTTCCTCAACCACTGTGGCGGCATTGATGAGCAAACCGGACAGGAACAAGCCTCATGGATGCGTGGCACACAGGTCTATCGGCAGATAAACGGCCAATGGCTGATCGTTCATGAACATTTTTCAGCCCCATTCGACCCCACCACCGGCGCTGCAATGTTCGATCTGATTCCCGAAGCCAGATAACGGGAACAGCACAATGAAATTCATCATTATCAGAAAAGCCGATGCCAATACCGAAGCCGGCATGCCGCCCAGTAACGAGCAACTATCACAAATGGCCGACTACAATATCGAACTGGCCAATGCTGGCATGTTTATCAGCGGCGACGGACTTAAACCCAGCCAACTGGGCGCAAAAATTCAGATTCGTAACGGTCAGCCGATTGTCACCGACGGCCCGTTTACCGAAACCAAGGAAGTTATCGCCGGCTTCACCATGATTACTGCCAACTCCAGAGCCGAAGCACTGGACTGGGCCCAACGCTGGCCTGAACAGGATGTCGATCTGGAATTAAGACAAGTCTATGAACTCAGTGATTTTGCTCCTGGCTCCGGCCTGAGCAAACATCAACAGCTTGCCGACAGGCTGCAAAAACAACCTGCCTCTACCAGCAGTTATCTGCTGTTTGACGGCAACTGCCGCGAAGCCTTTGCCTTTTATGCTGATGTGCTCGGCGGTGAAATAGTGATGCAGATGACCGCCGCTGAATCGCCCATGGCCGATGAAATGCCTACCGAGTTTGCAGACAAAATCCTGCATGTCTCGCTGCAGGTTGGTAGCTGGCTATTGATGGGATCAGACTGCCCACCGGGCATGTATGAAAAGCCACAAGGTTTTCATGTGCAGATAGGCTTTAACGATGTCTCGCAAGGCGAACAGACCTTTAAAAAACTGGCTGAAGGCGGTGAAATTATCATGCCGTTTGCAGAAACCTTCTGGGCCGAAAGGTTCGGCATGCTCCGCGATCGCTTTGGCACACCGTGGATGCTCAATTGCGCGCAATGTCTGTAAGGAGAAAGCCATGAAATATCTGGCATTGGTGTATTACCAGGAACAGATCATGAACCAGATGTCCCAGCAGCAATGGGACAGTCTCAATCAGGAATGCATGGCCTGCGGCGAACAATTACAGGCCAGCGGCCACATGCTCGGCGGTAATGCCTTGCAATCGGTGGATACCGCAACCACCGTCCGCTTACGGGACGGCAAAATCACAGTCACCGACGGCCCCTTTGCCGAAACCAAGGAACAACTGGCCGGATTTTATTTACTGGAAGCGCGGGATATCAACGAAGCCATTCAACTCGCAGGCAAAATACCTCCGGCGCGCTACGGCAGCATTGAAATTCGGCCAGTACGAGAACTGCAAAATGAGGCCAATATTTCTGGCGGCAAAGGGGCTTAAATGAGACTTATCAAACCCTGTTTATGGTTCAAGGATAACGCCGAGCAGGCGGTAGAGTTTTACCTGTCCGTCTTTCAAGGTGAAGAGATTGACCGGCTCTATTACACATCCGCCGGACCAGGTGTCGAAGGCAGTCTGTTATCGATCACTTTCCGACTCTACGATCAGCAGTTCATTGCACTGAATGGTGGCAGTGAAGCGAGCTATAGTCATGCCCTGTCACTGTGCGTTGATTGTCGCGATCAGGCTGAAATTGATCATTTGTGGCAAGGTCTGCTGGCCGAAGCTGGGCAAAGTCTGCAGTGTGGCTGGGTGCAAGACAAGTTTGGCGTCTGCTGGCAGATTGTGCCTGCCATCCTCGATGAAATGTTGCAGGATCAGCAGCGAGCCCCTGCGGTCATGGCAGCATTGCTGTCGATGGACAAGCTGAATCTCTCCCGCTTACAACAAGCCTATACTCAAGATTAAACAGACGTGATCCGGCAAAAAAACGCCTGAAAGCGTAAAATGGCCGGTTTGGTCGAGGTGATGAATGAGTGATTTAGCCAACTGCCCACAGTGCAATTCCGAATATACCTACCAGGATGGCACGCTGCTGATTTGCCCTGAATGTGGTTATGAATGGTCAGAAGAATCAAGTGCTGATGTAGCTGACAGTTCCGATGAAATTCGTGATGCCAATGGCAATGTGCTGCAAGACGGCGACACAGTGACGGTGATTAAAGATCTGAAAGTGAAAGGATCATCGCTGGTGGTCAAAGTCGGCACCAAGGTCAAAAACATTCGTCTGGTGGGCGGTGACCATGACATTGACTGCAAGATTGATGGTATCGGTGCAATGAAGCTCAAATCACAGTTCGTCAAAAAAGTCTGACAGTCGCTAAACCGGCTTAGCAAACACAAAAAAGGGCTCTTTCGAGCCCTTTTTTGTGAAGATTACTTTTCAGCGACCTTCTTGATGTTTTCGTGAATTTTAAACAACACGATTAGCAACTCACACCAAATCCGGGCAAACACACCACCCGCAATGATGGCAGCAATACCGCTAAGGAAGCCAAAGAAGCCGTTGCCGCTAAACATCAGGCCTAAACCGGAAATCACCACAAAAAACAAAATCAGCCAATAAACCAGCGTGATGATTTTGGGCGTCAGCATTGAATCGAAGTAAAAGATGTCTTTCATGGTCATTCCTTGTTATTGATAATTGAGTCATACGGACGCGTTCATCTTTTCGCTTCCGTGCGTTTTGCAGTTTCTGTTATCAACCAAACGGTTTAACGCCGAACAAGGCCACATGCAGATAGAGCGCAAACACCTTCCACAACACCAGACCAACCACGATGACCAGGATGTCAGCTTTCAGCGTCCCTTGGGCGCGGCTGATGCCAAGTCTGCGATCCCGGCGGCGCGATACCGCAAAGTTAACCACAGACCAGACCAGAAAACTGCCGAACAACAGTAAGGCAGCAACGGTGCCATTGGCAAGCAAATGTGCCAGCGCCCAGAGCTTGACCGCCAATAACATTGGATGGCCCACTTTCGCTTTGATTCGCGATGCTGGCAGATAAGTCGCCACCAGTAATATAAATGCAGGCAGGGTCAACAGGGCTGCCAGATGTCTGCTCCACACCGGGGCCACCCACAACACTTCTGGTGCCGCTTTGCTGGCAGAGTAGCCAACCACAATCAACCACAGACCAATCAGCGAAATCAGGGCATAAACGGCTTTCCATTTCAAAATGCCATGTTTGGCGATTTGCGCGGTTCGCCAGTCATCAGCAAAGATTCTGGTCGAATGAACCCCGAAAAACAGAATTAAGCCTGCAAGCAGTGTCAGCATGTTAAAACTCCAGATGATTGATTCAGATTGTGTACTACACTGTAGCCGGTTAAGCCATTGAAGTCTTCCCCCTTCGCTGGCTGATTGGGCAAACGCAATTGAATCCTGACGATTGTTATACTGGGCTTACACTATTTTTCTGGCGAGTTGATTTCGAGTGACCGAACGGCTGCAACAAAACACAGGCTATCCAGATATCGCGCCGGCATCACCAGAGAGCCGTATTTCATCGCGGCGATTACGTGCCTGTCATGAATGTGACTGGGTCATGGTATTGCCACGCTTGCGTCCCGGTGAAAAATGCACTTGCCCTCGCTGCGGTCATACTATTGTGCGCCGACATTTTCGGCCCGCTCAACGCAGCATGGCCCTGGCACTCAGTGCACTGGTGGCATTAATGCTGGCCGTGTCGTTTCCCTTTGTCAGCTTTGATGTACGAGGTTTTGGCAACAATATCGAGCTGACGCAAACCGCCACGGCATTACTGGGCTTTCACCAGCCAGTCATTGCCATTATCGTTGCGTTGACGATTATCGTGTTACCGGCGGTTTATCTGTTTGCAGTCATTTGGCTGCAACTCGGTCTGATGCAGGGCAAACCTCTGCCGTTCAGCCGCAGTATCGCCCGTTCACTGTCACATATGAATCCGTGGATGATGGCCGATGTCTTCATCATCGCCGCCCTGGTCAGCCTGATAAAAATTGCCGGCATGGCAACTATCGGGTTTGGCATCGCCTTTTGGGCGTTTTGCGCCTTTGCCATTTTGCTGTTGATGACCACACATTCCATTGATGCGGACTGGATGTGGTTTTCCATTGCCGGTGAACCGCAAGCACCCAAGCAGATTCAAACCGGCCAAACTGCCTCCAGTCAGGGCATGACTGGCTGCCCGACTTGCGGTCTGGTGAACAGTCTGGATGCTGATGGTCATGGCGAATGTCGCCGCTGTGGCGAACCTTTGCATGCTCGCGTACCTCACAGTTTGCAACGCACCTGGGCTTTGTTGTTTGCTTCGATGATCATGCTGTTTCCGGCCAACCTCTATCCCATCATGACCACCACGCTGCTGGGCCAGAGTCAGACGTCTACTATTCTGGGCGGTGTGGTGCAGCTATGGCAAAGTGGCTCATGGCCTATTGCACTTATCATCTTTGTGGCCAGTGTGGTGGTGCCCGTGGGCAAAATCATCGCACTAAGCTGGCTGTGTTTGATTGTGCGTCATACTGAAGAGCTTAAAGCCTCGGTCAGAACCCGGCTTTATCGCGTCACGGAGTTTATCGGACGCTGGTCGATGGTTGATCTGTTTGTGGTGGCAATTATGGTCGCACTGATTCGAGCAGGTAATATTATGTCTATTGAGCCGGGTTCGGCCGCAGTCGCCTTTGGCGCGGTCGTGGTATTGACCATGTTGGCGGCCATGACCTTTGACCCCCGATTGATCTGGGATGGAACACAATCAACTGAGCAACGCCAGTTTCAGGAAAGTAAACAATGAGTGATGACAGCAACACGTCGCCAAGTGAAGAAGCACGTCCGGATGTTCACCGGGCGGTTTCAAGCAAGCAATCCCGATTGTCACCAATCTGGATCGTGCCTATCGTTGCCCTGTTTATTGGCTTGTGGCTGGCCTATGACAGCTATAACCGGATTGGCCCACGCATCACCCTGACCATGCCCAATGCAGAAGGCATTGAGGCCGGCAAAACCATGATCAAAACACTGAATGTTGATATTGGTCAGGTGGAACAAGTCAAACTGTCCGATGATTTGACGCATACCCTGATTATTGCTCGCATCAATCCCGACGCTGAAGCCATGCTGGTTGAAGACAGTCGCTTCTGGGTGGTGAAACCTCGAATTGGTCGTGAAGGCATCAGCGGTCTGGGCACCGTACTCTCTGGTGCATATATCCAACTGGCACCCGGCCAATCCACCGAACCACAACGTGAATTTGCGGTATTGGAACAGCCACCCTCATCACTGCTCTATGCTGACGGTGTGCGCATCACGCTGGAAAGCGATCTCGGTCAGGCACTCCGGCCGGGCGATCCTGTTACCTACAAAAATCATGTGGTGGGCCGGGTTGAAAGCACCGAGTTTGTGCCAGAAACCCGAAAAATGCGTCACCAACTGATCATCGAAACACCCTACGACTCACTGGTGACAGAAAGCACCCGTTTCTGGTCAGCCACAGGCATTGATTTAAGACTGGATGCCGATGGCTTTCGAGTGAATGTCGCGACATTGGAATCTTTGCTGACTGGCGGCGTCACCTTTGGATTGCTGGAAGGTTTGCCGCCCGGTAAACCGGTCAATGACAGCAGTGTGTTTACGCTCTATGCCAACGAAGAATCGGCAAGACAAGGTGCCTACAACAAATATCTTGAGTATGTATTGATGGTAGATGGCACGGTCAGGGGTCTCAGAAAAGGTGCGCCGGTCGAGTTTCGCGGTCTGCGTATTGGCACCGTTCATGCCGTGCCCTGGCGTTTTATGTCCAGACAAAGTTACGCAATTCCGGTGCTGATTCGCATCGAGCCGCAACGCTTGCTGGCCGGAGATCCGGTTGACCTTAAGGAATGGTCAGAACGCATCGAACGCATGACCCAGGCCGGCATGCGCGCCAGTCTTAAATCCGGCAACTTGCTGACCGGCGCAGTTTTTGTGGATTTAAGTTTCCAGCGTGACATCACAGAGCCTTACGAACCCGCCACATTTGAAGGTCGGCCGGTATTGCCAACAGTATCCACAGGACTTGCCCAAATCGAGCAACAAGTCGCCGACTTGCTTGAAAAGCTCAATAACCTGCAAGTTGAGCCACTGCTAAGCTCGGTAGACAACACCATGAGCAGCACACAAGACATGCTCAATAATGTCGGAGAGCTCACACAAAGCCTGCAATCACTGACCCGAAGTCTGGAGTCGATGCTGGAAGATCCGCAAACGCGCGAAATTCCGCAAAACATCAACGACACCCTGAAAGAGCTGCAGCAAATCATGCAGGGCCTGACGCCAGACTCAGGGTTAGTTCAGGAAATGACGCGCACACTGCAACGACTGGAAAAACTGATGCGTGATCTGCAACCCGTTGCCAGAACACTGGGTGAACAGCCCAATGCCCTGATATTTGAGCGCCGTATCGAGGCCGACCCGCAGCCACGTGCACCGAGAGACTAGGAAGATACCAATGCCCATCAAACTGTTGCCACTATTACCGTTGTTGCTACTGCTGGCCGCATGCGCCGGCAAGCCGATAGCCGTTGAACGCTATACCCTGCCCGACGCCAACCAGATCGCAGGCAGTGACCGTGCACATCAACACAAGCTGCTGATACAACCGGTGCAACTGGCAGATTATCTGGATGGTGAAGGCATCGTGCTGCAACTGGATGACATTCGTATTCATCAGGCCAGAGAACATCTCTGGGCAGAAGCGCCCGGCCAACAAATTCAACGCGGCCTGCGTCACCGACTGGCCGTGCTACTTTCAGATACCCAAGTCACCACCGGCAACCGGATATCCGACAGCAATGCCATGATGTTGGCCGTTGAGTTCGAGCGTTTTCAGGGGCATTTTGACGGTATCGCCGTCAGCAGTGGCCATTGGCAACTGCTCAACCAACAAGGAGACATTCTGGCAACAGAAGCATTCCAGTTGAGCTCAGTACTTGATGGTGATGGCTACCCACAACTGGTCAGAGCTTTGGGCCGAAATCTCGACGCACTGGCCGAGCAAATCGCCAGAACAATGAAGTTGCTAAAAGCGGGGAGTTAAGTAACAGACCGTTTCTGAATCATTTGAACATTTGGGGTCAGTGTAAAAACTCAAGTGTCCGCTATTTTTACTCTGACCCCTAATAGTGACCCCAAATAGTGCGATCCACCGGGACAGCCGTGATATATCCTCTTCTATGCATAGAAAATAGTTCAGATGATCAGGCAGTTTGTAATGTTCTATTCCCATGCGGTCACATCCTTACGGCTAACGCCCGCGTAATGGGCTGGTTTGGAGCGTCAGCGGAAAACCAGTCCCAATTGACGCGTTTGTTATGCCGTTCCCAGCAGCTAATTTAGCCAAACGGCTACACTTGATTTAACTTCAAAGAACTTATCTATTTTTTGACGATCTTCTTCAGTGGTACTACCTATTAACCGGCCAATGAACGCACTACCAAAACCGTTTGTTGATGCCTGAACAAGCGGGTGTAGCTTACGGGAAACCTCAAATATAAAGTTGTTCTCGAAAGATATATTTCGGCCACCAAATGTATTCAAAGAGGCAACTTTTTGTGCATCAGCTAAAGTCAATGTTCCTCCAGTATGCACAATAGAATGGCGAAGCTGCCACAACGTTAAAAGTCTTTCTTTATCGTCATTTGTGAATAGCTGATATGGAAGCCCGAAACAACCAAAGTACTTATTGACTCGTTCTGGATCGTGCCAACCTGACATGGAATCTGAGAGGAGAGTGCCAACTGAACTTGCCCCACTTGCTCTATGAGCTGCTAAACGTGGCCAATCTATTTGAATGTTTGTTTCTTTAGATAATTTTTTAAAGAAATCATCGACATCAAAATTTGCTAGAAATACGGACAAATCAAACGTGCCGGCAAATAGGTATCTCTGATATGTTTCAAAATGCCCCATCACAGTAGGAAGTACGGCAACAACAAGGTGCTGGAGGCTGTCTATCGCATCCTTTTTGTAAGTTTCATTTTGATTTTTAGGGAAGTGGCGAATACATAGATCAATTGCACTTTTTGCTTCAACTGAATGTTTCAAAAATGCACTAGCAGGTGACTCCAAGTAGTCAGCATGACTTACGTGAGAACTTGTGCTCTCTGTAAGATATTCCTGAAATTCTTTCCTAGGTCTTCCAGCCATATTTAATCCTTTTGTTCGTTACCGCCTAAGGCATAACGCTTAGGTAACCGGCGCCGGAGCGCCAGCGGAGGGAACCAAAAGCGGTACGCTTTTGGCGTCCGGTTGACCGACTGGTTAGCTCTTCTCAGCACCATTTTTTGCATTCAACCGCTCGAATTCCTTTCGTTTCCAATCGTTAATTGGGTCTGAATCATCCTGCTGGTAATGCTTAAGAAGCCACCTCAAAAACCTGGCTTTCCTATCTATCTCAAATTTCAGTTCTCTGAGCTCTTGGCCGATCTGGTTTGATTCTGAGAAGTGTCGAAACCATTCCTCACTGCTGACCTCTTTCCCGTCGATGGTATAGGTAGTCCGGTCGCCCACTGTCTGTGCTTTGCTCTGAACGGCATATTTACTGTTCCATTCGTAGGCTATCTGCACATACCTCTTGAGCTTACGCCTGAGGTCTTCGTTCAAGATAAAAGCCCCAACCAATTTCCAGAGAATCAAATCTCGGAGGATGAGTATGGCGGGCAACAAAAAGTAGGTTGCCAAGCCGGCAGCCATGACTTTACCAATCGCTCCCCATGTCAGATCCATAGCTTTCCCTCAGAGCTAACAGCGTGTTAATAAGGCCGTTGGCCTCATAATAATTATTAGCGGGCGGCCTTTTAATTCCTGACCAATTACAGTCAACCCAGCTAACCGATTAAAATTAAATGATTTTTCAAATCTTAATTTCAGCGCTCTGGAAAAAAGAGGCCATTTGGACTGTGTTAAGAAATTAACCGGGCGGGAATAACTGGTGGAGAAATCGTGTGCTGAATTGAGGTCGCAGGGCGGCTCAACTGAGAAAAGCTGTCTCTGCTGAAAAGCAATTATTTGATCCATGGCTTCGAATCCCCCCGGTCCGTGGCTTGACTGTACTACTGCTTTTGCAATCAGGGCAAATCTTTGACCTGCTTGATCATAACGATATGGACAAGACCAATAGGGTTAGACAACATCGATTATATCCCCTACCAAGAGCAAATCGATCGAGTACCCTCTTGATATAGAGTCCCAGCAATCCGACAACAGCCGATTGTTAGCCCCTGAGTTTGTGATCTTCCCGGATCACCTCTGGATGACGGAAAGCAATCTCGATAAGTGCCTTTGCCGGGCCAGAGGGTTTACGTCGACCCTGTTCCCATTCTTGCAGCGTGCGAGGAGAAATATGCAGCACCTCGGCGAATTCTCGTTGTGTCAGGCCAGTCTTGCCGCGCGCCTCTGCCACCTCATTGGCTTCAACACGACTGGTTCGTGCAGCTTTGCCGGCTTTCATTTCTTTGACGGATTGAAGCAGCTTGTTGCCAAGCTCCTCAGCGCTCAGAGTCTCATTACTCATTTTCCAATACCTCACGAATCGATTTTAAGATATGCGCGGGGATATTCTCCTTGACGGCCTTCTTGTAGATCACCAACAGCCAGATCTCACCATTTGCCAGTCTGGTGAAGTAGATAACTCTTACTCCACCACGCTTCCCTGAACCCGCTACCGACCACCGAACCTTTCTGCATCCGCCACTACCAGGAATAGGATCACCAACTTCCGGATTGGCTGCCAACCAGGCAAAGAAGGCACTTCGCTCCTCCTCAGTCCAGATTTTACTGGCATCTGCTTCGAATGTAGGCGTTTCGATGATGGTAAACATAAAGCACAATATACGTCATTGACGTAATTCCGCAAGACTGGTCATCTGAGGCTTAACATCGCCAGCAGCGACCGAAAAACCAAAGCTAGCAGCATTTTTTGGCCTCTCCGGCCTATTGTTTGAGGCGCTATGGCAAATCTTTGACCTGCTTGATCATATCGATATGGGCAATACCATCTTCATCATAGGGTGAGCTGGCAACATAAAAGCCCAGTGATTCATAGAAGGTTTGCAGATAAACCTGTGCTGAGATTTTGATGTCAGTGTCCGGGAAGGTTTGCTCAGTGAATCGGATGGCTTCGTGCATCAGTGCCCGGCCAATCTGTTTGCCTCGGAATTTTTTAACGGTCATCACACGACCAATCGATGGCTGACCACCTTTTGTGCCCGGCGCTATCACTCTGGCGTAAGCGGCCAGTTCTCCTGCTACTGAAACAGTCAGATGCCAGGCGTGCAGATCCAAATCATCGGTTTCCTGATACGGGCACTGCTGCTCAACCACAAACACCGATTCGCGGGCTTTGATGATTTGATAAAGATTCAGGACAGTTAAAGACTCTAAACGTGACCAGTTAAAGTCGAGCTTCATATAAATTGATCCTGCTTCATCATCCAACCGGCAACGCTTTTACAGAGCAATCCGAGCAGTGCTGTTGCCAATACACTGAACAATATAAGACTCCACGTGGTGCCGAGCACTGTCCATGTCAGTGCTGAAATTAACAGCCACAGTGCTGGAATCAGTGACAGCAGCCAGAGTCTCCAGCCGCTGAATACTATCAAGACAAACCCCAGTGTAGTGATGGCAGTTGGGTCGGCGTGAATGCCGAAGATTTCTGCTTGTGTCCATGTGTGAGCGATCATCACCGATAACATTGGCAACGCGATTAAGCCTGCAAGAACAATGGCCCAGCCGATGACGACTGGCAGGGTGGTGAGTATGTGTTGTTTAACTGGTGATTTATCGACACCAGCCCCACTGAGAGCCACTAGTAGCAATAGCAAACTCTGGGCGAAGAAAAAATAGCCGATATTGCCACCGGCCCAGTTAAGTTCGGCATAGTGCTGGATAAAAAAGCCATAGCCGACAAACGCCCAGATGGGTGCCAGAAGCAGGCATAGCAATCGGCTGTGATGTCTTATAGCCAAGCACAGTGCGGAGATACCCAACAACAATGTCAGGATTTGCAGTGGCCAAAAACTCTCATTGAGGCGTTCCAGCAGGCGCAGATAAATATCGACAGTGAAAGGAATAAAATCCTGTAGCTGATAGCTGGACCAGTCGTTCATAGCGATTCGATATAGCGCACCATTTTTTCTCGGGTGCTGGCCGAAGGCATGGGATTAAGTCCGGCGCGCATATTTTCCCGCAGATGCTCGACCCGTGTCGTGGCTGGAATGGCGCAGGTAACGGCCGGGTGACTGACGATAAACTTCAATAAAAACTCGGCCCAACTGGTGCAGCCGCATTCGGCCTCTGCCCACTCAGGCAAGGGGGTATTTCGTCGTTTCAGATCCTGAATCAGACGTCCCCCATCAAATGGCCGGTTGGCGATGACCGCGATGCCTTTTTCTTGTGCCAATGGCAGCAAGCGGTTTTCCACGGCACGTTGATTGATGCTGTAACTGAGTTGCACAAAGTCGATAGCTTCCGATGCCATGATTTGCTCAAAGTCCTGATGACGACGGCCATGTGAAGTGGTGATACCGACATAACCGATTCGGCCTTCGGCTTTCATTTCCATGAGCGCCGCCAGATGTTCTTGCCAATCCGTCAGGTTGTGCACCTGTACCAGATCAAAATAATCAAGTTGCCAGCGTGACTTTAAATCAGCGACTTGCTCATACGCCGAACCACCAGCGGGGCTCCAGACTTTTTCTGCGGAAAACAGCGTGTCTGGCGTGCCCAGCTTGTTTAAAGCATGTCCCATCACGTCCGGCGCTGAGCCGTACATGGGGGATGAATCAATCATGCCGCCGCCGAGCTCGAAAAAAGCTTTGACCACTTCGGCGCGTGCATCCATCAATTGTGGATCGCTGCCGACATTGAACGTACGCCAGGTACCCAGGCCAATCACTGGCAGTGTTTTGTCATGATTTGAATAGCGTTTGAGCAGGCGGTTTTCATTACTTGCCGCCAGTAGTGACCATGAGGGCAACATTGACGCCGCCAGACCGGCGCCGAGCAGTTTGAGACCTTGTCTGCGTGTGAAGCGATTGTGCATCAAACCCTCCCCTTCGATAGCTTCTGGAGATAGACCTTTTCAGATTACTCGCACCACGGCGAGCAGCTTTAGACTCTTTTGATAATGCTGATGAGGTAGAGCAATATCACCGCGCCAATGGTTGCCGTCACAATGGCTCCCAGCAAACCGCCCGTGGTAATGCCAAGCAAGCCAAAGACAAAACCACCCACCATCGCCCCGATAATGCCCACGATGATATTGCCAAGCAGGCCAAAACCGCGCCCTTTCAGGATTTGTCCGGCCAGCCAACCAGCCAGCGCACCAATCGCCAAAAAGATAATCAAGCTCATGATATCCATAATGCCTCCAAGCGTTTTTAGGTTTATAAAATCGAGACCAGCGGTTTTGTGAAAAGTGAATAACCGACCTGAATTGCGACTCTCGATGTTGAGGATAATTCCGAATTTTTTCTTTGAAAAGACAATGGTTTGTGTTTTTGGGTGCGGAAAAGTCTGGAATCTGCTGCAACGTTCTTTCTGAATTCAGATTCCCGCATGCGCGAGAATGACGGTTCGGATAGAGTGGCGGCTGTGATTGTTGGGCTTCGCTTTGGCTCAGCCGCAACCTACGGTAGTCCTGCCTCGAACATGCTCTCTGCCTACACCCGTCATTCCGGAAAACGCTCGGCGTTTGTCCGGAATCCGCTGCATCGTTCTTTCTGAATTCAGATTCCCGCATGCGCGAGAATGATGGTTCGGATAGATTGGCGGCTGTGATTATTGAGCTTCGCTTTGGCTCAGCCGCAACCTACGGTAGTCATGCCTGCAACACGCTGTCCCTTCACCGTCATTCCGAAAAACGCTCGGCGTTTGTCCGGAATCTGCTGCATCGTTCTTTCTGAATTCAGATTCCCGCATGCGCGGGAATGACGGTTCGGATAGAGTGGTGGCTGTGATTGTTGGGCTTCGCTTTGGCTCAGCCGCAACCTACGGTAGTCGTGGCCGAAACGTGCTTCCTGCCTACACCCGTCATTCCGGAAAACGCTCGGCGTTTGTCCGGAATCCGCTGCATCGTTCTTTCTGAATTCAGATTCCCGCCTACGCGAGAATGACGGTTCGGATAGAGTGGTGGCTGTCTTTGTTGGGCTTCGCTTTGGCTCAGCCGCAACCTACGGTAGTCGTGGCCGAAACGTGCTTCCTGCCTACACCCGTCATTCCGGAAAACGCTCGGCGTTTATCCGGAATCTGCTGCATCGTTCTTTCTGAATTCAGATTCCCGCCTACGCGAGAATGACGGTTCGGATAGAGTGGTGGCTGTGATTGTTGGGCTTCGCTTTGGCTCAGCCGCAACCTACCACTGTTATGCCATAAAGACGTGCTACTTAATCCAGATTTGCTTGGCGTTTACAAACTCACGGATACCGTGTGGTCCTAACTCACGGCCAAAGCCGGAGGCTTTGATGCCACCACTGGGCAGTCGAGGGTCGGTTTTGACGATGCCATTAATGGCGACCTGGCCTGCTTCGAGTTGCATGGCCATTCGTTCTGCCAGACCGGCATTGTCGGTCCACACGGCCGCACCCAGTCCATATTCGGTGTCGTTCGCCAATTCCAGTGCATGCTCGGCATCATTTGCCTTAATAACCGCCATCACCGGGCCGAAGGTTTCTTCTCTGAAAGCCGTCATATTTGGCGTTACATCGGTGAGCAAAGTGACTGGGTAAAAAAAGCCTTCCTGTTCTGGTAAATCGCCACCCAACAGGCATTTGGCGCCTGCGGCAACGGTGTCTTGCACTTGGCGATGCAGATTGAGTTGCAGATCCTTGCGGGCAATCGGGCCAATATCGGTTTCTTCTGATAACGGGTCGCCCAGTTGCAGTTTGGCAAGGCGTCTTTTCAGCTTGGCGATAAAGCTGTCATAAATGGAAGCCTCAACAATAATGCGTTTGGCGGCAATGCAGGACTGTCCGGCATTGATGATTCTGGACAGCACGGCAATATCGGCTGCGCGCTCCAAATCGGCATCGGCCAGCACAATGCATGGATCGCTACCGCCTAATTCCAGTACGCAGGGTTTAATGACGCTGCCAGCTTTGGCTGCGACTTTGCTGCCAGCACCGCTGGAGCCGGTGAACGAAACGGCGGCAATGCGTTGATCTTCAATGGCCATTTCCACCATCGAGGTTTCAACCGGCAGATTGACCATAATGTTGTCTGGCACACCGGCTTTGACAAAGGCATCGGCAATAGCGGCTGCGGTGTAGGGCACATTGGGATCATGCTTCATCACGCAGGTATTGCCTGCCATCAAGGCCGGTGCCAGAAAGCGAAAAGCCAGCCACACCGGCGCATTCCACGGCAAAATGCCAAGCACGGTGCCAAGCGGCGGATAACAGACATAACTTAATGACGCATCTGAATCCAGTTCTTCTCTGGCCAAATAACCCTCGGCATTATCCGCATAGTGTTCGGCACAAAAAGCGGCTTTTTCAACCTCCGCCAGCCCTTCCTTGATGGGTTTACCCATCTCGGTGGCCATCAATTCGGCCAGGCGCTGTTTTTCGGCACGCAGTTGTTTTGCCACTGCTTTTAACACTTGTGCCCGATATTCAAAGCTCATGGCGCGCCATGCAGGGGCCGCTGAATATGCCTCGCCTATGCGATCAAACAGTTCGCTTCGCTTTAATGATGGGATATCACCCAGTTTTTTTCCTGTACAGGGATCTGTTGCTGTGAGCATGACGACCTCTTAGCTTGCAGTTGTTTTTGCGGCGGTGGATTTCTTGGCTGACTTGGCGGTATCGAGCGAGATCAGCTTCTGCTGCCCCTCGTCTGGCTTGACCACAAAATCACGATCCATGGTGAAAAATGATTCACAGCCATCTTCAGTGATATGAATGGTGTCGGAAATTCCGCAGGTTTTGTCGCCATCCACACCCCACATCCAGGGGATAATATGGAAGGTCATGCCCGGCTTAAGCACGTTCGATTCACCTTGTTTCAGGCTGACGATGTAGCCTTCATCCCAACTGGGCGGGAAGGCAATGCCGATGGAATAACCGGAACGGGTCACCAAGCGGGCACCGATATCATTTTTGGTGATGATGTTGCGAATCAGGTTGTCCGCATCGGATACCGTCATGCCCGGCTGAAATTTGCTGTGCACGGCGTCCAGCGCCATTTTCATGGTTTCCTGTGCCTTGTACATCGAGGGCGATAATTCACCCAGCACAACGGTGCGCATCATCGCCGTGTGATAACGACGGTAACAGCCACCGACTTCCAGAAACACATGCTCACCCGGCTGCACAATACGACCTTCCCAGGTGGCATGACCAATCATGGTGCGTGGGCCTGAAGTGACATAAGGCATCACGGCTGGCGGTTCGCCACCGGCCATGAACATGGCAGCACTGACTGCTGCGCCGATTTCATTTTCAGTAGCGCCGGCTTTGCAGGCTTCAATACCTGCCTGCATACCCGCTTCGGTCGCCCGCGCAGCATTTTGCATCAGAGCGATTTCCATTGGAGATTTGCACACTCGGCCTTCTTCGACGATGCCAAAACAATCCAGCAGCTTGCCTTCGGTCAGCGTGGTGTGAATGCAGTCCTGATGGTAGGCCGGAAAGAAATAACTATTACGCTCATAGCCAATGCGTTTTTTATCCAAACCAAATTCGCGCAGCGCATCCACCAGCATCTGAATCGCGTCACCGGTGTCTGGGTATGGCCGGGTGATGTCCACCCAGGTTCGGTGAATCACATTCGATTCTTCCAGTTTTCGGGTGATCATGAACGGCTCATCTTCCAGCGGCACCACCAGTGCCTGAAAAAACGAGTAACCCGTGGTCTGATAATCGGTGAGATACATGATGTTTTCCGGATCGGAAATCACCACGGCATCCATGTGCCGCTCGGCAATGCGTTGACGCAGTTCGCTCAGTCGTCGTTCGTATTCCTCAAACGGGAAGGTCATATCATTGCGTTCTCTCATGCCGCTGCCTCCATGTGCATCACGCTGTCGGTGACCTTGGCGAGAATATCCAGGCCCTGCTGCAAATCTTCATCAGGAATAGTCAGCGGCGGAATCAGTTTGACCACCCGGCCGCCGGTGCCACAGCTGGCAATCAACAATCCTTGGTCAAAACACTGGGCAACGATTTTTTTGGCCAGATCGCCATCGCCCACATCCAGACCGACAATCATGCCTTTGCCGGTGATGTTGATGGCATCGTGCTGCTCGGCCAGCGGCTGCAATTTTTTCAGTACGGTTTCGCCGTCCTGACGCACCTTGTTCATCAGCGCATCATCGTCAAAGTAGTCCAGTGCGACGTCCCCAGCGACAAAAGACAAGTTTTGCCCACGGAATGTGCCGGTATGCTCACCCGGCGACCAGTGATCATCGAACTCAGGTTTGACCAGATTCATCGCCATGGGTGTGCCCAGACCGCCGATGCCTTTGGCAAGGCAAACAATGTCCGGATCAATATCCAAATCATCGAAGCTGAAGAAAGAACCGGTGCGGCCCATGCCCACCTGAATATCATCAACAATCAATAATGAACCGACTTCTTTTGCCAATTGTGCCAGTGCCTGAATCCAGTCTTTATCGGCCACTTTTACGCCGCCTTCAGCCTGAATGGTCTCCAGTAAAAATGCCGCAGGCGGTGCGATACCACTGGAACTATCGGTATAAATGGCCCTGAGTTGATCAATGCTGTTCATGCCGCAGCCCAGTTCGCAGCCGGGGCAAGGCTTGTCACAACCAAAAGCAAAGTGCTTGACGTGGTTGAGCGGCACGCCAGCAGCATTTCGGAAATATTGATTGGCCGTGGCACTTAATGCCCCCAGCGTCATGCCATGAAAGCCATGACTGAATGCCACAATATCCTGACGTCCAGTAGCTCTGCGAGCCAGTTTCATGGCGGCTTCAACCGAGTTGGTGCCGGTCGGCCCCATAAACTGCAAACGATGTGTCATGTTGCGAGGTTTCAGAATGGTCTCGGTGAAGTGCTCCATATAACGACGTTTGGCGGTGGTATGCATATCCAGGCTGTGAATCACGCCACCTGATTGCAGATAATCCACCACAGCAGCTGTCATGCGTTGGTTGTTATGACCAAAGTTGAGTACTCCGGCCCCTGCAAAAAAGTCGATATATTGCTTGCCGTTTTCGTCGGTTTGCCGCGCGTTGTCTGCTTTATCAAACACGGTCGGGTAGACCCGGCAGTAGGCTTTAATGGCGGACTCTCGTTGCTCGAATATGCTCATTGGCTTCTCCTCTGAAAATCAAGCGATGTCGGGGAATGCTTCCTCCGGAACAGGTGCGCCAACCAGGCGCGAAAACAGACAACTGACCAGCGGGATCAGTCGATCATTGAAATCGTAATGCGGGCTGTGACAGGGTGATTGGTGATCAGGACCATCGTCACTGCCAATCAGGGCAAAGGCACCGGGAATTTCCTGCAGGTAATAACTGAAATCTTCTGAGGCCATGATTGGCACAGTTGTCAGGCTGTCAATGGATTGCTCACCATAAAGCGACTGCCAAGTCTGGCGCACTTGCATGGCTTCGACAGCGTGGTTGATCGTCGCGTCATAACGAGGACTGATATGCACATCTGCAGCAACGCCAAAAGTCAGCGCTGTTTGTTGACTGATCTCGGTAATCAGCCGATTCACTTCATCACGGGTGACCCGGTCGGGCACACGAATACTGCCACCCAGCATGGCATTTTGTGGAATCACGGTGGCCGCACTGGGCGCATTAATTGAAGTCACACTGACCACGGCGGTTTGCTGTGGTGCCAGTCTGCGGCTGATGATCTGTTGCAGATTCAAGGTAATTGCACTGGCCGCCAGCACCGGATCTCGACATAACTCTGGCTGACTGGCATGTCCACCTTGTCCCGTGAGGTGTATTTCAAAAGTGCCGTTACCACACATCACCAGACCATCAGGACACAGCAACTGGCCGAACGGAATGGCTGGCCAGTTATGCCAGCCAAAAATTTTATCGACGCCTTCCAGCGCGCCGTCGTTGATCATTTCTCTGGCCCCGTGACCGCCCTCTTCAGCGGGCTGAAAAATGAGCGTTACCGGTCCGGGCAGACTATGTTCGTGGAATTTCAGCCAACTGGCAGCCGCTAATAAGGTTGCAGTATGTCCGTCATGACCACAGGCATGCATGCAGCCGCTCTGCCGAGATGTCCAGCTTTTCTGGGTGTCTTCCTGAATCGGCAAGGCATCAATATCACCACGCAAGGCGATATGTGGCCCTTTGGCCTCAGCATTGAGAGTAGCCAGCGTGCCAGTGCCTGCACACGGTCGCCAGCTGATATTCAGGGTGCTCAGATACTCGCGAATTCGGCTCGCAGTCTTGAACTCCTGCCAACCCAGCTCGGGTTCGGAATGAAGCTCACGTCGGATTTTTTGTGCGGTGGTGATGGTTTTCTGCCAGACA
Source organism: Methylophaga lonarensis MPL (assembly GCF_000349205.1). Taxonomy (GTDB): domain Bacteria; phylum Pseudomonadota; class Gammaproteobacteria; order Nitrosococcales; family Methylophagaceae; genus Methylophaga; species Methylophaga lonarensis. Next base: position 44,449 of record NZ_APHR01000013.1, on the reverse strand, counting down.
TCTGACATGGTCCCTCCCCGGTTTGAACAGCGTTGGTGGCTGCTGTTCTGGATTCAAAACAATTGCATTTTCACAATGAACAGATTGCGCGGAATTTGCAAACCGCCTGGTTCAGGCCAAGTCTGCACGACAAAATTACGCAACACTCATGCCATAAGCCGACAAGCAAACAGGCGTGTTTGTTCATGGAAATTCAACAAAGCCCCAAAATTAACCACACAATAAACATAGTTTTCAACAAGTTAAAAAATGAACTTTACAATATTTATACTTTTCAAACTGGCTGATGAATGCTATTTTTGAACCATCACACAACATCAAATGCACACAGACTGCATACTTGAACGCACCAGATGAGTGAACAAGGCAAGCCCGCTTGCCAGCTGAACCATTTTTTAACCTCAACAATGAAAGGTGATTTATGAAACGCAAACTGACAAGCTGGATTATGATTCTTGCTTTCTTCGGCACCACCACCTTGCCACTACAAGCCGCGATGATTTCAACGCCTGATGTGATTGCCGTAGAACAAAGCCAGTATGACCGTGCTCAGCTGATTGCTTTGCTGGATCGTGACGATGTGCAATCACAACTGCTGGCAATGGGCGTCTCGGCGGAACAAGCGGCAGAACGTGTTAACAGCATGACGGATCTGGAAGTTGCCCAACTGAATGAAAGACTGGCTGATCTGCCTGCCGGTGCCGGTGTTCTGGGTGTCGTCGTCATCATCTTTGTCGTCTTTGTGATTACTGATGCGATTGGCGCAACCAACATCTTCTCTTTCGTACGCCCAGTGAGATAATGACCTCGGTATTTTTGACCACCAACACCCAGCCACGGCTGGGTGTTTTTTTTGTCTTGCTGATGCTGTTGCTATCAGGCTGTAGCCACACGCCACAGACACAGCAACTGATGCAGCTCGATCATGCCGAGCCCCACATCGAGCTTTTTGATGTGCCGTTTTTCCCCCAAACCGAATATCAATGTGGCCCGGCGGCTTTGGCCACGGTGCTGAATTTTCGGGATATTGAAATCAGCCCCGATGAACTGACCGCTCAGGTCTATGTGCCAGAGCGTAAAGGCAGCCTGCAAATTGAAATGACGGCAGCCGCACGTCGACAAGGTTTGGTCGCTTATCCAATCAATCCATCAATGAGCGATTTATTCAGCGAGGTTGAGGCTGGCAACCCGGTGCTGGTGATGCAAAACCTTGGCTATAACTGGATGCCTTTCTGGCATTACGCTGTGGTGGTTGGTTTTGATCTGAACCAGCAAACTGTCATCCTGCGTTCAGCCGAAACCAAACGCATGACAACCGCCTTGGCCACCTTTGAACGCACCTGGGCCAGAACTGACTACTGGGGACTGGTGATTGTCGACCCTCATCAACTGCCCGCCACTGTCAATGAAGTAAACTGGTTACGCAGTGCTTATGATTTGCAACAGACCGGCCAGACTGAAGCCGCGCTGACCGCATATCAGACCGCTCATCAAGAATGGCCTTCATCTTCAAGCTCAACCATTGCACTGACCAATCTTTTATACGAGCAATCAGATTACCGCGCCGCAGATGAGGTGTTTGCCAGAGCACTGGCGCAAAACCCATTGCAAGCTGACCTTTGGAACAACCGCGCCCATGTACTCAAAGCATTGCAATGTCCGCAGCAGGCTCGCAGTGCCGCAGCCTGTGGGCTCTCTATTGCGCCTGACAACTCCCACCTGCAATCAACCCATCAAACCATGCGAGCATTGGATGACCAGCAAGCTGAGACTGGCCTGCCCGACCGTCGCCTGCCCGTGGTAACCGCGGTGCCAGAAGCCATTTGTTTCAACAAGCATCTGAATAAGCAAAAGCACAATATCAGTGGTTGTATTATCATGGTGCGTGTATTTTCTGATGATCCAAACTGGCAGCGTTGAGGCCTTCCATGAGCACTGTTTTAAATATTGAATCCCTGCGTTCAGCGCCGGTTCAAACTGATCCGTTTCCTTTTTTCAGCGTTGAACGCAGTATCGACGACACGCAGCTTGCCGGGATTCTGCAAGATTTTCCCAGCATTGAGGATGGCGGCAGTTTCAATGTGGATGATGTTGAAATCAGTCCACGATTCCAGCAGTTTCTGCAATCGATCGACAGCCCGGAATTTCGTCAGATCATTCGTGACAAATTTGCTGTAGATGTCATGGATTTGCCGATGATGATGACGCTTCGCGGCTATTCACGAAAAAAAGACGGCCGTATTCACACGGACTCCAAAACCAAGCTGGTCACCATCCTGATTTACCTCAATGACGAATGGACCGCTTCAAGCGGTCGACTGCGTATGCTGCGAGATGGAGAGAACATGGATGATTATGTCGCTGAAATCACGCCAGGGCCGGGATCGCTGGTAGCGTTTAAAGTCACTGATAATTGCTGGCATGGCTATCCCAGTTATGAAGGCACCCGCCGTTCGATTCAAATCAACTTTTTGACCAGCGAAAAAGCCAGCAGCAAACATCGTTTTTTCCACAAACTGAGTGCCAAACTCAAAGCCCTGTTTAGACGCAATAAATCTGCTGTCAAACACTGAAAACCACCGCGCCACCATGACTACTGGATTGATCTGAATGAACCAGCCGCCCTCGTCGACTGAAAACACCGCTTTGCCAGAAAACGGCCCTGTAATGAATGGCCGTCTGCTCAGACATGCCCTGCCCTATGCTCTGACTGGCGGCTTATCTTTCCGCAACGGTCATATTCCGCAGGGTGGCCATCAAATTCCCGAAGACTTTGTCGGTGTCGGTGTGACCACCAATGATGACCCGGCAACCGATGAAGTCGTGCTGGAAGCGATTCGGGTACTCAAGTTAAAACAAGTCCGACTTGATTTCACCTATGGCGATGAAGATGGCGCTGTCGCACGTTTACTGGAACGATTACTCAACACCGAGGTCAAGGTGCTGCTAAGTCTGGTGCAGCCGTTTCGTGAAGCACAGCAAATGAAACAACAAGCCGCACAAGAGCGCTGGCAAGACTTTATCAACATGATTGCCAGTCGCTATGGCAAGCGGGTCGCAGCGGTGGAAATTGGCGCAACCTGCAATCGTCGCCGTTGGGCGGGCTACGATACACAAAGTTTTTTTAATGCCTGGGATATTGCCTGGCGCTGCCTGTCGGCACAGGGCATTGCGATAGCAGGGCCGAATATTTCTGACTTTGAGCCGCTCTACAACATCGCCATGCTCAAAGAGTTTCGCGCGCTGGGTCAATTGCCGGATATTCATACCAACAACCTGTTCAGCGAACGGGTCACTGAACCGGAACGCTTTGATCACCGGATATTGGGCATCCAACTGGCTACCCGACTTCGATTCAACCTGGTCAAAAAAGCGCGCCTGCTGCGTAAAATCAATGACCATTTCGGGGTCAAAAAGATGGTCACTCCTGCGGCCTTCTGGACCTTGCCGCGCATTGAACGTCTGCTGCTTAACAGTGAACAAAAGCAGGCTGATTACCTGTCTCGCTATTTTATTCTGCTGGCCGCTTCTGGCGCGTTTGATCAGGTCAACTGGGGACCGCTGATTTGTGCCCGTGAAGGTCTGATTGATGATGGTACTGGCAGCTATCCAGAACTGGAACGCATCACTCACTATCGTAGTGTGTCAGGTCAGGTGACTGATTTCAGAGTTCGGCCTGCTTTCCAGGCAATGCAGGCATTTAACCGTCTGATTCCAGCCAGCGTTTATCTGGGACCATTGCAAACAGCCGATCAGCTTGAGATACATGTGTTCCAGCAAGATCAGCATCTGATTCATGCCGCATGGACGGTGAATGGTCAGGCCGTCGCCTTGAGTGACTTGTATTCAGAAGCTGATCTGGCGACAGCCGCTTGCTTCAGCCGCGATGGTGAAGCCTTGTCACAATTGCCGGATCTCATCACCGAAGCGCCAGTGTATCTTCGCTGGACCACCACTCAGCCAATTAACATTTATCACTCGCCAGCTCGGGTTGAGCATATTTACAGACATTGGCCGGACAAACAGTATTTTGTCGTCAACGACGCTGATTGGCGCGGCATGATTGTCGCCAATAGTGCCGAAGAGGCAGAACAGATCCGCACACAGTTGCATCCAGATAATCTTCCGGCTGCCGATGAACAAAGCCTGCTGCGTAAAGCACGCAATGCTATCTGGAAAGTGACTGGCATTAACGGCGAACAATTGGTTGTCAAAAAACCGCTGAAAATGCATCCGCATAAGCGCTTGCTGGATCGGCATAAACCTTCCAAAGCACACAGAAGCTGGAACGCAGCCGGAGAAATGCTGCGACGCAACGTACCCACCGCTAAGCCTATCGCTTATTTTGAAAAAGTCGGTGACGAATCCCAGCTCAATAACTACTTCATTTGTGAGCGCGTTGATTACGACTTCACAGCCCGGGAAATGCTGTCCGCCTTTGCAGAAGGACACACCGAGTTTGACGGAATCAGTGACAAGGATGCCTATCAGCAGCTGGCGACATTTTTACTGCATTTGCACGGTCGCGGTATTTGGTTCAGGGATCTGGCCGGTGGCAATATTCTGGTGAAAAAACATGCTGACGCCAGGCTTGAATTCACGCTGGTGGATATCAACCGGGCACGCTTTTTCAACAAAGGCATTGCCTTCAAATATTGTCTGTCTGATTTAGCGCGTATCTGTAACAAGTTGCATTGGCCCGGTAGACATCAACTGCTCGGCATGTATTTCAGTCAGCGCTTCAAACCGCAAAAACTGACGTTCAGAAACTTGCTGCCGTTCTATCTTTACGATTTCAAGGTCAGTTTCAAACGCCGGTTTGGTCGCAAGGCTGTTCGGAGAATCTGGCGCAAACTTCGTGGTCAGCAGTAAGATGACCTTCAGGCTTGTCGGATATATTCGTACCAGCCACAACAGCATCAGGCTGAAACAGCTTTTTGTGACTAGCAAATCCGGAACCGCATGCAAAAACAGCAGCTACGAATACTGACCTACAACCTGCATAAAGGCTTTAATACCGGCAATCGGCAGTTCATTCTGCACGAGATGCGTGAGGCACTGGTGCAGACCGATGCTGACATCATGCTGTTACAGGAAATTCAGGGCGAACATACCGGACACCAACAGACGCAAATGCATTGGCCGGATTGTTGTCATTCCGAGTTTCTGGCTAAGGATGTCTGGCCGCACGTTGCCTATGCCAAAAACGCCGTTTATAACGTCGGCCATCATGGCAATGCCATCCTCAGCAAATTTCCACTGATTCAGTGGGAAAACATCAATGTTTCGCCGTTCAGCTGGGCCAGTCGCAGCCTGTTGCATGGTGTTATTGAGATGCCTGGCAGTGATCAGCAACTGCACATTATCTGCATTCATCTTGGCCTGCTCGGCATCGAGCGCAGAAGACAGTTTGTCACACTGTGTGAACGTATTGGCTCACATGTGCCAGATAACGCGCCATTGATTGTTGCTGGTGATTTCAATGACTGGAGCGGTCAGGCCGAGAAACATTTTGCCCGCAGGCTGGATCTCAGAGAAGCCTATCGGGCGTTGCACAATCGCCATGCCCGCACATGGCCTGCCTGGCTGCCGGTACTGAAAATGGATCGCATCTATTATCGTGGTCTCGAAGCAACACTGTGTGAAAGACCGCCACGTTCAGCCTGGACTAACCTGTCTGATCATGCGCCATTAATCGCCGCCTTTGAAATCTGACGCCTGACATGAATTTCCTGCGGTTGCTCATGGATGATGGCATTTGACTGTTCCGCTCTCGTATAGACGTCTTTGGCTGAATGTTCACCTATGGTTAGGCTTAACCATCGGTGTCATCTTCGCCGTGCTGGGTTTGACCGGCAGTATTCTGGCTTTTTATCCCGAACTTGATCGATGGCTGAATCCAGAACTGGTGGTTGAGGTGCCTGCTGAATCCAGCGCATTCCAACTGCAGCCAGTGCTGGAAAAACTTCAGGCCACACATCCGCATCGGCCCGATGTCTGGCGACTGGAATTGCCGGCACATGCTGACTACGCCATCACTGCCAGGTATTACAATCCAGAAGAAACTGCTGGTCAGAGCTTTGCCCCCTTGATGGTGGCGATTAATCCCTACACTCAGCAGATCATCAATGAGCGTTTCTGGGGCGATTACGCCGTCACCTGGATTTATAACCTGCACTATAGCTTGTTACTGGGCAGCAACGGCATCTTGCTGATCGCCATCATTGGGCTGTTGCTACTGGTATCAATCACCAGCGGACTGATTCTGTGGTGGCCCTCCAAACAGCGTCTCAAATCAGCGCTGAAAATACGTTTAAGGCATGGTTTTGCTCGCAAGGTCTATGACATTCATACCCTCACGGCCATCTACAGCAGTCTGTTATTACTGGTCATCATTGTCACTGGCGTCATGCTGGCACAACCGCAATGGTTCACTCCGCTGATTAATCAGTTATCACCACTTGAGCAGCATCCTTCGCCTCGCGTCACCGAACGGTCAGAAGCCTTTTTATCGCTGGATGAGATTCACAAAATCGCCGAAGCTGCGTTTCCAAACGCCAGAATGCGCTGGATTCAAACGCCAGGCGATTCAGATGGCGTCTTTTTTGTCCGAATGCAACAGGCTGCTGAACCTGGACAACGTTTTCCGAAAAGCCTGTTATGGATTAATCCGTACACGGGCGAAATTCTGCACAAGTTTGATCCCACCAATGTGGCTTCCGGTGACACTGTGATGAACTGGTTGCACCCTTTACACAATGGTGAAGCGTTTGGGGTTGCAGGTCGCAGCGTGATTGCTTTGTCAGGCTTGCTGCCACTGGTGCTGTTGGTGAGCGGCTACTTGCGTTGGCGACAAAAAAGACGTGCCCGCCATTTTCGAAATCAGGCTTTGGTCAGATAATTCAGGATTTGATGCAAGGTCTGATGATTTGCCGTGGTGAACTCCATCAGCTCTGCCAACATTTTTTGCTCTGTTTGTACCCAGCGAGCTGGCTGCAACTCGTCCCGGCAATGTTCGATGATGGCCTCTACCGAGCTCTGGGTTGACTCCAGATGAAACTGTAAGCCAATGACGTTATGCCCCAATTGAAAGGCTTGATTGGTACAGGCTGCGCTGCTGGCCAACAACTGTGCGCCGTCTGGTAAATCAAAGGTTTCGCCATGCCAGTGAAATACGGTTAATGAGGGTGGAAAATCGAACACAGCACTATCAGCTGCAACGGCAGTCACAGGCCACCAGCCTATTTCTTTTTGTGTATTGACGTAGACACGCGCTCCCATTGCCGAAGCGATAAGCTGAGCCCCCAAACAAATGCCGAGTATCGGCTTACCTGCCGCAATCATTTCACGAATAAACTGCTTTTCAGCGACCAACCAGCGATATTGCACTTCATCATTGATGCTCATCGGCCCGCCCATCACGACCAGCAAATCGATGTCCTCAACTTTTGGCAACTGCCAATCAGAGTAAAAATGACTACTGCTGACCTGATAATTGTGCTGATTCAACCAATCTTTGATCGCAGCTGGACCCTCAAACGGTACATGCTGGAAATAATGTGCTCGCAGTGTTTGATTTATCATTTTTATCCCAAAAAAACTTGACGTAAATCACATTTTTAACTCAGTCTAATCAGAAGGCAGCTTAAGTACAATGGAGCGTAGCCGATATTGTTGTGTAAGACCGTCTGACATTATTCAGGGCAACCAAGTCACAAAGGAATGATCGCATGAAGTTGAAAACCAGAATCACCCTCACCGCCGTTTTACTCTGTGCTGTTCCACTTATCATTACCTCGCTGATTATCAAAACCGTTGCCAGCCAGTCTGCGCAATCAGCATTGGAAAAAGTGGAACAGCAGGTACTTGACTCGGCACTGGAAGGCCAGAAAAGATTAATCGAAGAATACTTTGCTGACGCACAGGCGCAACTCGTTAATATGAGCCAATCGCCACTAATCGCTGACGCGCTAGGCAACCTCAGCGAAGCTGCTGGCACTTTCGCCAGTGACAGCAGCATTTTCAATAGAAATCAAGTCGCTTCAAGCGTGCAACAATATCTTGACCGTGAATTTGTGCCTCGCTATCTCGCCAATAATCCCGATCAACGCGCCTTTGACACTAGCCAGCTACTTCAAGGTATGGATCTGAACAGCCTTGCTCTGCAACAGCGCTATATTGTCGATAACAGACATCCAACAGGTGAAAAACACTTACTGGACGATGCCGGCGACAACTCCGAGTACAGCTACTGGCATGCCCGCTATCATCCCTATTTGCGCGATTTTGTGAAACGTTTTGACCTCTACGACCTGTTTCTGGTCGATGGTCAAACTGGAAAAATTGTCTATTCTGTTTACAAAGAAGTCGACTACGCCACCTCACTGCTCAACGGTGCATTAAGGGACAGCGGCCTGGCACAAGTATTTCGTGAAGTCGCCAACAGTAACCGACCAGATGCCTATGCGATTGTCGACTTTGCCCCCAACCTGGCCAGTTACGACGACACTGCCGCCTTTATGGCCAGCCCGATTATTGTGGATGGCGTCAACAAGGGCGCGCTGGTTTTCCAAATTCCCATCACCAGAATCAACCAGATCATGACCTTCGATGGGAACTGGCAGTCCTCGGGACTCGGGATGACCGGGGATACCGTAATTATCGGACCTGACAGACTGTTACGCAGTGAAGTACGTGAGATGTTGGAATCACCGGAAGAATACATCACAAGCCTGCGTCAGGCTGGGCAAGTCAGTGCCTCTGTTATTGATGACATCAAACGACGTGGCACAGCCGTTGGTTTGCTGCAGATTACCAATGCGCGCGCTGAAGCGGTGATGGCTGCGCAGCGAGGCTACGGCATTTTTACCGACTTACAAGGTGAACGTATTCTGTCCACCTATGCGCCGCTGAACATCAACGGTTTGCAATGGGCGATTCTCGCTGAAATGGATGAGACAGAAGCCTTTGCCAGTGTCAGACAGCTCAATATGACGCTATGGTTCTATGGTTTATTGGTGGTGCTCATCATGACGATCATTGCCGCTCTGGTCGCTGTGTTCTTCTCAAAACAGCTTTCTATGCCGATCATCAAAACTGCTGAATTTATCAAAACAGCAGCAGACAGCAGGGATTTGACCATGCGCCTCGAAATGAAGCGCGATGATGAAATCGGTGAAATGGCAGATGCTGTCAACCAAATGCTGAGCAACTTCCAGAAAAGCCTCAACGAGGTGGCAGATGCCAGTCATCACATCGCTGCCGCTTCGGAAGAAACCTCGGTCATTACCACTCAACTGAATCAGGCAATTCAGGAAAATCGTATGCAGACTGACCAGGTGGCCACAGCAATGACCGAAATGGTCAGTACGGTCAGTGAAGTGTCTCGCAATACGACCGAAACTTCGGTTGCAGCCAGCGAGGTTCAGCAACAGGTCAGCACAGGCACTGCCGCCATGCAAAGTTCGATTGGCCTGATTCGTCATCTGGAATCCACCATCATTGAGACGGCGGGTACCATTGCTGAACTTGAACAGAGCAGTAATACCATCAGCAACGTATTAAACGTCATCAACGATATTGCTGAACAAACTAACCTGCTGGCTCTGAATGCTGCTATCGAGGCTGCCAGAGCAGGTGATCAGGGTCGCGGTTTTGCCGTGGTGGCTGACGAAGTCCGAAATCTGGCCAGCCGTACCCAGGAATCCACTGGCGAAATCAGCCGCATGATTGAACGACTTCAACAAGCTGCCAAGCAAGCAGTTACCTCGATGGATCAGAGCAAAGCTCAGGTAGTTCAGTCGGTCGAACAAGTGAATCTGACTGGAGGGTCGCTCGAAACCATTCGTGACATGATCAATACCATTGGCGATATGAGTAATCAGGTTGCAACCGCCGCTGAAGAACAAAGCGCAGTGGCCGAAGAGATCAATCGCAATATCGTGCGAATCAACGATATGACGGTTCAGTCGGCTGAGGGCACCAGTCAAACCTCAATTGCCAGCCAGAATCTGGCAGAACTGGCCGCAAAACTGACCGAACTGGTGCAGCGCTTTAAAACCTGATAGTCACACCAAAAGCAAGATCGGCACTGCCTTGCGCAGTGTCGATCTTTTTCATTGAATCGTCACCACTTAGCTCGAATAGATTCAGCTTGCCTGCTGTTTTAAACCCCATGACACCGAAAATGACCCGATCGAATAATACAAACATGCAATAATATTGCTTGTTCTATTCCCCATAAATCGATAGAGTGCACGGCGTTTGCAAGCCGGGAGCCCCTGAAATGCCAGATATTGTTGTGATGTTTTTCCTGCTGGGATTACTGGCTGGAGTCGTCAAATCTGATCTGACTATTCCCAAAGAGGCTTATGACGTTCTCAGCTTGTTGCTGATGTTGACGATAGGCCTCAAGGGCGGCATGGCGCTGCATGGAAACCTTGGATGGACACTGGTCCCTGAACTGGCCGCAGTTGCCATGCTCGGCGTGATGATTCCGCTGATTCTGTTTCCGTTACTGTTAAAAATCGTTCGACTGAACCTGGCGGACAGTGCCAGCTTTGCAGCGCATTACGGCTCTGTGAGTGCCGGTACCTTTGCGGTGGCATTAGCCTATGCTGAAAGCCAGCAACTCGTCATCGGTGGGCAAGTGACACTGTATCTGGTGTTGTTGGAGCTACCGGCAATTGTGGTTGGTTTGTTGCTGTATCGCCGATTCAGTCGCGAAGGTATACAAAGTTCGCCTGCAGCCATGTTGCATGAGGCCTTGACCAATCGTGGCGTCATTCTGTTGGTGGGTGGTGTGATTATTGGGTTCATGTATGGCCCAATGCATGGTTCTGAAGTCACAGTGCTCTACACAAGTGCCTTCAAGGGCATTCTGGCCTTGTTCCTGCTTGAAATGGGTCTGGTGGCCGCTGATGCCCTCGGCAAGCTGTCCAGAGACAAAATCCGGGTGGTGTTGTTTGCCCTGATTGCACCAAGCCTGCTGGGATTAATGGGGCTGTTCACCGGCAAACTGCTGGGATTACCCAACGGTTCAATATTGATTCTTGCCAGCCTGACTGCCAGTGCATCCTATATTGCAGCGCCCGTCGCCATTCGCAACGCCATTCCCAGAGCCGATATCGGACTGGCAATGCTGGCAGCGCTCGGACTGACCTTCCCGTTCAACGTACTTATTGGCATTCCGCTCTACCATATGCTGATTGGCTGATATGGTTGCGATTATTCGCTGCTGGACAGAAAGTCTCCTGAAGCAATAACTGGCAAGTCGTGGAATGGAAAATTGTAGACATAGATCCAGGCATTGATCTCATCGCCCTGCTCCCGCGTGACCTTATAAATCTGCCTGACAAATTCATAAGGCTCAGAGAAACGCTCTGAACAGCCTTCATAATCATCAAGCACCGCCCACACACTGTGATCATGAATCTGATATAACTCCCCCGTTACCGAGGTGGCCGCATTATCAGTCATAACGAGGCCAGGGTAGTCCTCTATCTGAAACAGCAGCCCAGGTGCTAAGGCCTTGCCAATATATCGGCAATGCTTTTCCAACAAATGATGATGACTGCCTGCGCGACGTAAACTGCCATAAACAAATAAATAGTCTGCTTGCATGTTGATTTGAGTCTCGACTGGGAAACACTCACGGATATTGCTACATTCTGTCATTTATCTGATGCAACACAAGGCATGACTTCTGATTTGACTCCCATCGGCCGATTCGCGCCCTCACCCACTGGCCCCTTGCATTTTGGCTCACTGGTCGCGGCCAGTGCCAGCTATCTTGATGCCAGAAGCAAGGAAGGCAAGTGGCTGGTGCGTATGGAGGATGTGGACAAGTCACGCGAGCAGGCAGGCGCGGCCGATGCGATTTTGCAGGCACTAGAAATCTTTGGCTTTGAATGGGACGGCGAAATTCTCTGGCAAAGTCAACGCACCGAGATCTATCAGGCTGTATTAGATCAATTGAAACAAACGGGCCTGGTCTATCCCTGTGGCTGCACAAGGCGAGAAATTGTTGCCAGCGCACGCCTTGGACTTGATGGACTTATCTATCCGGGTTTTTGCCGAGAGGGATTAAAAAATGGCAAACAGGCCCGCGCCTGGCGACTACAGGTCAACCATCAGCCGGTCAGCTTTCGCGATCAGATTCAAGGAGACATTTGTCACGATCTTGCGGCGAACGTCGGCGATTTTGTACTAAAAAGAGCAGATGGTTTTTTTGCCTATCAACTGGCTGTGGTGGTCGATGATGCTGAACAGGGCGTGACTGATGTGGTGCGTGGTGCAGATCTGCTGGACTCAACCACGCGGCAGATTTTTCTCCAGCAACAGCTTGGTTTTCACACACCAAGGTATGCCCATATCACGGTTGCAACCGATGCTGCAGGCCTCAAACTCAGTAAACAAAATCGTGCACCGGCACTGGCCCTGAGCAACGTCAATCAACAACTCATCAAGGCCTTTGAGTTTCTGGGACTTGAAGGCGAGCAGTTTGATATTCAGATGCCTCTAAATGAATTATGGCAAACGGCAATCAGTCTCTGGCGAATAGACGCTATCAAAGCTGCAAGACAGGACGTCTGCTGACTGATTGATCAGCGCAAATCAGGCTGGGACACCGCCCGACAGGGCGATGCAAAGGCCCAGAAAACATCTGCGTCAAAACAGCCACTATATAATAAGAATAACTATATATTTTTCATCTATTTATTAATGTCTGTTACACAACTTATCGGCACTGATTTTCTTGCGCATGCTGTCTCTGTCCATTATTCTGATGCTCAAATAAATCCCATGAATGCCGTCTGACCGTCGGCGTAATTGTAAACACTGACCAGCACTTTTTGCCTGGATGGTAGCGAGTGTGTGTTTTTGAAATGGAGTAACCAGAACCAATGCTATACGCCGTCTTATCAGGATTTATCCTGGCCATGTTTGCGCCATGGGTGCAGCGTTTGGCAGGCGACCGCAGTGGCTGGATTCTGAGCCTGCTGCCGCTGTCACTGGCTGTTTATTTCGCCAGCTTCCTGCCTGAAGTCAGTCGTGGCGAAGTCATTATTCAGCAGTGGATATGGTTGCCCGGTATGGACATCAATCTGAGCTTTTTGCTGGATGGACTCTCACTGCTGTTCGCCCTGCTTATCAGCTTTATCGGCACGTTTATCATCATCTACGCCGGCAGTTATCTGAAGGGCCATAAAGATCTCGGCAGATTCTTTGTCATCATGCTGTCCTTTATGGCTTCAATGCTGGGCCTGGTTCTGTCAGACAATCTGATCAGCCTGTTTGTGTTCTGGGAATTGACCAGCATCACCTCCTATATGCTGATTGGCTTTGACCATGAAGACGAATCTGCCCGTAAATCAGCGCTTCAGGGTTTATTTGTCACCGTTGGCGGTGGCCTGGCACTGATGGCCGGACTGATCATGCTGGGAACACTGGGTGGCAGTTACCAGATATCAGAACTGCTCAATTCAGGTGATGCACTGCTGACCAGTAGCCTGAGCGTCGGCATGATAGTGCTCATTTTGATCGGCTGCTTCACAAAATCTGCCCAGTTTCCGTTCCATTTCTGGTTGCCCAACGCGATGGCAGCGCCTACGCCGGTCTCTGCCTATCTGCACTCTGCCACCATGGTCAAAGCCGGCATTTATTTGTTGGCCCGATTAAACCCTGCCTTGGCTGAACACTGGCTGTGGTCGGCATCATTGAGCCTGTTTGGCGCAATCACCATGTTTGTCGGCGCTTATCTCGCTTACAGTGCAACAGATGTGAAAAAAGTCCTCGCCTACTCTACAGTCATGGCACTTGGTACGCTGACCGTGCTGATTGGTATTGGCACACAGTACGCGCTGATTGCCTTTGCCAGTTTCCTGCTGGCTCACTCGATGTACAAAGCAGCCTTGTTCATGATTGCTGGTGTTATCGACCACGAAGCGGGCACCAAAGATCTGACCCGACTAGGAGGCTTGCACAAGGCAATGCCGGTCACTGCAATTGCGGCACTGATTGCAGCCTTGTCACTGGCAGGTTTACCGCCACTGTTTGGTTTTATCGCCAAGGAAGCGCTGTTTGAAGCGGTGCTGAGTACCGAGCTTTACAGCAATCTTTTGCTGATATTGGCATTACTTTCAGCCATGTTAGTGACAGCCATCGCTGCGGTGATTGCCATTAAACCGTTTTACGGAGAATTAAAGACCACGCCCAAAGCGCCACATGAAGGCCCTCTTGGCATGCTGGCAGGCCCGGTGGTATTGGCGTCCTTGTCTTTGTTGTTCGGCCTGATGCCGTTTTTGCCTGATAGTGGAATTTTGACCGCCACTGTTAATTCAATCTCCAGCGAACCTTTCGACTTCTATCTGGCACTCTGGCACGGCTTCAACCTGCCATTGCTGTTGTCAGTTATCAGCTTGTTAGGCGGTATCGCCTTGTATCACTTCTGGTCAGGTAACCGTCAGCACATCGGCACACTGACCCGACAATTGAGCCGCTTTGGACCTGAGGCCGGCTATTTCAAATTCATGGATGGCATTGTGTTTAGCGCCGATTGGCAAACCCGCGTTTTGCAAAACGGCAAGATGGGCAACTACATGATCGTGATGATCATGACCACGGTCATTTTGGTTGGTTATACCCTGCTCAGCCAGTATGGCTTCAGATTGACACTGCAAGCGAGCGACGTCGCCTTTTATGAATGGGCTATCGCTTTGCTGATGGTTGTCTCTGTGCTCTATGCAATTCAGACACGCTCACGACTGGGCGCTGTTGCCAGTATGGGGGTACTTGGCTTTACCGTCGCCCTGATATTTATTCACTTTAGTGCGCCAGATCTGGGTATCACTCAGGTATTGGTCGAAACACTGACGGTGATTTTGCTGGTGCTGGTGTTATTTAAACTGCCGGGCTTCTCTCGTTACTCCACGCGATTCGAAGTGATTCGTGATGCCAGTGTGGCGATTTCGATGGGTGTATTGATGACCCTATTGCTACTGGCCGCTATCGACACGCAATACTTTGAGACGATTTCAGCATTTTTCCTTGAAGCCAGTTATCCGGAAGCCAAGGGCCGCAATATCGTCAATGTGATTCTGGTCGATTTCCGTGCTCTGGATACGCTGGGTGAAATCTTTGTTCTGGCAATTGCAGCGTTGGGGGTTTACTCGATGCTTAAACTGCGCGCGGAGAAAAACTCATGATCGAAGACAACAAAAAAATCATGAAAACCAACACTCTGATTCTGCATACCGCAGCGCTTTTTTTGTTGCCGTTGCAGCTGATTTTTTCGGTGTTTTTGCTGCTGCGAGGTCATGATGAGCCGGGCGGCGGTTTCATCGCCGGACTAGTGGCCTCCGGCGCATTTGTGCTTTATCTGTTTGCCCATGGTGTTGCTTCAACGCGCAATATCTTGCGGGTCGAACCCCATGATCTGCTTGCCATGGGGCTGTTGCTCGGACTGGCAGCCATGTTTCCAGGTTTACTCTACGGAGAACCGTTCCTGACGGCACAGTGGTGGGAATTTACGCTGGCTGGTTCAGAAATCAAACTGTCAACAGTGCTGATTTTTGATATCGGTGTCTATTTCGCCGTGCTTGGGACCATCCTCACCATCGTGATGTCGCTCACAGAGGCCGAAGAATGAGCCAGTCACTCAAGGAGACACTCTGATGGAAACTTTAATGGCCTATGTGGTTGGAATTCTGTTTGCCTCAGCCATTTACATGATGTTACGCCGCTCAATCGTCAAACTGGTGATTGGCCTGATTATTCTCAGCAATGCTGCAAATCTGCTTATTTTTGCCGCTGCGGGCATGACGCGCGGCGCTCCGCCGCTAATCCCTGAAGGTGCCACGGCACCGCTCGGCCCGATTGCTGATCCACTGCCTCAGGCGCTTATTCTGACGGCAATTGTAATTGCCTTTGGTGTACTGGCGTTTGCAGTTGTGCTGATTCACAGAGCCTACGAAGTGGTCGGCAATGATGATCTGGACCAGATGAAGGATACCGACACTTGAGCCCGGAAGTTGTTTTACCCATTCTCATCCCGTTACTCGCTGGTGCTCTGACACTGGCTTTTTGGCGTTCCCAACGCTATCAACGCTGGATTACATTATTTGCCTCATTTGCGCTGCTCGCTGCCGGATTGTGGCTGCTTGATAGCACGCGTCAACATGGCTACGTCGTGATGCAAATGGGTAACTGGCCGGCACCTTTTGGTATCACCGTCATTGCCGATCTGCTCAGCGCGATTATGATCGTCTTGACCGGCATTATAGGTCTGGCGATTGCAGTTTATTCCATGGTGGCCACCCCTGATCGGCACGAGCGCTTTGGTTACTATCCACTGATGCACCTCTTGCTGGCGGGTGTTTCCGGTTCATTCCTGTCTGGCGATATTTTCAATCTGTTTGTCTGGTTTGAAGTGATGCTGCTGGCTTCGTTTGCCCTGCTGACGCTTGGCGGAGAGCGGTCACAGATGGAAGGTGCCATTAAATACGTCACACTGAACCTGTTTTCATCAGCCATTTTCCTGTCGGCAATCGGCCTGCTTTACGGCATGGTCGGTACCCTGAACATGGCCGATATTGGTTACAAACTGTCTCAGGTTGAACACACCGGCATGGTCAATGTGGTTGCCTTGATGTTCATGATTTCCTTTGGCATCAAGGCAGCGGCGTTTCCTCTCTTTTTCTGGCTACCCGCGTCTTATCACACACCGCTGATTGCAGTATCGGCATTGTTTGCCGGTTTGCTGACCAAAGTCGGTGTCTATGCGCTGTACCGGGTGTTCACATTGATGTTTACCGGTGATGTTTCCTACACACATGACATCTTGTTGTGGGCGGCGGCACTGACCATGCTTACAGGGGTGCTGGGAGCCGCTGCACAATTTGAATTCAGAAGAATCCTGTCATTTCATATCATCAGCCAGATCGGCTACATGCTGCTGGGACTTGCGCTTTACACTCCGCTGGCCATCATTGGCGGCGTGTTCTACATCATGCATCACATCATTGTGAAGACGAATCTGTTCCTGGTCAGCGGGGTCGTTTACCGATTACTCGGCAGCTATGATCTGAAAAAACTGGGTGGAGTTTACAAGCATCGCCCCGGATTGGCCTTACTATTTTTGGTGCCTGCACTGTCACTGGCGGGCTTGCCGCCACTGTCCGGTTTTTTTGCCAAGTTCATCGTTATCCGCGCTGGTATTGAAACAGAAGCCTGGGTGGTCACTGCGGTTGCGCTGCTGGTAGGCTTGCTGACCTTGTATTCAATGATCAAGATTTGGGCAGAAGTGTTCTGGAAACCAGTGCCGGAAGGTACCGACACCAGCGCATTGACTGGCAAACGTAAGGATTCACAGATGTGGATCATGCTGTTGCCTGTGGTTGGTTTGACGCTGTGCACGCTGTTCATCGGCTTGAATGGCCAGCCCATTTATGAGCTTGCCAGTGATGCAGCAGACCAGTTACTAAATCCGGCGGGTTACATTGAGGCGGTTCTGGGAGTATCACCATGATTGGCTTTTTCTGGAATATTTTGCTTGCACTGGCCTGGGTGGCACTGACCGGTAATTTTGGTGGCCTGAATTTCACTTTCGGCTTTGCCCTTGGCTATGCCGTTCTGGCAATTGCTCAAACACAATTACCTGCCATCAGAGGCTATGCACAACGTATTCCGAGAGTCCTGAGGTTTGTCGGCTTTTTTATCCTGGAACTAGTGAAAGCAAACCTCAAGGTCGCGTTTGATATTTTGACCCCACCATGGCATATGCAGCCAGGCGTGATTGCCTACCCGTTGTCGGCCAAAACAGAGTTTGAAATCACCATGGTCGCCAATTTTATATCGTTGACACCGGGCACGCTGAGTCTGGACGTATCCAACGATAATCGGGTGTTGTTTATTCACGCAATGTTTCTGCAGGATGAAAAAAAACTGCTGGCTGAGCTAAACGAAGTCGAGCGGCGCCTGCTCGAAGTATTGCGCTGAGGAGAACCAAGTGAGCGCTTATGTGATTAATCTGGTCTATCTGATGCTCTCGGCGGCATTGTTGTTGGGCTTTATCCGTCTTGCCAAAGGGCCATCGTTACCTGATCGGGTAGTTGCACTGGAACTGGTCGCATCGATCGTGGCAGGTATTGTAGGGGTGCACGCCATTGATACCGGTGTGGCCAGTTTTCTTGATGTCGCTATCGTACTGGCACTGACGGCATTCCTGGCGGCCATCGGTTTTGCCCGATTCCTTGAGCGAGGAGGTCCACGTGATGACTGAAATTTTGGTGTCTGCCTTACTGTTGATGGGGGCAGCTTTGATGCTGCTGGCCGCAATTGGCATCATTCGACTGCCGGATCTGCCCACCCGGATGCATGCAACCACCAAGTCCGGTGCGCTGGGCACCGCTTTGATTATGATCGCTGTGGCATTTTATTTTGCCGAAGTCGCCGTGGTAACTCGGGCGTTGGCGATTATTGCCTTTATTATTCTGACCGCACCGGTGGCGGCACATGTAATCGGACGCGCAGGCTATTTTGTTGGTGTGCCACTGTGGGAAGGCACCATTAAGGATGATCTGAAAACCAGCTATGACCCGGAGACACATTATCTGCGTAGCGGTTTTGAGGAGGATGCACCCAAGAAACCTGCCGCCAGCAAGAAAACAGTGAAGGCTAAAGCCAAGCCAAAACGCTAGGGGCTGCTGTTTTCTCAGACAATAAGCCGATGATTAGACACTGGGGTTTTAACTGGCGACGGTGAAGGATCAACAGGCACTAGTCAGGTTCGGGATACAATTGCACAATTCCCGACTCCCCTCGCATATCGCCCACCACCCAAATCTGCTCAAAAGGATGGGCTTCGGGAATACTGAGCAGATGCCTGTTTGCTTCTATATCCTGACGGGTCCATAACGGGTTGGCATTACGTAATACCAGCCAGACACGATCACTGTGATAACGCTTGCGTGATTTGCTTTCCAGGATTGAATTGAGTGCGCTCAACAAGCGCTGTTCGGCCGGAATATTCATCAACTCATGCAGCACTTCAAGCGTGCGTAAGCTGGCCGACTTGCCAAGAATCAGACGCGCTTCTTCTTCACTGCCATAGATATGCGCGATTTCAAGATCAAGACGCTGGTGATCAAAATAACAAGACACATCAGGCTGTTGTGGTTCATTGTGCCAGATGTGGCGCATATGAATGCCGGTCTGCTTTTCAAACAGGCGCATGAAAAGCTTGGCAGCCTCGTGCTCAAGTTCGATTTTTTCCTGCATATTGCGATTCATCGAAATTAGGCTACCACCCCTTATTCAATGGATACGCAATTATCCCGGCCCAGCTTCTTGGCTTGATACAAACCCTGATCCGCACGTTTAAAAACATCATCGGCACTGTCATTTTGAGCAAAATTTGCCACCCCGGCCGAGACAGTGACCGGTACCGGATTGCCCTCATAGACAAAACGAGCTTCCTTGATTTTTTCACGAATCTTGTTGGCCAACTGGGTTCCCATGATCAAATCTGTTTCAGGGAAAATTCCGACAAACTCCTCTCCACCGTAACGAGCAACAAAATCTGCACTTCGGGTTGACTCGGTCAGGATATTGGCAAACTCCTTGAGAATTTTATCGCCTGCCATGTGTCCGTATTGATCGTTGATTTGCTTGAAATTATCAATATCCCAAATCACCAGTGTCAGTGGGTTTTGATAGCGTTTCCAACGGACATATTCCTGTTCGAGCATTTCCATCATAGCCTGACGATTCCAGATGCCGGTGAGCGCATCCTTACGCATTGACTCCTGGGCTTTCCTGATACCATCCCGTAATCGCTGGGCTTCATCTTCCAGCAATGCCATTTCAGTTTTCAGTTTGCTGATTTGACGTTGCGACTGCATGTGCCTGGATTCATCGGCGTGGCGATAGTCATCAAACAACTCACACAAAGATGTCAGTTTGAGATTGATCATCGACTTGAGTTGATAGGCATCGTGAAAATCCTTATCAATATCACGACGCATCTCATCCAGTCCGGCGTTAAGCTGCTCACCAAGCGCCAACTGATGCTGATAAGCCTCGGCTTCTTCGTTGGCATTTTCCAGCAGAATCATATCCAGCTGATTGATTTTGTCGGTAAGGCTGGTCAAAAAGGCACGATATTCAAGCTTTTGCAGCTCTGCCTCACGACCAAGACTGTTGACAAGGCTCGCCAGGGTATCGACGATGAACGGCAGGTTTTCAGTGGTCATATGTCGTTCTACCGCTACACGAATTTCCAGCAATTCTTCGCTGAACTGCTCAGGCAAATGCAGTTTTTCAAGCAAACCGAATAGCACACCCTGGCACATCTTGAGATGGTCTTTGCGTGGCTGGAATGACAACAATCGTTGCCAGAACCGCTTGGCATCGGTGTTGTCAGATGCCGCCGAACTCACTGCAGAATTTATTAATTCAAGCCACTGGCTCTGGTAGCTTGCCAGCTGATGTTTGTCGGAAGTCACCTTGATGGCTTTTGCCAGTGCGGCAGCTTCCTTGCGCAAATGGGGGGGAAAGTTAACAGCTTCCAACAACTCCAGCATCAACGCAGAGCTGGTCTTGATTGAGTTCTGTTCGGAAGTATCCTGCTGAATAAGCGTCTGAATTTTTTCAAGAATTGCACTGATGCGATCGCTGTCGCGATTGCCTCGTAACTCATGGCGAAGATTTTTTAATTGCTGATCAAGAGCCGGGTCTAGTCCCTCTGCGACCAGAGCCAATCGCCCCAAGGCACGCTCGAGGGTGTGCAGATAATGCTGCTGAAGCTCTTCACGTGCGATGGCTTCGAAATATTTATGCTTCCACTGCTGCAGCCTGGCTTCAAGTTCTTCTGCGGTCATGCACCTCTCTCTCGTCTAAGCATCGTAGCACTGCATCCTTTCGTTTGAGTCTACAACAGGTTGGGCACAATACAACAGTAAAATCATGGTTAATTTCGGTTTGCCTGAGTGGCTTATTCAGCTCAGACTTGAGGCAGCGATTTTGTTTCAATAGTATGTGTGACATTTCAACAAGAAGGAAACCTGTGAGCTCGGGCAAGGCAAACCTCTGGAGAAAACTGCAAACCGGAGCAATCTGGTGTGCTTTCTATTTTCTGCTTTGGTTAATCCTGGCAGCAGCTGAGGCCCCCCTGTTTGGCTTGTTACTGGCCATGTTTGCAGCATGGGTCAGTGTCGGAATAAATAACACTCGCTGGTTCATCCGGCTATCTGCTCTCCCTGCTTTCATCATATTTTTTCTGATTGAACTATGGTTAGGCGCCTGGGATGTGGCAAGAAGAGCTGTTCATCCTGCAGTGCCGCTCAATCCGGCATGGGTGAGTTATCCATTAAAAACGACTGATGAGCAGGTCCGTTTGTTGTTATCGGCGCTCACCGGATTGTTGCCCGGCACGCTCGCTTCACATTACCAGCAGGGCGAGTTGCATGTTCATGTACTGGATCAACAGCAAGACTGGGCTGACATTATCTCGCGTCTTGAATCACATCTGACCAGATTGCTGACAGGAATTCAGCCATGATGATGCTGTTGATTGGCTTGCTGATGGCCAGCATCCTGATTGGACTGGTGCGGGTAGTAATAGGCCCCAGTCATGTGGATCGCCTACTGGCTATACAACTCTCTGGCACCACCGGCACCGCAATACTGCTAATACTCTCGCAAACACAGGCCTCACCAGCGCTGATGGATGCTGCACTGATCCTGGCATTGCTGGCCGCGCTGGTTTCCGCCGCCCTGGTTCAATTTCTCAGGAAACACGATGATTGAGGCGTTGAGCACATTGTTACTCTGGCTGGGCGGAGCATTCTTTGTGGTTGGCACTGTTGGCCTGCTGCGTTTTCCCGATGTATACAGTCGCCTGCATGCTTTGACCAAAGCCGACACACTGGGCTTGGGGCTGGTTATTTTGGGCCTGAGCCTGCGCGCAGATCGGCTGGCCACCGTGCTACTCATGTTGTTTATCTGGTTACTGGTCATGGCTTCCAGTGCGACCGCCTGCCAACTTCTGGCTCGTTATCAACTGCAATCAGACAAGGACAGCTCCGATGGCAGCGAGTGAACTGATATTTGACTTGATCTTGTGCATGGTGCTGCTGTCTCTTGCTGTGGCTGTGGTTGAAGTCAAACGTCTATATGACAGCATTATTCTGTTCATCGCGTTTGGTCTGATCTTGTCAATCACCTGGGCCCGGTTGGGTGCGCCTGATCTTGCACTGGCTGAAGCGGCGATTGGTGCAGGCATTACCGGAGTGCTTTTAATGGCTGCTTATGCCAGTCTGCCTCAGGGAAAACATCAACAAAACACGCGCCGCTCATGGCTGGCCGTTGGCTTTAGCCTGGCAGCCATGATTTGGCTGGTGCTGTCTTTAGTACCTTTGGCAAGCTCACCTGAAAGTCTGGTCGCAGCGGCGGAACAATCGATGACGGACAGCGGTGTGACGCATCCGGTCACTGCCGTGCTCCTCAATTTCAGGGCCTGGGATACGCTGCTGGAATTACTGGTGTTACTGCTGGCCCTGCTCGGCATGCAACAACTTCGTTTGCCTGCCTGAACATCGCTGATCCCTGGCCGCTGTTGAATGCCTGGAGCCGATATCTGGCACCACTGACCATTGTCATTGGCGGTTACCTGCTGTGGAGAGGCAGTAGCGGACCTGGCGGTGCTTTTCAGTCAGGTGCCTTACTGGCAGCAGGTTTGATTGTGCTCAGACTGAATCATGTAATACCCGGTCTGAGCTGGGAGCAAGCCTGGCTAAGATGTTCCGTCTTGTGCGGCGCCGGATTTTTTCTGATCATCGCCTGCTTGACCGCCTGGTTGGGCCAAGGCTGGCTTGATTATCCGGCAAGCTATTCCGCCAGCTTGATCTTCATCATTGAATTTCTGGCGACCATTTCTATCGCAGTAACACTGGCCTGGTTGGTGACAGGTCAACAGGAAGCAGCCTCATGACTTTGTCATTGCAGTTGTTTCTGGCTACTGGCGGCATACTCTGGCTGACGGGGTTATATGGCTTGTGGCGTAATTCAGACCCCATCCGGCGCATCATTTCGCTGAATATCATGGGCAGTGGCGTATTTTTGGTGATGGTCACCCTGGCTCGCAGAGAAACCAGCACTGACCCGGTCTTGCATGCCTTGGTGGTGACAGGTCTGGTCGTTGCGGTTAGTGCAACCGCTTTTGCACTTAGACTGGCGGTTGCCAGCCAGCAGGAAAAACGCTGATGAATGCAGCCCTGGTCAGTATGGTTGTGCCCTTTTTTGCGGCAATGCTGGTGTTGATGTGGCGGCCCCGGCAACAAAGCTGGCTGGTCATCGTTGCCAGCATTGTCAGTTTGCTGGCAGCAGTGATGGCGCTGTTGTCTGTAATCGATTCGGGCCCTCAATCGCTCAATCTGGGCGGCTGGGAGAGTCCGCTGGCGATTCGTTTTCAACTGATGCCCGTCAACGCACTGTTGATTGTCACTACCGCTGTCATTCATCTCATCGTTGTCTGCTTTGCCGCCAGCAGCCATCACTGTCAGCCGATAAAACAGGCTTTCTGGCCGCTGGCACTATTGCTACACGGCAGTCTGGTTGCCTTGTGGCTATCCATGGATTTGTTCAACTGGTATGTCACGCTCGAACTGCTGGGGCTTGCCGCAGTCGCACTGGTGACGTTGGCAGGACAAAAGGCGCTACGCGCAGCACTGGATTATTTACTGCTATCACTGTTTGCATCGCTGACCTATCTACTCGGTGTGGTGATGCTGTATGGGCAGTACGGCACACTGGATATTGCATTGCTGGCAACGCTGACCGAGGCAGATCGCGTGACACAAACTGCCCTGTTGCTGATCTCAGCCGGTCTGATGCTGAAAGCAGCCTTATGGCCATTACATTTGTGGCTGCCAGCGGCCCATTCAAGTGCGCCAACGCCGGTTAGCGCCTTATTATCAGCCTTGGTGGTCAAAGCACCTTTGTTCATTTTGTGGTTGTTATGGAGTCGAGTGGCGCCTAGCGAACTGGCTGTACCAATGGGATTCTGGCTGGCCTTGCTGGGTGGCGGTGCGTTGTTGATTGGCGGCTGGTCAGCTTGCCGCACGCCACATCTGAAAACACTGGTCGCCTACTCCACTGTCGCACAGCTTGGTTATGGCCTGCTTGCACTCGGCCTGCTGCTTCACTGGCAATTGAATGATTTACAGGCGGCACTTTGGTTGTTTGTGGTGGCACATGCAATGGCGAAAACGTCCATGTTCCTCGCGGCGGGGGAAATTCAGGCGGCGACCGGTAAAAAACGGCTGAACAGTCTGCGCGGCATGACATTGACCATGCCGGTGGCATTGTTTGCCTTTGCGGTGGCAGGTGGAAGCCTGATTGGCCTGCCACCTAGCGGAGGCTTTATTGCCAAGTGGCTGCTGATTCAACCTATGTTGATTGAACCTGCATACTGGCCCTGGGCCTTGCTGGTGATTATCGCCACCTTGCTCAGTGCTGCTTATGTGTTTCGAGTAGTCAGTCAGGGCTTTCGCCAATCGTCTGTGTCGGCAACAGCAAGTGAACACGGTAAGTCAGCACAATGGCTGGCGTTATTACCGGCCATTCTGGTCTGGTTGATGGCACTATTCTCCGAGCCACTGCTGCAGTTAATGGATGTCTTCAGCGCATGATGACTGATATTCAAACCATTTTGCCCGTTGCCATTGTGCTCAGTTCACTGATCCCCGGTTTACTGATTTTTAGTCTCAAGGAATCACAACATCGCCTGCGTATCACACTGAATCTGGCCGGTGTGTTCAGCAAATTATTGCTGGTTGGCTGGATGTTGCACGGGGTCAGTCAAGGTCAACAGTTCAGCTTCAGTATCACGTTCTTACCGGGTGCCGATCTGATTTTGCAAGGAGATGCGTTGTCGCTGCAATTTGTCGCGCTGTCTTCGGTGTTATGGCTGGCGACGACGATCTACGCCATCGGCTATCTTGAAGGCTCTGCGTTTCGCTCCAGGTTTTTCGGCTACTTCAGTCTGTGTGTCAGTGCCACCGTCGGTCTGGCATTGGCGGGCAATCTGGTGACGTTTCTGGTGTTTTACGAATTACTAACACTGGCAACTTTTCCATTGGTCGTACATCGGGGCACCGACGCAGCGATTCGTGCCGGCAAAGTCTATCTGGCCTATACCGTCAGTGGCGGCGTTCTGGTGTTGATGGGGGTTGCATTACTGCATGCTCTGGCCGGGACTCCCGACTTTATTCCGGGGGGCTATCTATCCCCAGTGGTCGATCAACATCAGGCTGGCTTAACGCTGGCGTTTGTTCTGATGGTGCTGGGGCTAGGCGTCAAGGCAGCATTGCTGCCTGTGCATGGCTGGCTGCCTCAAGCCATGGTCGCTCCGGCGCCAGTAAGCGCATTGTTACATGCGGTTGCCGTGGTCAAAGCCGGCGCATTTGGCATTATCCGGTTGGTTTATGATGTTTACGGCATTGAAACACTCTCGATACTTCAGTTGACTCAGGGGCTGATGATACTGGCCGCCGCAACCATCATTTATGGCTCGATTCGAGCCCTCCAACAAACCGAGATAAAGAAAAGGCTGGCCTATTCCACCGTCAGCCAGGTGTCGTACATCACACTGGGTGTTGCCATGCTTGGTCCCATCGCTGCTATCGGCGCTCTGGTGCATCTGGTCCATCAAGGGCTCATGAAAATTACCTTGTTCTTTTGTGCCGGTAATTTTGCTGAGACGCTGAACATTCATCATATTCGGGAGATGAACGGCCTTGGGCAAAGGATGCCACTGACCATGGCCGCCTTTACTGTTGGCGCTTTGGGCATGATTGGCGTGCCACCAATCGCAGGCTTTATCAGTAAGTGGTATCTCGGATTGGGGGCTCTGGAAACAGGTCAGCCCTGGATATTGTGGGTATTTGTTGGATCCGGCCTGCTCAATGCCGCCTATTTTCTGCCACTTTTATATCGTGGCTGGTTTGCCAAGCCTGCTGTTGAGTGGGCAGCTCATCCCCAAGCCAGGCGACCAGCATCTGTCTGGAATGAAACCCACTGGATGCTACTCTGGCCGACCCTGTTCACTGCCCTGCTGGCGATAGTGACAGGCATTCTTGCCGGAAGTGACTTCAGCCCTCTGGCCTGGGCACAGCTGATTGTCGCTCGGGAGTTTGCACCATGATGCTTGACTGGTGGCATATCCCACTCATCCCATTGTTGTTCTGGTTATTGATGATGCGCTGGCCTTCAGTCAGCAACTGGATCTGGCTGGCGCCGTTGCCGGGCTTGTTCTTGTTGTGGCATGGCCCTGCAAACATCGAGTTGCCAATGCTCTGGCCTGGGGCAGCACTTGGTATCGATTCGCCGGTCAATCATTATTTTCTGCTTTTGAGCATTGTGCTCTGGTCTATAGCCAGTCTGTTTGCCTCGGTGAAACAACGCAACGATGTTCATCGGCTGCGTTTCTGGAGCTTCTGGTTATGGTCGATGACGGGCAATTTGTTACTGGTCATCGCACTGGATCCGGCCAGCTTTTATGTCGGCTTTACTCTGATGAGTCTGGCTGCGTATGGTCTGGTGGCCCATCAACCTGGCCCCTTGCCTCGTCAGGCAGGCAGGCTTTATTTGCAGTTGGCAGTGCTGGGAGAAATGCTGATCTATGCGGGCTTGATATTGCGAGTTCATGAGACTGGCGGATTGTTGAGTTTTAGTGACTGGCAACAACCAATTGGCTGGCTGACTGCTGTTTGTTTGCTGACAGGCTTTGGTCTCAAAGCGGGGTTTTGGCCGCTACATCTGTGGTTGCCATTAGCCCACCCAGTTGCCCCGACGGCGGCCAGTGCAGTGTTGTCAGGCGCCATGCTTAAGGCGGGCATTCTGGGAATTTGGCAATTTATCCCGGCTGACACGCCCACAACGGTGGCTCTTGGCCCCGTAGTGTTTTTCATTGGCCTGTTCGGAGCTTTCTACGCAGTTGTTGCCGGTTTATTACAGCAACAGGCCAAAACCGTTCTGGCCTTTTCATCTGTGAGCCAAATGGGCTACCTGCTGATGATTATTGCCATGTTCTGGATGACCGGTGATGCCACTTCATCGCTCATCATCTTACTGGCGATGTATGGCCTGCATCATGCTGTTGCCAAGGCGGCCTTGTTCATGGGCGCAGGCTTGGCATCATCCAGACGGTTGTCGCCCTGGCATTGGGGCTTGATGACACTGCCGGCACTGGCACTGGCGGGTTTGCCTCTCACAACAGGTGCCAGTGTTAAATATCTGTTCAAGGATGCAGTTTCAGATTCAATGTTCGCGCTCAGTTTGCCATTACTCAGCATTGGTTCAATGGCCACAGCACTGCTACTGATTCGAGCGTTATTGTTGATGAAGCAGTCACAACAAAACATCAGCAAAAACGCCGGAGCGCCAGAGGCAGTCGCGTTATCAAGCTGGCTCGTGCTGAGTCTGGCACCGATAGTCATCCCCCTGATGGTCGATGAATTCCGTCATCAGCTGACACAAACCATGCAACTACAAGCACTGACAGGCTTGCTCTGGCCCATCATACTGGCGACAGTCATCGCGGCTATCGTCAGCAGACTTTCACTGAAAACATCGTTCAAAGCAAAACTGTTTGCGGGCAGATGGCTGTCACTCAGACTTCGCTATTGCTTGATTCATTTTCCGGTGCCAGAGTGGGTCATTCGATTGAAGCTGGATGGCTGGCGAAAAGTTGAACGATCGATAAACAAGTTCTCGAGTGTTGGAACACTGCCGATCACTATTGGTCTGACCTTCCTCATGATGTTGTCATGGACGATGTTGTTCTAGCGTACGCTGAAGCCAGCTGAGCAGAGGATTAAGTTTCAGTTAAGTTGCGCTGGCAATAATCGCCGTTTTGAATCTATGCTGCGGTCATACCAATGTCCCGAATTGCAAAATACTCGCTGATTTTTGTGATACTTGTTCTGACCAGTGGGATAGGCTGGCTCATCTGGCATTACCCAGACAAATCACCGCTGGATGGCTCAAGCGAACGATGGGATTTGCAACAATATGAACTGGTCGGACAACCCATTCGCATCAATGGTATCCGCTCAAACCTCTCTGGGCTGACCTATCACGCCGACTCTGACACACTGTTTGCCATCACCAACAAACCTCGAGAAGTGCACGTCCTCAGCAAGCAAGGTGAGCTATTACGCACCATCGAACTTAGTGGGTTTCGGGACACTGAATCCATTGCACACATTAAAGACAATCTGTTTGTCATTGCCGAAGAACAGCGTTACAACCTGGTGTTGGTGGAGATTAATGATGACACCTCCGTTCTTCGTCATTCTGATTCAACCGTAATCAACATTGCTGAGGAAGACAAACGCAATGCCGGTATCGAGGGTGTGGCTTTTATGGAGCAATTCGGCCTGATTGCTGCCATTGAGAATCCTCCCACCATCTGGCAAGGCCCGGTTGATACTGATAATGGCAGACAAGATTTTTCTGAAATCCAAGAAATTCAACTGAATGTGCGTGATTTCGCCGGAATTTCCAGCCTGCCCGGAGAAACAGACAAGCTACTGATATTAAGCGAGTCATCCGACAGTCTGCATGTTATCGACATGCAAGGTCGTGAGCTTTCAAGACTCAGCCTGCGCCGCGGGGATCTTGGCTTGACCGCCTGGCTCAGACAACCGGAAGGCGTTGCCGTTGATAATGACCGACGCATCTATGTCGTGGGTGAACCCAATCAGTTCATGATACTGCAACCGCGCCATTAGCATCTCAGCCAAGCGCGCCATTGCACATAGGCAAAGCCCCCGATTGCGCATGTTCGGTATCAACCATTGATATACACCTTTCTGCTCCAATCATCACCAGACAAGTCAACGCCTTATCAATAAACGTCTGATTTGCCTATTGATAATCATCAAATTCTAAATTTGCACCAATTTTGGGCAAATAGGTTTACAGCAGTGTAATTTTAGGTCTAGTATCGCTCGTGCATGCTAGCTGACTGATATTCCTATAATTATTCACATTAAGCTGGCATGCATACACAACCAATAAAAGCAACGGGAGAAATGTATGTCAAAGTTAAACTGTATGTCTCAGCTCACTGCATTATCGACAAGCATTGCTGTACTGGGTGCGGTCTGGGCATTTTTGGCTCTGGGCCCGCTATCCGGGTTCGTTCTGGTATGGGCCGGTTTTCTGGCATGGGCCTGCTATTTTCATACTGGCGCTGATACACCAGCATTACAGAAAACTATTGTGGGTATGGCTTATGGCGCAGTAATTGCCGGTATCGCATTGTTACTGGTCAACCTTAACCCTCTATTTCTGCCCGGTGTGTTTGGTCCGGCGGTCTATATCGGTGTGACCGTGTTTTTTCTGGTGTTTGTCGCCCGCTTTGATCTGTTGTCGGTGGTGCCAGCCAATGTCTATGGCTACGCAGCAACCGCAGCTTATGCCTTGCAAACAGCAAATGCAGGCTCGGTAACGGCACTGGACATGACCAATCCAGTATTGTTGGTCACTGTTTCAAGCGTTCTCGGCGCGGTTTTCGCCATGCTCTCTGGCAAGCTTGCAGCCGCACTGACCAAAGCCTGAAGCAATCGCTGTGACAAAAAAACCGCCTTCGGGCGGTTTTTTTGTTGCCTGAATTCATGCAACTGCAATGAATTCAAGACATTTATCAAACAATGAATTTAGTCGCTTAAATACCGCTGACGAATATGGCATGATAGCCATACAGCAAGTCACATTTTGTGTGGCTGCTGATCTTCTGTAACAACATTTCCGTGCCCGATTCCCCAGACAATCTTTTCAGCCGTTTGTCATGGTGCTATTCGGACACTATTTACGACATTTGGAGTCCTGCCATGGCAACAAAGCCCAATATCATTGTGTCGGAACAAGATGCCGAGCGACTGGATAAATTGCTCGCCTCACTGCCCGAAAAAGAGTTTTCAGCTCGAGAAGCATTGGAGGCAGAGCTTGATCGCGCTGAAATTCTGCCATCCACCGAAATGCCCAATGATGTTGTCACCATGAATTCAACCGTACGTTTTCGTGTGTCATCATCAAAGGATGATTTTTGTTTGACACTGGTTTACCCGAAAGATATGGATGATTCCGGTAATAAGATCTCCATCCTCGCCCCTGTTGGCAGCGCTTTGTTGGGCTTGCGTCAGGGGGATGAAATCGAATGGCCGGGTAGTGACGGCCGTGTGATGCAGGTCAGGATTGAGGAAATTATTTACCAACCAGAACGCGAGGGTGAGTATCATCGCTAGAAATCATGTCAGAGCATAATATTTGCCATCATTTCTGGAGTCAGTGATGCACTATTGCTTGCCAATACTGATGATATTCACGCTGTTTCTGCAAGGTTGTCAGCAGGATCAAACCGGTTCAACCGTTGATAGTCATCCGCTTGGAAAAGTCATTGAAAGTCTGCCCGCAAGTTTTGCGGGCACGCTTCCCTGCGCCGATTGTCCTGGGATCAGACATCAACTGAATTTGATGAATGACCGCTGGTATCTGCTGCGTCGTGAATATCTGGAACGCGATGAAGTGGATTATCAACTGGGACGCTGGAGCATCTCCACCAATCAACAATTGCAATTACACAGCGAACAGGAGCTGCTGCGATTTCGTGCAATTGATGCCTCCACCCTGACGCTACAGGATCCTGAAGGACGTGATATTGATAGTATGCTGAGTTATCAGCTCACGCGTAACCAAGAATTCGAACCATTCGATGCAGAGCTGGAGCTTCGCGGTAACTACCGCTATATAGCAGGCTCCGGGCTGTTGACAGAATGCATCTCAGGTCAACGCTGGCCGGTGAAACTTGAAGGTGACAACATGCCTTTGCAACGCGCCTATATGGAAATGCGCGCCCACCCCGCTCAGCAGTTACTGGTCACACTCAATGGCACACTGACTCAAATACCCGATCGTAACACTGCGAAGATAAAACCGTCACTGAAACTGAATGAAGTTCACGGCATCTGGCCAGGAGAAACCTGCGGCCAGCAAGGCAAAACCGCCGTACTTGAAAATACCTACTGGAAACTGACTCGTCTGGACAACACGCCGATCATTCCTGAACAAAGCAATCAGGAAGCGCACATCATTCTGGATCACGCTGAACGTCGCATGTCTGGCTCTGACGGCTGCAACCGTCTGATGGGGGCTTATGTACTCAACGATCAACAACTACGCTTTCGTCAGGTTGCCAGCACCATGATGGCCTGCCCCAGCGGCATGGAAACTGCTCAGGCACTACATCTGGCGCTTGAACAAGTTCGTGGCTGGCGAATTACCGGACAGCACCTTCAACTTTATGACAACACAGGCAGAATGATTGCCCGTTTTGAAGCGATTGAAGGTCAGATTACCAACGGATGAAACTGATATTCGAAGCCAGTGACATCAGTGAGGCGCATATTGTCGCAGGCATGCTGGAAAATGCAGGTCTGCAAACCCAGGTAAATGGTTTTTTTCTGCAAGGCGCGGTTGGCGAACTTCCGGCAAGCGATTTTGTGAAAGTCTATTTGCTGGATGAGGCTGATTTCGAACAGGCACAACAGCTGATCGCGGAATATCTCAACAACAAGGTTGAACACGATTGCGCGATACAAAGCTCCAGTTCGATGATGACCAAAGCCGCAATGACGCTGGGTCTTCTGCTAGCAGTTTTACTGCTGGCGCTCTTACTCTGAATACCTCAATAGCTGTCAGCAATGATGGTCGTGAAAGATTAACAGACCCTACATATCAAAATAGTCACGCGCCTGCTGCGCATCTTTGCGAATTTGCTGACTCAATTGCTCCAGCGAACTGAATTTGCCTTCATCACGCAATTTGCTCAGAAAATACACCTGGACATGTGCACCGTAGATTTCGCGATTAAAATCAAACAAATGCACTTCCAGCAAGGCTTTGCCTCCACCAATGGTGGGCCGCACGCCAATGTTGGCAACGCCATTAACGGGCTCTTCATCAATACCGAATAACTGCACGGCATAAACACCACTCAGCGGCACCTTATGACGATGTAGATAAATATTCGCCGTCGGGAAGCCTAATTGTCTTCCTCGTTTATCGCCATGTGCCACACGGCCGCTCATACGATAAGGCCGACCCAGTAATTTTTCTGCAAGTCCCAAATCGCCCTGATTGAGTGCTTCACGAATACGTGTACTGCTGACTCGCATCTGATCGACCGCAAAAGTGTGCATATTCACCACTTGAAAGCCATGGGCTCGTCCGGCTTGCTGCAGCAGGGCAAAATCACCCCTGCGGCCCTTGCCAAAACGAAAGTCATCGCCCACCACCAGATAGCGTACTTGCAAGCCCTCGACCAACAGTCGCTGAATAAACATTTCAGCCGACATATCAGCAAGTTGCCTGTTAAAGCGCAACACACACAAGTGTCGAATTGAGTAGGCACGCAAAGCTTCCACTTTTTCTCGGAAACGGGTGAGTCGGGCCGGCGCTTTTTCAGGGACAAAATATTCGAATGGCTGCGGTTCAAATGTGATGACAACCGCAGGCAAGTGCAACATGTCTGCTTTCATCGCCAGCTGATTCAGCACAGCCTGATGTCCCAGATGCACACCATCAAAATTCCCTATGGTAGCGACGCAGCCATTGTCGGTCGTGGATGGCAGATTATGAAAACCGCGAATAATATTTGGCATGGACCGTATAAAACTGATCAAAACACGACAGCGTAAACACAATTAAAAAAACAATCCAGCAGGCAATGGTCTGTTGATTCACATATAATGGCGTATTAAAGATTTTCTGTAGCGGGCCTGATATGGTGGCGAAACGCAAAAAACTTGACTATGAAGCCGCGGTCGCTGAACTCGAAACACTGGTTGAGCGACTGGAGCAAGGCGATATTAGCCTCGAAGAATCACTCAAACTCTACGAACGCGGCGTACTTTTGAGTCGCGACTGTCAGGAAGCACTGCAGGCAGCTGAACAAAAAGTACAGGTTCTGATGCAGCAGGCCGGCCAAGCCAGTCTGGTCGACTTTGAAACAGATAACGACGACACGTGACACAGATTTTTGCGCTCAATGACTGGATGCTTCAGCACCAGCAACAAGTCGAACTCGCCTTGCAACAAAGACTGGCCGACCGGGATAGCCTGACTTCTCTCCGTCTGCTCTCAGCGATGCGGTATTCAACACTGGATGGCGGCAAACGCTTTCGCGCCCTGCTGGTTTACGCTACAGGGCAAGCACTCGCCGCACCGGATACAACACTGGATGCCGCTGCGGCGGCGGTCGAAATGATCCACGCCTACTCTCTTGTTCATGATGATATGCCGATCATGGATAACGACGACTTGCGCCGAGGCCGCCCCACTTGCCATAAAGCTTATGACGACGCCACTGCATTACTGGTCGGTGACGCACTGCAAACCCTGGCTTTTGAAACACTTTGTGATGACGAAATTGCGCCGGTCAAACAAGCCCGCATGGTGAAAACACTCGCTCAGGCCGCAGGCGCTTTTGGTATGGCCGGTGGCCAAGCCATTGATCTCGAGTCCGTCGGCAAAACACTGGATTTAAACGCCCTGCAAACCATGCATCAACTGAAAACCGGCGCGCTTATCAGAGCCGCAGTGGCCTTGGGTGCTCAGGCCTCTGATAACTACGATGCAACTCAGGCTGAATCGCTTGATCGCTATGCTGCGGCCATTGGACTGGCATTTCAGGTGCAGGATGATGTGCTGGATGTGACGGCTGACACACAGACACTGGGGAAAACCCAAGGCGCTGATATCGCACTCAACAAACCGACTTATCCGGCGCTACTCGGGCTCGAACAAGCCCGACAAAAAGCACAGGACTTGATAGCTGAAGCCATCTCGGCGGTTGAATCTTTGGCCATAGACAGCCGTGCTCTGGTCGCCATTGCACATTATGTCATCAAGCGAGCGCACTAGAGGCTATGGACAGCAAGACCTCCTTACTCAAACAGATTAACAGTCCGGAAGACTTGCGGGCGCTCGAGCGCAAACAACTGCAACCTCTGGCCTCAGAAATCCGCCAGTTGATTGTCGAGAGTGTGCAGCAAACAGGTGGTCATATCTCATCCAACCTGGGTGTGGTTGAGCTAACACTGGCACTGCACTATGTGTTTGACACACCCTATGATCGCCTTGTCTGGGATGTAGGGCATCAGAGCTATACACATAAAATCATCACCGGCAGGCGCGACTTGATGCATACCATGCGTCAGCCCGATGGCTTGTCAGGTTTTCCTAAACGCAGCGAAAGTGAATACGACACTTTTGGGGTTGGCCATTCAAGCACCTCTATCAGTGCTGCATTAGGAATGGCACTGGCTGCACAAATGAATGGTGAAGATCGCCACAGCGTTGCCATTATTGGCGATGGCGCGCTCACCGCAGGACAGGCTTATGAAGCCCTGGCGCATGCCGGTGATCTGGATACCAATCTGCTGGTCATACTTAACGATAACGAAATGTCGATTTCGAAAAATGTCGGCGGTATGGCCAACTACCTGGCGCGTCTGTTATCCGGTAAGTTCTACGCCTCTGCGCGTGAGGGTAGCAAGAAAGTCCTGGAAATGATTCCGCCCGCCTGGGAAATTGCCAGACGTGCTGAAGAGCATATGAAAGGCATGGTCGTTCCCGGTACTTTGTTCGAGGAAATGGGCTTCAACTACATCGGCCCGATTGATGGGCATGATCTGGACACACTGATCGCCACACTGACCAACTTGCGGATGCGCAAAGGTCCTCAATTCCTGCACATCGTGACCAAAAAAGGCAAAGGCTATGAGCCAGCCGAGCAACAACCTTGCAAATATCACGGCGTCAGCCCGGCTAACAGCAAAAAATCAGGCCCCACCTACACCCAGGTGTTTGGCAATTGGCTGTGTGACATGGCCAGCGAATCCGAAGCCTTGATCGGTATTACGCCCGCCATGTGTGAAGGGTCTGGACTCAACGCCTTTGCTGAACAGTTTCCGGATAGATATTTTGATGTCGGCATTGCCGAGCAACATGCCGTCACGCTGGCAGCAGGTCTTGCCTGTGAAGGCAAAAAACCGGTGGTCGCTATTTACTCCACCTTCCTGCAGCGCGCTTACGATCAATTGATCCACGATGTTGCCATTCAGAATTTGCCGGTGTTATTTGCCATTGACCGCGGCGGTCTGGTCGGTGCCGATGGTCCAACCCATGCAGGTAGTTTTGATCTCAGTTATCTGCGTTGCATTCCCAACATGCTGGTCATGGCCCCTGCCGATGAAAACGAATGCAGGCAAATGTTAACCACCGGCTTCTATCACCAAGGACCTGCCGCAGTTCGATATCCCCGCGGTGGTGGGCCGGGTAGCCAGATCTCCACGCAACTGGAAACACTCGAAATCGGCAAAGCGGCGCTCGTTCGCCAAGGCAAAAAAACAGCTATCCTGGCATTTGGCAGCATGTTGGCGCCAGCACTGCAGGCGGCAGAAAAACTTGATGCTACCGTCATCAATATGCGTTTTATCAAGCCACTGGACACAGCACTGATTGACCAGCTAGCCGAGCAGTATCAACTGCTGGTCACCATTGAAGAAAATGCCTTGATGGGTGGCGCAGGCAGCGCGGTCAACGAATATCTGCGACAAGTCGGCCACAACATTGATATTCGCATGTTGGGCTTGCCGGATCGCTATGTTGAACATGGTGAACATCAGCAAATGCTGGCCGATTGTGGGCTGGATTCAAACGGATTGGTCGATACCATCAATCGTTTTTTTGCGTCATAATAGCCTGTTACCCAGCATAATTCCCGAGTATAATAGTCAACATTATGAGCGCACTCTATACATTAAAAATTCTGGCTGACTTCGCTTCTGCCCACACCCTGAGAGACTACCCAGGGGATTGCAAGCGTATGCATGGTCACAACTGGAAGCTTGAAGTCGAAGTGACCGCGACAGCGCTCAATCAGCATGGCATGGGCATGGATTTCAAAACCATGAAAACCGCGACCCGTGAATTGGCAAAAACGCTGGATCATCGCTACCTGAATGATATTCCGCCGTTTGATGAAATCAATCCGACGGCAGAAAACATTGCCCGATTCTTTTATCAGCGACTGAGCAGCACCCTGAACACAGACACTGCCAAAGTGTCAGGCGTCACGGTCTGGGAAACCGACCGCGCCTGTGTCAAATACAGTGAGGAAACACCAACACCATGACCGAACAGACCAAACCTGTCGCCGCTGGCGAAATTGAAGATGTCCAGAACATCAAGGACAAACGTCACATCGCTATTGATAAAGTAGGCATCAAGGACATTCGCCATCCGGTCGTGGTCAGTGATCGCACCACTGGTGAACAGCACACCATCGCTAATTTCAATATGTATGTGAATCTGCCACACGAGTTCAAAGGCACTCACATGTCTCGTTTTGTTGAGATCCTCAACCAGCACGAACGTGAAATTACAGTTAAATCATTCCACGAAATGCTCGGCGAAATGACCGAGCGTCTGGATGCCGAATCTGGTTACATCGAAATGAGCTTCCCATATTTTGTCAACAAGGAAGCACCTATTTCAAAAGTGCGCAGCCTGATGGACTATCAGGTGAGTTTTATTGGTGAAATCAATCACCAGAAAACCAGCATGACTGTTAAAGTCATTGTGCCCGTGACCAGCCTGTGCCCCTGCTCCAAAAACATCTCTGATTATGGTGCACATAACCAGCGTTCACATGTGACACTGACGGTGAAAACCGACAGCTTTATCTGGATCGAAGATTTGATTGATCTGGTCGAAGAAGAGGCCTCATGCCAAATCTATGGCTTGCTGAAACGCCCTGATGAAAAATACGTCACCGAACATGCTTACGACAATCCAAAATTTGTCGAGGACATGGTGCGTGATGTGGCAGCCAGACTGAATGCTGATGATCGCATCAAAGCCTATATCGTCGAATCTGAAAACTTCGAGTCGATTCACAATCACTCAGCCTATGCCCTGATAAGCAAAGGCTTCGACTGATTCAAGGCCAGATCAAAAAAAAGCCGGGAGCTCCTAACGGTCTCCCGGCTTTTTTGTTTCAATCGAACGCATACTTACGATGTTTTGCTGACTTAGTCTGTGCGATTTATGCTTTTTCTGAGTACTGGTAAGCAATACCAAAGCGGAATCAGCAGACACAACCATGCCACGCCATTCCAGACACCATCTCCCATTAGCGCGGTCACCAAGCCGATAATGGTCACGACGAATAAAACAACCGGCATCAAAACGGGGTGATTACTCAACATCATGACTGCAATAACTCCTGCCAGTTATCTGGGTTATAACGTTGCTTTCTTCTCACCCACCACAGATATAAACCGGTTATCAGCACTACCGTAGATATCAAGGTAAACAGGAACCAGATCACTTTAAGCATCAGGCCACCATAATCACCGAAATGCAGCGGCTGCGATAACATCAACGTTTTCATGTACCAGGGCATTTCACGACTATCGGTAATAGTTTGTGTTACAGCATCGACCAAAACGGGCCTTACCAGTTGTGCGGTTCTTGGCGTGGCGCCACGCAAATAAATGGTGTAGTGGTGTGCATCTGACATCATTGATCCTGGCATGGCAATAAACCAGGGCACCATCTCCGGAAAGGGATCTCTGGCAATCTCCAAGGCATGATGCACACTGCCAAACTGAGTTTTATCCGGCGCTGGCGTGTTGTGATAGGCACGGGTCATATCCGCCACCTGATCTGCACGCCAGAAATACACCAGGTATTCACCCCAGCTGTTGATCAAACCCGTACCTCCGACCACCAACATCCAGCCAAACACAACCATGCCCAGAACATTATGCACATCCAGCCATTTGGCCCGTTTTGATTTACCGTTACGAATTGCGCCAAACTCTCGTCGCCCTGCAAATGGTTTATAAATCATCACACCTGATAGTAGCGACAACACTAGTGACACCGCGATAATGCCCAGTAAAAATGTGCCGCCTTTACCCATTAACAGTTGCGTATGCAAATCTACAAAAAAGGCCAGCGGCTCGGCTTCATCATGGATAATCTGCCCATCATAAGGTGAGACCAGCAGTGAAATATTGTGATAGGGCGCCTCATCTGGCGTATCTGCCATTGACATAATGACCGTGCCCGGTTTGTTGTCATCCCAAACAATAAACTGCACGACTTTATCCTGTCGTCGCTGTTCAGCGGCTGCAACCAGCGTATCCAATGCCAGTTCATCCAGATCCTGTCGTTCAGCGCTGCCATAGCCCATCCAGTATTCAATCTCGGCTTTGAACACCAATGGCAAGCCTGAAACAAACACCACCAGCATCACCAGCATAGCGATCAGGCTGCTCCACTTGTGCAGCCAGATCCAGAATTTAAGGCGTTTTAACAACATCCGCTTAATAACTCAGTGTTAACTTAACGCCTATCTCACGCCCTCTTCCCAACTGGTATAAATTGCCCAGTCCAGGTCCACCATTGAACATATACACTGCATAATCTTTATTGCTCAGATTATTGCCGTAGAGATCCACATTGACATTGTGCTGGGGCTGCCAGCGTAAACCGGCATTCCAAAGCGTATAGGACGATTGCTTATCTACATTTTCCTGATCGAAGTACATAGTGCCGGTATACAACGCATTGGTATGAAAGCTGAGCTTACCGATTGACTGAGGCACTGGCAGGTCATATTCCAGACCGACATTTGCAGTCGAGCGAGGCACATACGGTGTGGCATTACCTTTCAAATCGGTATCAGTAGCATCATAGTCGGTAAATTCCGCTTTACTGTATGCCCACATGGCAAACAGGTTTAGACGATCGGTGGCCGCAAAATGACTATCAAAACTGATGCCTTTGACTTCGGTCTCACCGATATTGTCCAGATACTGATTTGGTGCAAACCCCAGATATAACTGGTAATCATCGGTTTTGGTGAAATAGGTCGCTGCCGATAACCATAACCGTTCATCAAGCATGCGTGTTTTGATACCCATCTCGTAATTGCGCACTTTTTGGGCGTCATAGCTCTGATTCACAATAGCAGGCGTTGAAACCCGGGTGAAACCACCTGATTTGCTGCCTTCGCTGTACAAGGCATAAACCCGGGTTTCCGGTGTTAGCTGATAGCCAAATACCAGTTTTGGTGACGTGCTGTAAAAAGTGTCACTGCCTTGATTAGTGATTCCGGCAAAGCTGGCATCCGCTTTTACTTTATTTCGATCCAGCCGCAGCCCGGTGGTGATATCCAGTTTGTCAGTCACATACCATGTGGCTTCACCGAATGCGGCCATGGTTTCCATGGTCTGGTTGCTTTCCATTAAAGAGCCAGGCCGCGCAAAACTGAAATCAGTATCTTCGTAGTACAGCCCGGCCAGATAGCTGAAGGTGTCATAGGCACTGGGCAATGATGTAATGCGAAGTTCCTGTGTAATAGTCTTTTGACTTTCCGGGCTGGCCTGTGAAAACACCACACGATTAAAGTCACGGCCCTGATAACTGGTCAGTGAAGATACTTTTACCTTGTCAAAATCATAGCTGGCGATAAGCCCATAGCTATCCAGGCGCAAGCTGTATTCATTTTCGACCGGGAACGCTCTTCGCCGACTGAAATCACTCTCAGGTACATATTGTTCTTCGGAAGATCGAATCTCGTCATGACGCAAGCTCAACATCACATCCCATGGTGAATTTTCCGGAGCCCAACGTAATCGGCCCTGAATCTGCTTATTGAGACTGTCACCCAGATCTTTGCCACTTAGCAGACCTTTGTACTCTCCATCTTCATCGAGATAATGTCCTGAGAGATCGAAAAACAAACCACTATCTCCCAGCGCCTGATTCACGCGCCCACTGACCATTTGCTTCAGATTGCTTTGTGAGGTGCTGAGCTCAAAATCCTTACCTTCACCAGGTTTATCGGTAATGATATTGATCACCCCGCCGACAGCTCCACGGCCATACAATGTTCCCTGCGGTCCATTCAGTACTTCTACCTGACGTGTGGCAATCGGTAATGCCTGGCCCAAGGTACCTTGATCCTGTACCAGTCCATCGACATAGACCAAAACATTGGGCACATAAAAGTCCATCGAACTTTGCCCACGTAAGGAAATGTTGTTATAGATGCGCGCACCACGTTGCAAAATCGACAAGCCTGGAGCCAGGCCGTTTAACCCATCCAGTGACTGAACATCGGTTTTTTCCAATGTTTCCTTGCTGATGATCTTGGTTTCAACATCCAGCTTTTCCAGTTCTGTCGAGCGTTTACTGCTGACGACCAGCGTTGAAAGTTCTACAGATTCATCCTGCGTTTCTGCCCATGTCACCGGACTGTTGGCTATGGCTATTGCCATCATCCAATAAAGTGTTTTTTGTTTATTCATCATATCCTCGCTGTTAAATACTGCGACAAGACTAAGTTTGCTTTCAGCCGCGTGCTAATGGGATTAGGGAAAAAACAAACGGGAAAGGGTATTATTTGATAATACGAATCATTATCAGTTTAGAATACTCGTCAGGAGATGCGATATGCGGCAATTAAAAATCAGCGAACGGCCGGTTCTTCAGCGCGACCCGACACAGGAAGTGGGAAATGTTGGCTATGATTTTGATAAATACATGAGTGAACTGACAGGAATCAGTGGACGCTCCTGTCGTCTTAATCTGCGTGATGGACTTGATCTTTCAGGTTTTGATTTAAATCTGGAGACACTTACACACACTGCGCACATGAAAGCGGAGCCCTGTGTGACCATATACATCATGTTGGAAGGCAAGGGACGAGGAGAGATTTATCCATCCAGCAGCAATCAGACATTAGACATCCCCTACCAGCGGGGTTGGACCTACATTTCCGTCATGTTTGAGCCGGTCAGCGGTTGTTCGGTGTTGCCACCTAATACGCTGTTTAAGGGCATTGATATTCGTTTTACGCTCGACTTTCTGAAAAAACTTCAACAATTTGACCTGTTTAAACAACTGGATAAAAATCATCCAGCCTGCATCACATCTTCTGATAATGTCTGGCTGGGCTGCACACTCACCAATCGTCTGATCGATAAGGCTGCCCAATTCATCATTGATAATATCTTCGGACCACCAGACCACGATCTGCAACTGGAAGCGCACGCCCTGAATATTCTGGCGAATCTTTTGCAAATACTTGAACAAGGTCGAAAAACCAACGTCGAACGACCATTAACTCACAGAGAGGCAAGCAAAATAGAACAAGTACACCAGATGATGTTGGAAAATATTGCCTTCCCATGGACTATCAGTGAACTGGCCCGAAAAGTCGGGCTTAACGAGAAGCGATTGAAAACAGGGTTCCGTGTAATCTATGGCCAGCCCATCCACCGTTACCTGCAACGACAACGACTAGAACAGAGCAAAATATTGCTATTAGAGCAAGGGTTATCAGTCACCGAAGTGTCTCTGAATATCGGTTATGCTAACCCCAGCTATTTTGCCTATTTGTTCAAACGTGAGTACGGTTGCTCACCTTCATCATTGCGTTAGGCGAGCAAGCCTCTACTAGTCCAAGTGACAACGACACTTGGGTCTTAGGTGAATCACCCAGGCAAAACGGTTGCTGTGTTCAGAAACGTTGCAGCAATTCCAGTCTGTCACCTTCGCGCTTAATTTCCAGGGTATCCAGAAAACTCATCCCCAATAATGTCTGTTGGGGTTGCGGCCCATCAATGACAATTGCCCGGACGTTGTAACGGCGAATTTCTCCAAGCTCGACGCGTTCCAGGCGAACTTCATAGGCTAATTCCTCGCCCGAAGCTGTTCTGACACCCACGCGGGGAGCATTCAGATAATCCAGCCCGAGTCGCCTTGCTGTGGCGGCATTCATCGCAATGGCGCTGGCACCGGTATCCACCAGCATGTCGACGCTGAACCCGTTAATAGAGCCTGTAGTGGAATACAAGCCATTGCGTGGCCAGACGCTCACGCTGGCCTGCTGCGGCGGGCTGAATGTGCCACCAATGGTTCCACCGAGTTCAAGCTCTGTTGTTTCGCCGTTAATATCTAATAGTGCACGCTGACTGTTTGCACTTAATAAAGTGACGCCTTCCGGTGTACTCTGATTGGGCGACAACACATATTGCTGCCGATTGATTTCAACGACGGCAACATCCCGAAACAGGCCTACCACCTGAACATCAAGCGCATCAGCCCAAACAAATGATTGATTTAGCAGTATAATAAGCGCGTATAAGTGCGGTGAGATCATGTGTTATTCCGCAGTTTTTGCATCAATGAAATCTTACAGCGAATAATCATGAAGCGTGCAACTTTTCCCAGTGTGAACGGAGTAATCCTGGCAGGTGGCCAGGGTCGACGCATGGGTGGGCAAGACAAGGGACTGATCAGTTATCGGCAGCAGCCATTGATCCGCCATGTAATTGACCGGCTCAAGGGTCAGGTTGACTCACTGACCATCAATGCCAACAGGCACATTGAGCAATACCAAGCGTTTGGTTATCCGATAGCGACGGATTTACTGGAAGGCTACCAAGGTCCATTGAGCGGCATGCTGTCTGCGATGAAACAATCCCGGGCTGATTATATTTTAACAGTGCCGTGTGACTGTCCACAGATAAGCTCGCTGCTGCGCAGAAGACTGATGGAAAGCCTGTTAATGCATCAGGCTGATATTGCCGTTGCGCATGATGGTCAACGAATTCAGCCCGTATTTGCGTTAATTTCTCGCAAGCTGCAGTCTGATTTGGAACACTGGCTTGCCTCGGGCGAACGCAAAATTGATTTGTGGATGCAGCGGCATCAGCTGATAGAGGTTGATTTCAGCGACCAGCAAGACTGTTTTATTAACTTCAATCACCCTGAAGACATCACCGAGCAGAGGCCGGTAGAGTTTCCTCTACCACTTTTGGGATTTGCCGCCTTTAGCGGCACTGGAAAAACCAGTTTGCTGGTGAAGTTGATTCCAGAGCTCAAGGACCGCGGCCTTCGGCTTGCAGTGGTCAAACACGCACATCATCGCTTTGATATCGATGTGCCGGGAAAAGACAGTTACCGAATGCGTGAAGCGGGTGCCAGTCAGGTGGTCGTTGCTTCACGTCGTTTACTGGCACTGATGCATACACATGCTGATCGCCGGGACGAACCGGTGTTAGCTGAGTGTTTATCGCGTCTTGAGCAGCAGCATCTTGATCTGGTACTGGTTGAAGGATTCAAACAGGAGCAGTTTGCCAAAATAGAACTGCATCGCCCTGACCTTGGCAAGCCGTTACTCTATCGTGATGATCCCTCGATTATCGCTTTTGCCACTGACCAGGCGGTCGATGCCCCCCCCGAACTGCCAGTGCTGGATCTGAACAATCTGACTCAGATCGCAGATTTTGTTATTGAGTTTTGTCGAACTCAAAAGCAGCCAATGGAGATCGCATGACGGAATTTAGCCCTCAGCCCAGTTGCCAGGATCCGGTTGAAGCAATCAAACTGGATGTCGAGTCTGCCCGGGCCAAGATTATGGCCGCCATCACGCCGATTAACAGCTGGCGCAACTGTGCGCTGAGAGAAGCATTAGGTGAAGTGCTGCATGAGACAATTTACTCACCTGTTCAAGTACCCCCACATCACAATTCGGCGATGGATGGCTATGCCATTCACAGTCGGGACTGGCAAGCTGGAATACACAGCTTTCAACTCGCCGGTCACGCCTACGCAGGTCAACCTTTTTCTGGCAGCCTGACAGCAGGACAGTGCGTCAGAATCATGACCGGAGCTGTCGTTCCAGAGGACTGTGACACGGTGGTGATGCAGGAGCGATCTGAAGTCAACGACTTGTCTGTCACACTGCACGAAGACGTGCGAGCTGGACAAAATGTTCGTTATGCCGGTGAAGATCTTCAAATTGGCGATGTCGTTGTCGAACAAGGCAGGCGTCTTACGCCTGCCGACCTGGGCCTTATCGCTTCGCTCGGTATGGCTGAACTTCGGGTTAGACGTCGGCCACGTATTGCGTTTTTTTCGACTGGCGATGAATTGAAATCACTCGGTCAGCCATTGGCTCCCGGTCAAATCTATGACAGCAATCGCTATACTCTGTTTGGCATGTTGCAACGCTTTGGCGCAGACATTCGAGATATGGGTGTCGTTGCCGATGACAAGGACGCGCTCAGAGCAGCATTCCTGCAAGC
This sequence comes from Methylophaga lonarensis MPL, assembly GCF_000349205.1. Taxonomy (GTDB): domain Bacteria; phylum Pseudomonadota; class Gammaproteobacteria; order Nitrosococcales; family Methylophagaceae; genus Methylophaga; species Methylophaga lonarensis. The sequence goes on along the minus strand of NZ_APHR01000013.1, from coordinate 212 downwards.
CTCAAGCGAAGCGGATGTCATTATCACCTCCGGCGGCGTGTCTGTCGGTGATGCTGATTATGTCAAAGACATTCTGACTGAACTGGGCCAGGTCAACTTCTGGAAAATTGCCATGAAACCCGGCAGACCGCTGACCTTTGGTCATGTAGGCAGCGCAGTGTTTTTTGGACTGCCCGGAAACCGGGTTTCAGTCATGGTGCTGACTTTTATCC
>NZ_APHR01000012.1 GCF_000349205.1 Methylophaga lonarensis MPL | reverse complement strand
TCAGTGGATTCAGCGCCTGCGCGGGAATGACGAGTGTGTTAGTGCGGGAATGACGAGAATGAAAAGGCGGAATGACGAGAATAAAAAGCAAGAACGACGAGTGTGTTTGTGTGGGAATAACGAGAGTGGCGCGGGAGTGCCGAGGGTGTTCGTGCCGGAATAACGTGAATGTTCTGTGGAATTACACGAATTCACGTGGAATCCCACAGAGCCGATTCTTCAAAAACATGCTTATCAATCAGTATGTTTTTTGATTACATTTTCCCAACCAACAGCTTTTTTACTAATTGATGGGCATCACGCAATGCGGGCGTTTTTTTTATAACTCAGTGCTGCAAGGCAACTGTCTGAATCGGCTGTCGCTCCAGCAGTATTTCAACCACCGCTTCAGCCATGGCGCGTGCTGAGTTGGGATTTTGGCCGGTGACCAGACGACCATCGACACTGACTTTTTCCATAAATGGAATCAGCGCTTTTTTGACCTGCGCGCCGCGTTCTTTTAGCTGAGTTTCCAGCAAAAACGGCATATCGCTGTATAGGCGCACGATGCGTTCTTCAAAGTTGGTAAAGGTGCTGACTTCACGACCTGACACCAGAAAACGATTGTTGGATAAAGTCACATTAACCAGTGCTGCAGGGCCGTGACACACCGCAGCCACCACGCCATCACTTTCATAGATGTCACGCGTCAGGCGCAGAATATCCGGATCATCTGGGAAGTCCCACATGGTGCCGTGTCCACCAGCAAAAATGATGGCGCTGTAATCTTCGGCAGCGATGTCACTCAATTTGAGCGTGTTTTGCATTTTGCTCCAGTCTTCAGCCGTGGCGACAAAACGCTGGTTGTCTTCGTCGTTGAGTTTGTAACTACCGGGGTCCATCGGTGGTTCACCGCCTTTGGGGCTGGCAATGTCGATATCAAAACCGGCATTTTTGAACTGGTAATAGGGGTGAGTGACTTCTGACAGAAAATAACCGGTGTCGCCTTTGCTGCTGGCGGCATCTTTACCTATATAACCATGGCTGGTGACGACAATCAGTACCCGTTCGCTGGCCTGTGCCGCGAGCGGCATTAGCATGGTCAGAAATAAGGTGATTAGTACAAGTGGCAGGTTACGGCGCATTGGCGTGTCCCTCGTTGGATGAATGTTTTACTGAATAAGGCAAACCCAGAGCATACAACATTGAAGGCAGGCACAAAAACAAAAAACGCCCGCAGTGCGGGCGTTTTTGATGCAAACGGTCATTGCTCAGATGACACGTTTGCGAATGGCAGAGGAAATCTGCTCCACTGCGATCACCACCACCAGAATCACCAGAATAATGGTCAGCGCCTGATCAAAGCGGAACATGCGCATGGATACAGACAGTTCAACACCAATACCGCCAGCGCCCACCAAACCCAGTACCACCGCCGAGCGGATGGCTTTTTCAACACTGTAAAGACTGGTGGCGGTCATTGAAGCCATCGATTCAGGCAGGATCGCCCCAAAAATCACTGACATACGACCGGCACCGGTTGCCGTTAAGGCTTCTGAAGGGCCGGGCCGGATTTCTTCAATACGTTCCGAGAAAAAACGGGCGCAAAAACCAATGGTATCCATGATGATAGCGAGAATGCCAGCCAGTGGTCCCAGGCCTACCGCCACCACAAATATCAGTGCCCAGATAAGATCCGGAATAGTACGCAAGGTGGCGACAATCATCCGGCTGACAGTACGAACCACGGCATTGGGGGAAGTATTGCTGGAACAGAGCAGGGCAAAAGGCACGCTCAGAATCACGCCAAAGGTGACGCCAACAATCGCCATGTTCAATGTTTCCAGCATCGCCCGAAAAATCGGGCCGAGACGGCTGGTATCGGGGGGAACCGATTGGGCAAAAAAGTTGCCCAGGTTGCCAAGGCCCTGCAGCAGTCGATCACTGCGAATATCTGCTGATGCAAACCCCTGAATAAAAAAAGCCGCAAAGCTGATGATCACCACCCAGATAAAAATCGATGGTGAGCGAAATCTCGCGGGGGCGGCCATGGCCGCACGTTGATCTGCGTTCATTGAAATCTCCGGATCAGGCCATGACTTCGGTATCTGTCGCCAACTGAGTCTGCTGACCATCGACCCGAACCTGACCCTGGTACAAAGTGGTTAAAAGTGCCTTATCGACGGCATCGCGTTTGGCATCAATTTGAATGGTGCCGGCCTTCATGCCCAGAAAACGCTCACCATATTCCAAGGCCACATCCAGCTGGTGCAGTGTGCAAATGACAGTCATGCCGCGCTCACGTACCACATCCCAAAGTAAGTCCATGACTTCACGACCTGATTTTGGATCCAGACTGGCGATGGGTTCATCAGCCAATACAATTTCAGCTTCCTGCATCAGCATGCGGGCAATCGCCACCCGCTGTTGTTGACCACCTGATAATGACTCAGCCCGTTGTGAGGCTTTATCTGCAAGGCTAACCCGTTCCAAACAGGCCATGGCCTTGTCACGTTCTTCGGCATTGGCCAGGGGTGCCATCGCACCCATCAGGCCCCAGCGTTGGCGACCAATCGCACCAAACAGCACATTCTGAAAAACCGACAGGTTATTGACCAGATTGAATTGTTGAAACACCACGCCCACTTGGCGGCGAACCTGGCGCAGTTGTTTGCGTGAGGCAGTCTGAACACACACATCGTTAATGTGGATCTGACCCTCATCGGCTTTGGTCAGGCCATTCAGACAGCGCATCATCGTGGATTTGCCGCAGCCATTGGCACCCAACAAGATAACGCCTTCACCGGCGTTGACTTCAAAGTTGAGGCCGCGCAAGACATGCACTTTGTCAAAATGTTTGTGCAGTGATTGCACACGGATAGCAGTCATGGTGCTCTCCTGTTGTTTTCAATAAAAAAATCCCGGCCTTGCGACCGGGACTAAAGGGCACTGCAGAGAGAACTTAATTCAATGGCATACCGACCAGCGCATAGGCTTCGGTGATGCGGTCATATTCTTCTTCAGTCAAATCATCAACAAAGCGGGCACCGATGTATTTTTTACGCTCACCCGGGTTGAGGATAGATTCCATCAGCATTTCACCGTTAGCCATGATTTGCTGATTGACGTAGCTGATGCATTCATCACTGATGCCACCGCGAGCAACAAACAAGTCACGTGGCATGGTGTCGCTTTCGGCGATAACACGGTAATCACCTTCAGGATGACGTTCACGCAGTACCGCTACATCACGAACACCACTGCCCATGGCGTCAACGTCACGGTTGACCATGGCTTCATAGCGTGCGCTGTCCAGCAGCAATGCTTGAACATCACGGTTAATGTCCAGACCGGCTTCTTTAAGCATCAGTGTTGGAATGATATGGCCAGTGGTTGAGCCTGGATCTTTCATGGCAATGCGTTTGCCCTTGAGATCGGCCAGGCTATGAATATCACTGTCAGCATGCACTACAAAGGCACTGCCGTATTCAGTACGCTCGATACCGACCATCATTTTGACGTCCTGACGAGCACGCATGACTGCGTATTCAGAAGGGCCGGCCAGAATCATATCGACCTGATTGAATTGCAGGGCGTTAACAGTGGCGGTGCGATCAGAAACCGGGAAGAATTGGACGTTAATGCCCAGAATATCAGTCAGTTTTTGTTGGAACTCACCATAGGTACGCACCATTTCTTCCATGCCTTCAATACCGGTATCGGCAAAACGCAAGGTGGTGGGGCATTGAGACGCATCTGCAACCGCATGGCTACTCCAGGCAGCGCTGAGGGTCAGCAGTGAAACAGCAAGCAATTTTTTCATGAAACAACTCCAGTGAATGTGTGGAAGCAACATCCACAGCAGCCTAGAGACGGTTTCTTACATCCTGATGAAGGATTTGTGACAGTTGTGTTACGCACAACATTAACGGGGCTGACTTTTATATGTCTCGATTGTGTTCAAACAATTCATGATGCGATCATCACTGGTGGCGGGTGATTTGATACCTTTACTGTGTTCAAGTGCAAATTAAACGAGGTTTAATGAAGTTTTCTCTACTAGCGTTTTTGGTTTATGGATTGATGTTGGCTGCAAGTGCGAGCGCTCAGGTTGAAATTCAATCAGAGCTGGACTGGCAGCGCATTTTTGATGATTTTGCCGCCAATGGCACAATCGTCGTGTTGGATAAAAGGCAAACACAAGCTGAGATGAGAGTGTGGAACCAAGCCCGATCACAACAGCGTTTGCCGCCTGCCTCTACTTTTAAAATTCCACATGTCTTGTTTGCCCTTGATGCTGGTGTAGTGAAAGACGAATTTCAAGTATTTCCATGGGATGGTGTGCAACGCACATTTGCAGACCATAATCAGGATCAGGATTTACGATCGTCGATGCGAACCTCTGCGGTCTGGGTGTATGAGTTGTTTGGCGAGCAAATTGGTCAGGACAAGGCACGCGAATATCTGAGTTGTATTGACTACGGTAATGCCGACCCGACCGGCAATACCAGCACTTATTGGATTGACGGCAATTTAAGAATTACAGCCCAGGAACAGGTCAGCTTTCTGGAAAAATTATATTTGAATCAATTGCCGTTTGATGAAGCAGATCAGCGTTTGGTTAAAGATCTGATGATTGTTGAAGCTGGGCGTGACTGGATACTTCGTGCCAAGACAGGCTGGGAGGGACAAATTGGCTGGTGGGTAGGCTGGGTCGAATGGCCAGCCGGGCCAGTGTTTTTTGCCTTGAATATTGATACGCCTAACCGTCTTGAAGATTTGCACAAACGCGAAGCGATCACTCGTAAAGTGCTGCAATCCATCGCAGCATTACCGGGAACCTGATTAAGCAGATAAATTAATGTTGCCTGACAAAAAACACAGACACATCGCTCAACGATATCACCGCGTTTTTTCTGCAATTGGACGCGTTAAAGCATATCAATCGTCGTAGTTACATCACCGGCGGGAAGCGTTATGAAAACTCGGCGGAGCATTCCTGGCATCTGGCAATGGCCTGCTGGGCGCTGGCAAATTACTTCAAACTCGACCTGAATATTGAGACCTTGCTGAAGCTGGCCTTGGTGCATGATTTAGGCGAAATAGATGCCGGAGACACTTTCTTGTATGCCAAGGATCGCACTGCTGCGCATCATGCCGAACGACAATGCCTGCAAAGATTAGCCGGCCATCCAGGCAACACCATTAGCGATCTCACTGAGTTATGGGAAGTGCAGGAACTGGGGCACAGCAAGGAAGCCACCTTGCTCAAGACAGTCGATCGGCTGTTACCGTTTTTGTTGAATATCAGCAACGAGGGCAAACCCTGGAAGGAAAACAATGTGACAAAGTCACAGGTCAGTGGGGCTCACGCCTTCATTGCCGAGACATTCCCGGAAATTCACCAGTGGGTAATGCACAATATCGATGAGGCGGTGGCAAAAGGTTGGTTATCCGATGACTGATTCAGCATAATGTTTTGCATGTTCCGCGCTGCAGGTTTTGTAAGTCACCGGTGTTCAGCACAATTCGTTTTTAAGCTTCAGGCAGGGAAAAATTAACATGCTGAATGTGATCTACAGCAATTCGATGTCCCAGCTTGCTGCACATCTGGCTGAAGCTCATCAGCAAGACCCGCTACCACCACTGCAAGCCGAAACCGTGATTGTGCAGAGTAACGAGCTGGCGCGCTGGTTAAATCTGTTTCTGGCCTCCAATCAACGGGTGGCTGCCCATATTGAATTTCCCTTTCCTTCAGCCTGGTTGTGGAAGCTGTTTCGGCAAGCCTGGCCGGAGATCCCCAAAGAATCTCCTTACTCAACCGATGCGATGAGCCTGAAAATTCTTGAACTGCTGCCATCGATCAGTAGTTTGCCGGAATTTGAAGCGATTGGTCGTTATCTTGGTAATGAGCGTGAACCACGTAAAATGCTGGATCTGGCCCAGCGCATTGCTGATAGTTTTGATCAATATCTGATGTATCGTCCCGACTGGATTGCTGATTGGGAAGCTGGCAAGGAGGCACATTGGCAAGCCGCCTTATGGCGATTATTAACGGCTGACGATCCTGCGCCGATGCACCGGGCAAGATTGCTCAACAAGATGCAGCAGGCACTGACAAACAAGCAGTTTCCGGCGTCATTATTGCCACCACGAATTTCAGTCTTTGGTTTGACGGCTATGCCGCCGGTGTATCTGCAATTATTGGCTGAAATTGCTCAGTTGACCGAAGTGACGATTTATTTTCTGTCGCCCAGTGAAGCCTATTGGGGCGATTTGCTGAACCAGAAATCACAAGCCAAACAGCGTTTGCTATTTGATGATGAAACCGATGTTAGCGAGCAGGGGCATCCCTTGCTGGCCAGTCTGGGCAAATTGGGCCAGACTTTTTTTGAACAACTTCAGGCGATTCCTCATCAGGCCGAGTCCTTGTATCTGCCACCGCAAGGTGACGACATGCTCAGTCAGCTCAAGCGGGATATTTTTGAGCTGGATAGTGCACAAAGCGCATTAACGGTTGCCAACGATGATGACTCGTTGCAGGTTCATAGCTGCCACAGTGCGATGCGTGAAGCCGAGGTGTTGCACGATCAATTACTGAATCTGTTTGAACAACACCCTGAGTTATCGCCTACCGATGTCGTGGTGATGACACCGGATATTGAAAGCTATGCACCTGCGATTGAGGCAGTGTTTGGCAGCCAGCCCACAGCGCGATTTATTCCGTTCAGCATTGCCAACCGTGGCGATGCACAACAACAAACACTGATCGAAAGCTTCAGCACCTTGTTAAGCCTGCCGCAGTCGCGTTTTGATGCCGAAACCATCATGCGCTTGTTGGAGTGCACAGCCATACAGCGACAGTTCCGTCTGGATCATCAGGATCTGGACATCATTCGCGACTGGTTACGGCAAACGCACATTCGCTGGGGGCTCGATGCAGGCGATAAACAGGCTTTGGGGATGCCAGCTCTGGATGCCAACACCTGGCGGGCCGGGCTGGACAGGTTGTTACTGGGGTATGCCTTGCCACCGACGCAAGAGGCTCAGTGGCAGTTGTTTAATCAACAGTTACCGATGCCTGGCATTTCCGGTGATCGGGCGAGGCTGGTCGCCCAATTAAACGCCTGTATTGAACAGTTGGATCAATTCAGAGCCGCATTAAAACGGCCCCGGACAGCGGCCGACTGGCAGTTGTTGCTCAATGAACGGCTGCGTCGTTTGTTCGCCATTGAGGATGAAAACGAGCAACTACAACTGGATGCCATTCTGAAAGCGATAGATTCGCTGACTGAAGCCGCGCAGCAGGTTGGATTTGAACAGAGTCTGTCAGTTGAATGTTTGCGAGACTGGCTGGATCTGCACATTGAGTTACCCGGCGCCGAGCATCAATTCATGGGCCGGGGACTGACTTTCTGTGACATGGTGCCGATGCGCAGCATTCCCTTTGATGTGGTGTGCCTGATAGGCATGAATGACAACAGCTACCCGCGTCGCCAGCCCAAGCCGGGCTTTGATTTGCTGTCTTCACATTACCGGGCAGGTGATCGCTCACGCCGTGATGATGATCGTTATCTGTTTCTCGAGGCATTGCTGTCAGCCAACAAGCACCTTTACATCAGCTATGTCGGTGCCAGTATTTATGACAACACAGCGATTCCGCCGTCGGTGCTGGTCAGTGATTTTGCCGACGTATTGAACAGACGTTTCAAGACCGATCAAGGCAGTGACATCTGGACGCAGTTGCTTACCCGCCATCCGCTCCAAGCGTTTAGCCCACGTTATTTTTCTGCGCAGGATGACAGGCTATTCAGCTTTAATGCCGAGGCCTGCCCATCGGTGCAAAAACAATCGCAAGCGGTTCAGTGGTTTGCCAATCCTTTGCCAGAAGCTGAAGACAGTTGGCGATTTGTCAGCTTGTCGCAACTCATCAGTTTTTTCAGTCATCCGGCGCGCTTTCTGGCCCAGCAACGGCTAGGAATTAATTTTGAAAATGAAGACGCCACCCTGGAAGTGCGTGAGCCATTTGCCTTGAACGGACTCGATGGTTGGGCGATTCGACAACAGATGCTGGAAGGTCGGTTATCGGCACGAGAAATCGACGAGATAAAACCCGTTATTCAGGCCACCGGTGTTTTGCCACAAGGGGCTTTTGCAGACTTGTTGTTTGACCAGCAGTTGGCAAAAGTCGACAGCTTTACTGAAAAACTGCAGCCGTTGAGAACGTCAGCGCCACTGCCTGCACTGTCATTTGAGTTTGATTGCGGTGCATTCACGGTGACCGGTCAACTGGAAGGTTTATCCGCCTCAGGTTTATTGCACTATCGCTTGGCCAAAATGAAAACCAAAGACTTGCTAGGTCTGTGGTGTTCTCATCTGGTGTTGAACTGTCTGAAACCTGAGGGCGTGACTTTACAGAGCCAGTTACAATGTGAAGACAGTTATCTGCGGTTCAACCCGGTCGATGATGCCAGCGCATTGCTGGCTGATTTACTGGCAATTTACTGGCAGGGACTGCATCAAACCATTCCGTTACTGCCGTTGACCAGCCTGAGCTACGCAGCTGCTGAGTTGCAAGGTGCCAGTGATGCCGATGCCAAAGCCTTCAAGGTCTGGACCAGTGGCTATCAGCTTGGTGAGGATGCCGATCCCTATCATCAACTACTGTTCAGCGAATCACCGTTAAATGATGAATTTCGGGCATTGGCACTGCGCCTTTATCAGCCAATTTGGCATGCCATGGAGGGTGATAAGTTATGAAGCAGTTTGATCTCAAAACCACGCCATTACACGACGTGAATCTGATTGAAGCCAGTGCAGGTACCGGTAAAACCTTTACCCTGGCGGGGCTGTATCTGCGGTTGATACTGGAACATCAGTTGAATGTCGATCAGATTCTGGTGGTCACCTACACCCGTGCCGCGACTCAGGAGCTGCGGGATCGCCTGCGTAAAAAGCTCAGTGACGAACGTAACTTGATTGTCACTGAACAGCCCGGCAGAACTCAGGATTTAAAACGTCTGGAACTGGCTATTCAGAGTTTTGATGAAGCGGCGATTTTCACCATTCACAGTTTTTGCCAGCAAGTCTTAAAAGACTTTGCCTTTGAATCTGGCAGCCCGTTTGAGATGGATCTGATGGGCGATGACTGCGAGCTGTTGCAGGCGGTGACCGATGATTTTTGGCGCAGGAATGTCGTGCCAATGGACAGTGAATTCAGCGCCTATCTATTGGCCAGAAAACAAACACCGGAAACCTTGCTGCAATCGATTCGCAGTCTGATGGGTAAACCTTATTTGCAGATTCAGGATTTACCAGAGGTCGATGCCGCTGCGGCAAAACAGGCAGCCATCCAAGGTTTTCAAAACATCAAGCAGTTATGGCATCAGCATCGCGATGACTATATTGCGATGCTCAATAACAAAAAAATCCTTAGCGGCAGAAAATATCGTGCCGACTGGGTCAGCTCCTGGGTGCAAATGCTGGAAGATTTGCTAAGCGAGACTGACTTGCCCTCGTTGGTATTTGAGCAGTTTGATCGTTTTACTATCAGTCGAATCGAAGAAGCCTTGGTTGAGGGGCAGGATCTGCCCCATATTGAGTTCTGGCAGGGCTGTGAGGATTTTCACCAAGCTTTTCATGAATACCAGCGTCAAAATGCACTGGCACTACAACACCTGCGTCTGCAATTACTGCGCTTTATTCGTGAACAATTGCCCCAGCAGAAAATCCAACAGCAAGTGCAATCCTATGACGATTTGTTGATCAACTTGTCTCAGGCATTACAGGGGCCTCAAGGGGCGTGGCTGATCACCCGATTGCGTGAACAGTTCAAAGCCGCGCTGATCGATGAGTTTCAAGACACCGACCCGGTGCAATACGATAATTTCCGGCGAGTCTTCGCCGACAGTGGTTTGCCGGTGTTTTTTGTCGGTGATCCCAAACAGGCGATATACAGTTTTCGTGGCGCGGATATTTTCACTTACCTGACAGCCAAGCAGGATGCCAACGAGACCTATACCTTGGGTAAGAACTGGCGCTCGCATCATTCGCTGGTGTCGGCGGTGAATCGCTTGTTTATGCAAACGGCCACCCCCTTTGTTTACGAGCAGATTCCCTTTGTTGAAGTTGATGCCTCGCGAGATGGCGATCCGGCATTAACGCTTGATGATGTTGAAACTTCAGCTTTGCAGTTTTTTTATGTGGACAGCGACAAGCCGGACAAGCCACACACGCTTGAAGTGATGAGAAAGATTGCCGTGGACATCACCGCTGATGAAATTGCCCGTTTGCTCAACGCAGCTGCTGAAGGTAAAGCCAGATTGTTTAACGAAAACAGTCAACAAACACGCGCCATCAACGGCGGGGATATCGCAGTGCTGGTGCGCAGTCACAGAGACGCTGAGATCACTCAGCAGGCTTTACGTCAGCGGGGTATCAACAGTGTGCAGCAGGGGCGGGAAAATGTGTTTGCCTCCAAGCAGGCGACTGATCTGGCTTGTCTGATGCTGGCACTGGCCCAACCGGATCATTTTCACCGATTGAGTACTGTACTGGCCGGGCCGTTGTTTCAGTATTCAGCTGAACAGCTTTATCAAATCCAGCAGGATGAAGCACAGTGGAATGACCTGATAGAGCAGTTACAACGCCTGCAACAGCGTTGGTTACATTCCGGTTTTATGGCAATGTTTCGCGCCCTGCTGCAACTGGATAACGGGCTGCAACGGCTGTTGCAACAGCCTGATGGTGAACGACAACTGACCAATTTTCTGCATCTGGCCGAGCTGGTACAGGCAGAATCAGCGTGTCAGAATCACCATATCGAAGCAGTGAATCAGTGGTTTGCCAGACAACAACAAGCCAGTGATACCGAAGATGAAACGGCACAATTGCGGCTGGAGAGTGATGCGGCCCTGGTCAAGATCATCACGATTCATTCCAGTAAAGGGCTGGAATATCCGATTGTGTTTTGTCCGTTTAACTGGACCAGCAGAAAGCCGGATAACAAGGCCGAGATCATTGAGTTTCATGATCCGGCCCAGCAGCATGCAGCGAGCGTAGCATTGGCCGAACCGCTGTTGTCAGAGGCACAAACACTCGCTCAGCAAGAAAAACAAGCTGAAGAACTGCGTCTGCTCTACGTGGCACTGACTCGGGCCAGAGAGCGTTGCGTGATTGTCTGGGGTAACGTAAAAGGCATTGATCAATCGGCGCTTTACCAATTACTGCATGGCGAGAATTCTGCGGGGATGCGAGAGGATTTACAGGCCTTGTCAGCCAGCAGTGGCGGCACGATTTCAGTGACGGATTATCAGCCACAACCACCGATGGTCTATCAGGCGTCTCAATCAGATGTGGCTGATTATAAGGCACGTGCCTTTAATGGCGAGATTCACAAGCCCTGGCGTATTGGCAGTTTTTCTTTGTTAAGCCGCGGGCATGTGTCGGAGCAGCCGGATTATGACGCCGAGCCACTCATGGTTGAAACCGGACTGAGCAATCAACGTAACACTATGGACAGGTTTGGCTTTGAACGGGGCCGTCAGGCGGGCAATTTTCTGCACAAATGTCTGGAAAACATTGAATTTGATTCGGCAGTGCCAGCGCAAATCAGTGTCACGGTGTCACGCCTGTTGCCTCAGTTTGGTCTGGACCTGCAATGGACAGAAGTGGTCACCGACTGGCTGTATGCAGTCATTAACACGCCCTTAAACGCAGAAGGATTGCGTTTGAGTGACCTGAAAGCCGGGCAGCGGGTCAATGAAATGGCGTTTTATTTTCCAGTAGCCGGTTTGAATATGGCCTCGTTAAAAACGGTGTTGCAACAGACACCGACAGACAGTATCTGGCAGCCACTGGCGCGTGATTTGCACTTTCATGAGCTGACCGGTTTTATGAAGGGGTTTATTGATCTGGTGTTTGAGTCTCAGGGCCGTTTTTATCTGGCTGATTACAAATCCAATCATCTTGGCTTTGAACCGGCGCACTATCAGGGGGAAGCCCTGCACAATGCCATGCTCAGTCATGGCTACCCACTGCAATACCTGATCTACAGCGTGGCCCTGCACCGACATCTGCAACAACGACTGCCAAATTATGATCCGGAGCTGCATTTTGGCGGTGTTTATTATCTGTTTATTCGCGGAATGCAGCCGGACGATTCGCACACGGGCGTTTATTTTGACCGACTGGATCGACGCCTGTTGGAGGCGGTGGATCAGTTGATGGCAGGTGAACGATGAACGCGGTGAAATTGTTGCGTGAAGCCGGTTACTCTGAGTTGGCCTGTCAATTTGCCGCTTATATCGCGCGTCAGCAACAGACAGAAGATCCTTTGGTCACCCTGAGCGCCGGATTGTTGAGTGAGGCAATCAGTGACGGTCATGTGTGCATGAACCTGCATGAAGCGCTTGCGACACAGCCAATGTTCGCAGCGGTCATCCCGGAAACATCACAGTGGTTAATGCAATTGCAGCGCAGTGAGGTGGTCGGCAGTGAGGGCGAATTTAAACCACTGGTGCTGACTGAAAACGGTTTGTTGTATTTGTATCGCTACTGGCAGGACGAGCAGCAGGTAGCCAAGTCTGTTTTGCAACGCGCCAAAGCCGTTGAATGGCCTCTGGATAAACCTGCCTTGCAAAGCTTTTTTGCCAACTGGAACAGCCAAGTCCCCGGCATTGATTGGCAAAAAGTAGCGGTGTTAAGCGCTTTGCGTCAGCAATTGGTGGTGATTTCCGGTGGCCCCGGTACCGGCAAAACGACCGTGGTGATGAATATTTTGCGTGCATTAAACGTGCTTGAGCAGACGACTGAACATCCACTACGAGTCGCATTGGCTGCGCCGACAGGTAAAGCCGCTGCCCGCTTGCAGCAAGCGGTGAATCAAGGCAGCGAACAGATATACGAAGCCAAAACATTACATCGGCTATTAGGTATCACGGCACGTCATGACCAAGGGCGTTATTCTGCCGACCGGCCATTGCCGGTGGATGTCTTGATTGTCGATGAAGCCTCAATGATTGATATCAGCTTAATGGCGTTGTTGCTCAAATCATTGCCAATACATGCCCGGCTGATTTTGCTGGGCGATGCCGGTCAGCTGGCTTCGGTCGAGTCGGGCGCGGTATTGGCAAGTTTGTGTGCTCGATCCACCGGTTTTTCTGATGGTTTTCGACAGCTTGCATTTGAACTGACAGCGATTGAATTGGCTGAATCGAGCGACAAACTGCCACTACAGGACTGTGTCATCAAACTTGAGCATAGTTATCGTTTTGCTGCGGGCGGCACTGTTGGCCAATTGGTGACCGCGGCCAATCAGGGCGATGCCGCGCGGTTGATGGATTTGCTGACAGAATTTGATAGCTGGCAGTCGTTTTCCAACGAGCAGTTGCAACGGCAATTAACCGAGGGTTATCAAGACTACATCAGCGCCGTCGAAAGTGAAAAATCAGTGCCTGAATGTCTGAGTGCTTTTGAACAGTTTCGGGTGTTGTGCGCCATGCGTCAGGGGCCGCAGTCGGTGCAGGCCGTGAACATCATGATGGAACGCTTGTTGGCAAGGCGAGGCTGGCGAACCTCACAACCGTATTATGCGGGTCGGCCAATTATGGTGACGCAAAATGACTATCGTCAGCAGTTATTCAATGGCGATGTCGGCATGATATTGGCGGATGCCTCAGGCGAGTTGAGGGCCTGGTTTCAGTTTGCGGGAGAATTGCGGCAAGTGCCACTCAGTCGTTTGCCTGCGCATGAAACCGTGTTTGCCATGACCATTCACAAAAGTCAGGGCTCGGAGTTTGATGCGATCTTGTTATTGATGCCAGAAGAAGATAACGCCCTGCTTGGCCGAGAGCTGGTTTACACTGCGTTGAGTCGGGCAAGGCAATCGGTGTCAGTCATGGCCTCAGCCAATGTGTTGCAGTGGTCGTTACAACGAAAATTGGAGCGGCAAAGTGGCCTTGAACGACTGATCAATCATCCCGGCGAGGCGGTTGCTCGCTGATGATAGGTTCAGGTGCCATGCTCGGGTCAAACGGGTTGTTGGTTTTGTCTGGCTCGGGCCCATCCAGCAAAGCACCCGGACGTTCCGGCAGGATTTTGTGTTGGGTGAAATCACCGAGACGGTCATAGCCTTCTGACAAATGGTCAAACATTTCCCGATAGGGCGCGGCCATTGATACAAACAAATTGGCCGTTTTTTCGTGGTGTTGATGCACTTCTTCACGGTAGGCATCAAATTCGGCTTGTTTCTGCATCAGCTGTTGTTCATGAAGTGCGCGAATATGCTCGATGTCTTCAGGGCTTCCCGGCTGATTACGCCGCCCCATGACATAGCCAAACACGCCACTGATCAATGCTGCACTAACGATGATGATCCAGAATACTGCTGACATGAGAGACCTCGGAAAAAGTTTTACCTGACAAAGCATAACGTGCAAGCGAAACCATCGCAAACAGACCCTGAGTTCAAACAGCATTCACAGTCGCGATGATTGCCGTAGAATAAACTTCATCAGAAACAGGTATGAGAGGAATGACCATGATCGACCCGAAAAAGTTTGACGAAATTATCGACACATTTACCAAAGCCATGCCACCGGGTTTGTTACAGATGCGTGATGATGCGCAGAAAAATCTTCGCTCAGCCCTGAGCAGCACTTTCAACAAGCTGGATCTGGTGACACGTGAAGAATTTGAGGTGCAAACTCAGGTATTATTACGCACCCGCGAAAAGCTGGAAGCGCTGGAAAAGCGTGTTGCTGAACTCGAACAAGCCCACAAACCTGAATAAGAGAGCCTTATGTCTGTATTTGAAAATGTCACGGTGACCCGTGAAGCCAATGTCTACTTTGACGGCAAAGTCACCAGTCGCAAAGTTACTTTTGCCGATGGCAGCTATAAAACACTCGGCATCATGATGCCGGGCGATTACACCTTTGGCACCGAAAAAGCCGAATTGATGGAAATCATGGCAGGCACTCTGGATTATCGACTCAAAGATGAAACAGAATGGCACCACATTGAAGCGGGCCAGTCTTTCAACGTGCCAGCCAATGCGTCATTTGACCTGAAAATCAGTCAACTGGTGGATTACTGCTGCAGCTATCTCGACTGATAACTGCTAAAGCATCAAAAAAACCGTCAGAGCTTGGGCGCTGACGGTTTTTTTATGTCTTACTTTCAGGCTGGCTGGACAAACCCATAATGCCGGGTATGCTTGACTTGATAAGTGCTAAATTCCAGGGAAAGGAAGATGAGTATTGCAAAGGTTCACAGCCGGGCACTCACCGGTATTCACGCGCAGCCAGTGACGGTCGAAGTACATTTATCCAATGGTCTGCCCAGTCTGTCCATCGTCGGCATGGCGGAAACAGCGGTCAAGGAGAGCAAAGATCGGGTTCGTTCAGCCATTATCAACGCCCGTTTCCAATTCCCGCAGCAACGCATCACCATTAATCTGGCGCCGGCCGATTTGCCAAAAGAGGGCGGTCGTTTTGATTTGCCGATTGCACTCGGGATATTGGCAGCTTCCGGGCAAATTCCAGCCGAATCTTTGAACAATATGGAGTTTATTGGCGAACTCGGGCTGAGTGGTGAACTTCGGCCGGTGCGCGGCGTATTGCCAACAGTATTAGCTTGCGCCGAGGCGCAACGGCGGTTATTGGTGCCGCAAGACAATGCTAAGGAAGCCGCATTGTGTGAACAGGGCGAGAGCTATGCTGCCCGGCACTTGCTTGAGGTGTGTGCCCATCTACATCAACAGCAACGTCTGGGTTTGCTTGAATCACAGTTACAGGATCTGACACCCCAGTATCCTGATTTAAGTGATGTTCGAGGTCAGGCAAGTGCTCGCAGAGCACTGGAAATCGCCGCTGCTGGTGGTCATAGCCTGTTGTTTTCCGGGCCACCGGGCACCGGAAAAACCATGTTGGCCAGCCGCTTGCCTGGCATATTGCCACCGATGAGTGAACTGGAAGCCATTGAAACGGCGACCTTGCATTCAATTTCCAGTCAGGGCTTTAGTGTGGAAACATGGCGTCAAAGGCCTTTCAGATCACCACATCACACGGCTTCTGCGGTGGCCTTGGTTGGTGGCGGCAGTCAGCCCAAACCGGGTGAAATTTCTCTGGCACACAATGGCGTGTTGTTTCTGGACGAGTTGCCAGAGTTTGATCGCAAAGTACTTGAAGTATTGCGTGAGCCAATCGAGTCGGGCCGAATCATGGTGTCACGCGCTGCTCAGCAGGCGGAATTTCCATCACGTTTTCAATTAGTTGCTGCCATGAACCCTTGCCCCTGCGGTTATCTGGGGCAGGCTCGGTGTCATTGCACAGCCGATCAGATACGTCGATACCGTGCTAAAATCTCCGGCCCGTTGCTGGATAGAATTGATTTGCTGATGGAAGTCCCGGCGGTGGATAAAAAGCTGTTGCGGCCCAGTACTGATGAGCCGTTACCTGAATCCAGCGCGGTAGTCAGACAGCGGGTGATCAAAGCCCGAGACAGGCAACTACAACGCAGTGGCAAGCCCAATGTCAATTTGCAACACAGAGAACTGGAGAGCGTGTGCGCCTTGTCCGATCAGAACTTTCATTTGCTGGAACAGGCGATCAACAAGCTGGGCTTGTCAGCACGTGCCTATCACCGGATTCTACGCGTGGCGCGTACCATTGCCGATTTGTCAGACAGTGAATCTATCCAGACCAGCCATCTTTCCGAGGCGATTGGCTATCGCCGTCTCGACACGAGTTTGTAAGTATTTGTGAATGATCTGAATCCGCAACAGCGGGAAGCTGTGCGTTACATCGACGGACCTTTATTAGTGTTGGCCGGTGCCGGTAGTGGCAAGACACGAGTGATTACCCGCAAAATCGCTTATCTGATTGAACAGTGCGATATCAAGGCCAGCCATATTGCAGCGGTCACGTTTACGAATAAAGCGGCGCGGGAAATGAAAAGCCGGGTGGCCGAGCTGATGGCCAACAAACGCAGTTCTACTCGTGGTCTGATGGTGTCGACGTTTCACACACTGGGCTGAATATTCTGCGTGTGACGGTCAGGCGTGGGCTATCG
>NZ_APHR01000011.1 GCF_000349205.1 Methylophaga lonarensis MPL | reverse complement strand
AACCAAATCAAGTTGCTGACCTGATTCCACCTTTGTACTTCCCTAACATCAGTTTACGGAATCAAACCAAATCAAGTTGGCTGACCCCTTGATTCCCAACCTCGCTGGCCTATGGTCCAGGCGGATATCACAGAAAGATCGTTTAATTTATCGTTTCGATGAAAAGTCCATTTATATCTTCGCTATTGGTGGTCATTACGATCAGTCCTGATGCCTCGCTAGTGGGAGCAAAAGAGTCAGGGGCGATTGGTAATGCGACCTTTTGAGGATATCCCTGCTTGTCACTGATCTCGGCGCTGCCGAAAACATAACTCGCCGCTTATACGCTCGAAGATGTTGAGCGTCGCAAGGGCCGATGACCTTCAATAACGCGGATAGATCAATAGGGTCACTTTTTACGCAGTTCAGCCCGACTGAAAGGTTATGCTTCCGGCCGTCAGCAATTAAGAACAGGCGCATACCAGTCATTGCTGATACCGAATTTGACAGGAGGAATATATAGTTTCTTGCCGTTGAGATAGATGTCAGGGAATATGACTGTGAAACTCTCCAACGCCATAGGCGAAATTACGACTTGCGGGCCCCGGATGTTGTAGGGCTGCTCGTGCTCATTGGGGTTGTATGGCTTTTCAAAGAACGGCAACGAAACTTTCTTCTCTGTTCCATCGGGAAGCACAATGGTTGCGAATGGACTAGACGCGGTTATCTCGATTTGTTGATTTCTTCTCCGTTCCACCAGTTCCTTCATCTCATTTTCTTCCGCATCGCTTGGAAACATTGACCAACGCCTACGAGGAGGCTCAGGAAGAAGATAGACAAATCGGAAATAAGCGGTGAGCTTCGTTCCCTCTGGGCTATATCGGTTGGGAAGCTTTGCTAACACACGAAAGACAATCCATTCCTCATCAGCGGGCCGAAACTCGATGACCTGCAGAGGACCAGGACACGCTGGGTTCTCGGTGCTATATGTACCGCCAGCGACAGCCTCAGGCTTGAGATATGGCCCTGTACTGCACCCGGCAAGAACAACCAGGAGCAGAAGGCAGGCGGTGCGGAAGACTAGGCAAGGTCTCATGACGCAATACAAATCAAGTTGGCTGATCCCTTGATTCCGACCCCTTGATTCCCTCTCTTAGGGTAGGACGTATAAACGAGCGACCTGCGTCACTTTTCACGCAGTTCTGCCCACGAATGAAGGGGGTCAAGCGTCGGACTTCATCGCCATGTTAGGCGTTTCCGCAGGCCAACTGATAAAGGCAAATACCCAAATCATGACGAGGTTGACGATGGGCATGAAGATTATCAACGTCCACCATCCAGAGAATCCCGCTTTCTTAACAATCGGCCTGAATATTAGAAGAGGTATCAGAATTAGAAGCAGGATAATTATAAGTTGCCAAATACTTGTGCCACCAACACCCATTTCTAGTTACCCCCCAGCGACACTTGCCATTTGGATACGGCCAAAATTAACCCGGCTATAAGCATTCCGACGCCCGGTATCAGAACCGTGAGGCTTAGGGTTGGATTGAGGCCAGCTCTCTTATATATGCGCCAGGCCGGGTACTGCAGTAATAAACCCTGGAGTACGATCTGAATGATTAGATCTTCCAACTTTGTATCTCCTTTAGTTAAGTCTAACGCCAAGCTCAGCCACCCCGATCAGGCGTCCGAACTCTCGAAATCAAGGGGTCAGCCAACTGAAATCAAGGGGTCAGCCAACTTGATTTTGATATGTCGCACTTTTCCTGTCCCCTCCGTGAGATGTTAACGTCGCTGGCCTTCCAGTTTGTTTAAATACCCAATGTTGAAAGTTTTCATTGCCAAGCGCCTCTCCACGAAGAGTAGCATCAGTAATTTTTTGATTCTCTTTCCCTAACGCCATTTTGTCCATCATTAATTTATATCGGGTAGCTCTTTCTTTTTTGGTAGCTGCCAGCTCAAGATAAAGTGGATGCTCTGTTACCAGCTGATCTACTTCGCCAAAAGCGTTGTGGTGATAGCTGGACCATGGGTATTCGTGGAGTTGTTTTACCAGTTCGGCTTTTACTGGATTCATTTCAATATAGTTGTATAGCCTAAAAAGATAATTCTCACTATCTACCAAGCAGGATTTGAAACGCCCTTCCCAAATAGTGCCAGTGCGTTTTCGGCCGACATTAAAATATCTCACGTAACGATTCGTCATCGACTGCATAAATACAGCAAGTTCATGTTTATCTTTGGGGCTAAGGAGTAAGTGCAGGTGATTTGTCATGATGACGTAAGCATGGAGCTGACAATCTGCTTTATGAAGCGATTCTGCAATATCACTGAGGATCCGGGTCATGTCCTCTTCATTTTCAAATATGTTTTGACGATTATTACCCCGATGCATGATGTGAAGAGGCTGTTCGGGTAGTACCAATCGAGGAAGTCTTGCCATGTCGTTACATCCTTGTAGCGATAAGATTTTGGTTACTTTATAACATCAGTTTACAGAATTAAACCAAATCAAGTTGGCTGACCCCTTGATTCGGACCCCTTGATTCGACCCCTTGATTCTAGTTGGCTGACCCCTTGATTCTAATTTTCGTTACTCAGATTTTTCGTTTGGATCATTTTCTGGATCAGCTTTTCCAATAATTTTATATTCTTCACCGAAAACTTCTTGATATGCCCTTTTAAATTGTTCTGTTTTTCTAAACCATCGAAATAGAGGCCACTCCCTGTAAAACAGTTTTGAAATATCGCCTTTTTCTCCCATTTTTACCATAACTCTCTCGGCATCATCCCACTCACCGATAAGAACAAGACTTGCCAATTGAAATTTCTCAGATAAAACGCGCCAGTCAACCGTCTTGAGCAAGTCATTCATCTCCTTTTCTCTTTCAAGATCCTTTAAGAGCGATAGCTTGATTTAGCTTTAGGTAATACTCATGCTCTAAACATGAGTTTCTTATTGCAGGAATTTCACATAATTTGCATAACGTAAAAGATAAATCGTAATCCCGACTTACCAAAAAGTCGTATGTCACACTTATAAGAGAATTATCAGCACCATCCAGATCATTAGGCACGAGCTTTCTCCATAACACCTGCCCCAATTTAACTCCAATTTCAGCAATACAATCACATGCCTCTTCGTAGTATTTTGGTGGAACAGTTAATTTTGTTCCTTGCACAACATCATCACCGATTTTACATCCATGATTTTTGCAGATTGATAAATATTGTTTGTTTACAATACCATCTACATGAACAAACAAATTTCTGCGTTCGGTAATCTCTACAAACTCTTTCCAAGCATCAAGCTCTCTAAGTGGAATTTTAATTTTATCCTCTAGCCATTTAAATTGGTCAGTATGGCTCTCTCGCAAGATGCTCTCTATCTCCATTCCCACGACACTATCTCTTGCATCATCAAGATTATCAAACTCGACTAAGTCGGAGAATTTTAAACTTTTTTCAGATGAGTTAAGCAACTCTGGCTTTACTGAAAACATATTTCTTATTAATCTAGCTAAATACGCATCAAAAAGGCTAACTAGAGAAACTAGTGCCATTTTCGGAAGAAGATCAGAAAATATTGCCGAATGTAATCTTGTCTTCTTAATTAGGTTATAACGACCAGAAAAGTCTTCAGGAACACCAAATTGGACTAGTTCACCATCTTCATCGTAGGTCTTGTCGTATGCGTGTTCTTCAACAAACTTGTCAAAGTCTTTGTTTACTTCTTTAACGAGCATTCCTGCCGCATGTGCAAATGTAGGCAAAAGTCGTTTTCTACTCTCAATTTGTCGCACAAACCATTCTGTATCTTCTTTAAATTTATGCTCCATCGGTCTCTCTTGTATCAATTTTAATGTTAGCCATTACACGCTTTTCGCGAGGATGTTTGTAAAATGCAAAGCCTTTTTTTCTGACTGATGATGAGCTAATGGAGGCAAAATGGGTCAGACAAGATTGAATCTGCATTTTTATCATTGAATTACATCCTTGTGACTTTTTATGAACCATAATGTGTTTCACTCATAGTGGCAAGGATGGAGTGCCGCAATCAACCCAAGCCTAAATAGAAAAACGGGCCATTTTGGCCCGTTTTTCTGGATTCCCGCCTTCGTAGGAATGACAAGTTGAGTGTGCTTTTTACTCAGGCCGCATATGTGGAAACAGCAGCACGTCTCTGATTGAAGGTGAGTCAGTCAACAGCATGACCAATCGATCAATACCAATCCCCTCACCGGCTGTTGGCGGCATGCCGTATTCGAGTGCGCGGATGTAGTCGGCGTCGAAGTGCATGGCTTCGAGATCGCCAGCGTCTTTTTCGGCGACTTGGGCTTTGAAGCGTTCGGCCTGGTCTTCGGCGTCGTTAAGCTCGGAGAAACCATTGGCGATTTCACGGCCACCGACGAAGAATTCAAAGCGGTCGGTGACAAACGGGTCGTTATCACTGCGTCGTGCCAGCGGCGACACTTCGAATCAAGGGGTCAGCCAACTTGATACAACTTTTTTGCCATGATTTTACTATCCCAGTATTTTTGATTAACCATAGCGGGGATTCAAATCAGTGACAAGGTGAAAGTGTCTGATCTTCGCTTGCCATGACACAAAAAAAACGGGCCGATGATGGCCCGTTTTTGGTTTTTGAGACTAGCTTCCCGCCTTCGCGGGAATGACGACACATTATTAGTGCGAGTTCAGATTCCCGCATGCGCGGGAATGACAGTCTAGTTTGTTAATGTCGGCGATATTACTCAGGCCGCATATGCGGAAACAGCAGCACATCTCTAATCGACGGTGAATCAGTCAACAACATCACCAACCGATCAATACCAATCCCCTCACCTGCGGTTGGTGGCATGCCGTATTCCAGTGCACGGATGTAGTCCGCGTCAAAGTGCATGGCTTCGAGGTCGCCAGCGTCTTTTTCGGCGACCTGGGCTTTGAAGCGTTCGGCCTGGTCTTCGGCGTCGTTAAGCTCGGAGAAACCATTGGCGATTTCGCGGCCGCCGACGAAAAATTCAAAGCGGTCGGTGACAAACGGGTCGTTATCACTACGCCGTGCCAGTGGTGACACTTCGGTTGGGTAGGCGGTGATGAAGGTTGGTTGCATCAGCCGGTGTTCGACGGTTTTTTCAAAGATTTCGATTTGCACTTTGCCAAGGCCGTAGCTGTCTTTGAGCGGAATGCCCAGGCCTTTGGCGACTTCACTGGCAGCCTCAAGGGTTTCCAGTTGTTCGGCTTTGAGTTCCGGGTTGAAGTGCAGTATCGAGTCTTTGACGGTCATCCGGGCAAACGGCTGGGCAAAGTCGATATCCAGCCCTTGATAATGTACCTGGCTGGTGCCGAGCACGTTTTGGGTGACGGTGCGCAGCATGTCTTCGGTCAAGTCCATCAATTCGATGTAATCGGCATAGGCCTGATAGAACTCGACCATGGTGAATTCCGGATTATGGCGGGTGGACAGACCTTCGTTACGGAAATTACGGTTGATTTCAAATACGCGCTCAAAACCGCCGACAATCAGTCGTTTCAAATACAGTTCTGGCGCGATACGCAGAAACAGATCCATATCCAGTGCATTGTGATAGGTGGTAAAGGGTCGGGCGGTAGCACCGCCGGGAATGGCCTGCATCATCGGTGTTTCGACTTCCAGATAGCCTCTGTCCATCAAAAAGCGACGTACGCCGTCGATGACTTGAGTGCGAATACGGAAGGTTTCGCGGCTGGCCTCGTTCATGATGAGGTCAACATAACGCTGGCGATAGCGGGTTTCCTGATCGGACAGGCCGTGGAATTTTTCTGGCAATGGTCGCAGTGATTTGGTCAGCAGTCGGATGCTGTCAACATGCACTGACAGCTCGCCCTTCTGGGTGCGAAACAAGGTGCCTTCAGCGCCGATAATATCGCCCATGTCCCAGCTTTTGAATTGCGGATAAACACCTTCGGGCAATTCGTCACGGGCTACATAGAGCTGAATATCACCCGACATGTCGCGGATGGTGGCAAAGCTGGCCTTGCCCATGACCCGTTTGGTCATCATGCGACCGGCAATGGCAACCCGGCGTGGACTGGCCTTGAGTTGGTCGGCATCCCATTCAGCGTATTCGGCCTGTAACTCGCCGTTCATCACGTTGCGACGGAAGTCATTAGGGAAGGCATTGCCCTGCTCGCGAATTTCCTTGAGCTTTTCGCGGCGTTGGGCAATCAGTCGGTTTTCGTCGAGTTCGGTTTCGTTGCTCATTGATTTTTCCGGTTTACAAGCCTGATTTCAGCGAGGCTTCGATGAATTGATCGAGGTCACCATCTAATACCGCCTGGGTATTGCCGGTTTCCACGCCGGTACGCAGATCTTTGATGCGCGATTGATCCAGCACATAGGAACGGATCTGGCTACCCCAGCCGATGTCGGATTTCGACTCTTCGGCGGCGGCTTTGACTTCGTTTTGTTTCATCAGCTCCAGCTCATAAAGCTTGGCACGCAGCTGATTCATCGCCCGATCCTTGTTCTGGTGCTGTGAACGTTCGGTCTGACATTGCACCACGGTGTTGGTGGGCACGTGGGTAATACGCACTGCCGAGTCGGTGGTATTCACGTGTTGACCACCGGCGCCACTGGAGCGATAAGTATCTACCCGCAAGTCGGCCGGGTTGATTTCGATTTCGATAGTGTCATCCACTTCGGGATAAACAAACACCGATGAAAACGATGTATGGCGACGGGCACCCGAGTCAAATGGCGATTTACGCACCAGACGGTGTACGCCGGTTTCGGTGCGCAACATGCCAAAGGCATATTCGCCTTCAAAACGCACGGTGGCGGATTTGATGCCAGCCACCTCACCGGCCGAGACTTCCATCAGCTCGACTTTGTAATCATTGGCCTCGCCCCAACGCAGATACATGCGTAGCAGCATATTGGCCCAGTCCTGGGCTTCGGTGCCGCCGGAGCCGGCTTGGATATCCAGATAGGCGCTGTTTTTGTCGAGTTCGCCGGAAAACATTCGTTGGAATTCCAGCTTTTCCAGGCCTTTTTCCAGCTCGTCGAGATCAGCATTAACGGCATTGAAGGTGTCTTCGTCATTCTCTTCAACAGCCATTTCCAGCAGATCTTTGGCATCGTTAAGCGTATCGCGGTGACCGGACAGGGTTTTGACAATGCGCTCCAGGCTGGCGCGTTCCTGGCCGAGTTTTTGTGCACGTTCCGGATCCTCCCAAACGCTGGGGACTTCCAGTTCGCGACTGACTTCTGTTAGACGTTCTGCTTTTGCATCATAGTCAAAGATACCCCCTGAGATCGTCACTGCGATCACGAAGGGCTTTGATACGCTGCATCGTTGCACCTAATTCCAAGGTTTCACCTCATTATTCAACAACAGACAGCTGGCCGGGCCGCCAGCAAAACGGCATATTGTAACGTATATGCAAGCCTATTGTTTAGGCAGAAAACGTAAAGGATCTACGGGTTTACCATTGCGACGAATTTCAAAATGCAGCTGATCACGTTGCGTACCGGTTCGCCCTAATGTGGCGATTTGTTGGCCGGCGCGCACCGTGGCTCCCTCGGCCACCATCATGGTGTCGTTATGAGCATAGGCACTTAAATAGACATCGTTATGCTTGATAATCAGCAAATTCCCGTAACGCGGCATGCCTGCACCGCTGTATACCACCTTGCCATCCGCAGCCGCCAAAACCGGTTGACCTGCTCGCCCGGCGATACTGATGCCTTTTTTACCCTGTGCGGTTTCCGAGAAAGTTGAAATCACGGTTCCCTGAGTCGGCCAACGCCAAGTGAGATTTTGGGTGGTTGCTGTGCTGCTTGCTGGTGCTGAAGTTTGTGGTGCCGGGGCTGGACGAACCGCTGCCTGTTGTTGCTGTTGCTGAGTCTGGGCAGGTTGTTGGGCAGGCCGTTGCTGCTGGGTTTGTGTGGGCGCCTGAGCTGGTCTTGCTGTTTGCACCGATGGCGAACTAGGTGCCGCCCCCGGACGGAAGTAAATTCGCTGGCCAACATAGATTGTATAAGGTGGTCGGATGCCATTCATTCTGGCGACATCACGATAATCCATGCCATAGCGGAAGCTGATCGAATACAAGGTATCGCCGCGAACGACGGTGTAGTAATTAGGTGGTGTTTGCGGTGCCGGGCCACGCACTTGCTGGGCTGCCGATCCCTGATGGCCGACAGGTGCCATGGTACTGCTGCTACAGGCAGTCAGAATACTCAGCAAAAGTACCGGCCAAACTCTCATCATCAGACAAAAACAAAATACACGACTACCGCTGTGATGACTGTCAGCCAGCCCAGTCGGTCTGCCCACAGGTAAAGTTTTGCTTCCAACACAACCCCTCCCCAGCGCATCAATCCAGCAATCAGAAAATAACGTAAACCACGGCCGATTAATGATCCCAGAATAAACGGAATCAGTAACATGCCGGTTGCACCCGCCGCGATGGTGAACACTTTATAAGGTATCGGTGTAAAACCCGCTAAAAATATCACCCAGAATCCGTAAACCTTGAACCATTCCTGGGCCAGCGCAAACGACTCCATATAGTCCATGCGAATCAGAAAAGGTTCAGCCAGATGGAAGGCGTACATGCCGATAAAATAACCCAGCACGCCACCCAGCACCGACATGACGGTGGTCAGGCCAGCATAGAACCAGGCTTTTTCCGGTTTGGCCAGTGTCATCGGCGCCAGCATTACATCGGGCGGCACCAAAAAGAATGATGACTCGGTAAAGCTGACCAGCGCTAACCACCAGGTGGCATATTTGTGTCTGGCCCACTGCATTACCCGAGCGTACAAACTGGAAAAAATTCGCATTAAATCTGTCCACCCAGCAGTGGCACAAAGCTCACCGCGTCATATTCTGTTTCTTCAAAGGTATCGCCATTACGATCAATGACGCGCAAAGATTGTTTGGCCTGGGTGCCAACAGGAATCACCAGACGCCCTCCAGGAGCCAGTTGCAACAACAAACTCTCCGGCACTTTTTCCGGCGCACAGGCGACCAGAATTCCGTCATAAGGTGCATTTTCCTGCCAGCCCCAACTGCCATCGCTGTGTTTGAGCCGGATATTGTTGAATTTGAGTTTGTAAAAACGTTCCCGAGACTGATTCAACAAGGCTGAAATACGCTCAACGCTGAACACTCTGGGTACCAGTCTGGACAGAACTGCCGTCTGATAACCACAACCCGTGCCGACTTCCAGTACTTTATCCATCGGCTTGGCACTCTGCATCAACAGCTCGGTCATTCGCGCCACAATAAACGGCTGCGAGATAGTCTGACCATGGCCAATCGGCAGGGCGGTATCTTCATAGGCGCGACTGGCAAGCGCTTCATCGACAAACAGGTGACGCGGCAATTCACGCATCACCGCCAGCACCCGCATGTCATCTATACCTCGCTCTCGCAACCGGGCAATTAACCTGTCCCTGGTGCGCTGCGAAGTCATGCCGATACCTTTGAGCTCCGAGGCGATCATCTGACAGTCTCAGCCAGCCATTTAGCGACACCATCGATGGCGTCATAACGTGTCAAATCGATTTGTAATGGCGTGACTGAAACCGCGCCGCGGCGAATCGCATCAAAATCAGTGCCGGGGCCGGCGTCTTCTTCTTCGCCGGCAGGACCAATCCAATACATCGGACGTCCGCGCGGATCGTATTCTTTGATAACCGGCTCAGCCTTGTGTCGATGTCCGAGTCGGGTGCTTTCAAAGCCAGTGATTTGATCAATCGGCAAATCCGGCACATTCACGTTAAGAATAGTATCTGCTGGCAGTGCTGAGGCTTTTAATCGTGCGACCAATTGCTGAGCGACCCAACCTGCCGTTTCATAGTGCGTGGCGTCATGTCCGACCAGGGAGATGGCAATCGCAGGCAGACCAAGAAACCGGCCTTCCATCGCCGCTGCCACCGTGCCCGAATAAAGCACATCATCACCCAGATTGGCCCCGGCATTAATGCCTGAGACGACCATGTCCGGCTCTTCTTCCAGTAATCCGGTAATGGCAAGGTGGACACAGTCTGTTGGCGTGCCCTCAACCCGATAGACGCCGTTGTCGAGTAAATCCAGACGAAGCGGATTTTCAAGCGTTAGAGAGTTGCTGGCACCGCTACGGTTGCGATCCGGAGCGACGACGGTAATTTCGCCCATTTCTGATAAGGCACGCGCCAAGGTCTGGATGCCGCGCGCCATATAGCCGTCATCATTGCTGATCAGGATTTTCATTTAACTTACCGGCCTGTTGCGTTGGAGTCAGTTCAAACCGAAATATCTTAGCAAGAATGCACTGTGCTGTTGATCTTTAACAAGTTTGAATCCTCATGATTCAAGCTGTGATTGTCAGCAGCAAATAAAAAAAGGGCATGAAAGCATGCCCTTTTTTGTTTAGTTGCGCAGTCTGTTGTTTGCCTGACCGCCTCCGTAACTGTAGAACTGCATTGGTTCTCCGCCCGGTGAAACCTTGACCGCGCAGTATTTGAACTCAGGAATTTTCGCCGCAGGGTCGAGCGCCGCGTTGGACAATTCGTTGACGGCTGCTTCGTAGTAACAAAAAGCCATAAACACAGCACCCGGTGGAACACCCTCATCAACACGCGCATAGACCGAGACTTCACCGCGGCGCGTTGACAGGGTCATCAAGTCGCCAGGAGTAATGCCCATTTCATCCAGTGTTAGCGGATGCACAGTGGCTACCGCTTGTGACTCCAGCGCATCCAGTACATTGGAACGACGGGTCATTGAGCCGGTATGCCAGTGCTCCAGCATACGGCCAGTGATCAGCACGTATGGATATTCCTCATCCGGACGCTCATCCGGTGGCACCACATCAGCAGGTACAAATTTGCCTCGTCCACGCGGGAAATCTTCGGTAAAGATAACCCAGTCACCCGGATCACCTTCTTCAAAACATGGATAAACCACACCATGTTCATTCTCCAGACGATCCCAGGTGATACCGGCCATGTGTGGCACGGCCTTACGAATCTCGGCAAACACTTCCGCCGGGCCGCTGTAGTTCCAGTCCAGCCCCAAACGTCGCGCCAATTCCTGAATGATCCACAGATCCTGACGAGCATCTCCGGGCATCGACACAGCGGCACGGCCCATTTGAACCAATCGATCCGTGTTGGTGAATGTGCCGGTTTTTTCCGGGAAACCCGATGCAGGCAAAATCACATCAGCCAGATAGGCGGTTTCAGTCAGGAAGATATCCTGCACCACCAGATGATCAAGTTCAGCCAGTGACTGTCTTGCATGGTTGGCATCAGGATCAGACATGGCCGGGTTTTCACCCATGATGTACAGACCTTTTAACTCACCACGATGAATGGCATCCATGATTTCAACCACGGTCAAGCCGGGATTGGCATCCAGCGGTGTTTGCCATAACTCTTCGAAATACTGACGCGCCTCGTCATCGCCTACAGGTCGATAATCCGGGAATACCATCGGAATCAAGCCCATGTCCGAGGCGCCCTGAACATTGTTTTGTCCACGCAGCGGATGCAAGCCGGTTCCTGGACGACCAATTTGTCCGGTCATTAATGCCAGTGAAATCAGACATCTTGCGTTATCTGTGCCGTGAACATGTTGAGAGATACCCATGCCCCAGAGGATCATGGCGGTGTCGGCAGTGGCATAGAGTCTGGCGACTTCACGAATGGTTTCAGCAGGAATACCGCAAATAGGCTCCATCAGCTCTGGCGTATACGCCTTCAGATGTGCCTGCAATTCATCAAAGCCTTCAGTACGTTCTGCAATGAATTCCGGTGCAACCAGTCCCTCTTCAACGATGGTGTGCATGATCGCATTGAGCAATGGCACGTCACTGCCCGGCTTGAACTGAAGAACATGATCCGCATGCTTGGCAAGCTCGGTTCTGCGCGGATCCATGACAACAAGTTTGTGTCCCTTACGTGCCGCGTTTTTAATCCAGGTGGCACCTACAGGATGGTTGACTGTCGGGTTGGCTCCAATCACCACAATCACTTCAGCTTTGTCGACATCCGCCACCGGGTTGGAAACAGCACCCGAGCCCAGACATTCAAGCAAGGCCACGACTGATGAGGCATGGCAGAGACGCGTACAGTGGTCTACGTTATTGGTCTTGAAGCCGGTGCGAATCAGTTTCTGGAACAAATAGGCTTCTTCGTTACTGCCTTTGGCGCTTCCGAATCCAGCCAGCGCATTCGGGCCCATGGAATCACGAATACCCACAAAACCTTTGGCTGCAAAGTCCAGCGCTTCTTCCCATGTGGCTTCGCGGAATACCTTATCGATATCGTTGGGATCCAGCGTGAAATCACCATGTTTGTCTGGTGCATCAGCACGGCGAATCATCGGTTTGGTCAAACGATGTGGATGATGCACATAGTCAAAACCATAGCGACCTTTGACACAGAGACGACTGTTATTGGCAGGCCCATCACGACCTTCTACAAACAGAATCTTGTCGTCTTTGATGTTGTAGGTAAGCTGACAACCGACCCCGCAATACGGACAAACAGAATCGACTTGTTTATCAGGTTCCACCAGCGCAACTTCATCGGCTGGCATCAGAGCACCGGTCGGGCAGGCCTGAACACATTCACCACAGGCGACACAAGTGCTGTCGCCCATTGGGTCAGCGAGGTCAAACACGATCTCGGTGTGATGACCACGCATCGCCAGACCGATAACATCGTTGTTTTGCTCATCACGGCAGGCACGCAAACAACGTGTACATTGAATGCAGGCATCCATGTTCACGGCAATGGCCGGATGAGAATAATCCGGTGCCACCTGCTCACGTGGTGCAAATCGGGGCGCACTAACATCGAGTTTTCCGGCCCAGTAATCCAGCTCGGAGTTCAGGGTATGTGGTTGTTCTGAAACATCTGATTTCAGCAGCTCCAGCACCATTTGCTGCGCTTTGGTGGCGCGAGGGCTGGCTGAATCAACCTTCATACCTTCGGCAGGATAACGGCAACATGAAGGTGCCAACACGCGCTCACCTTCAATTTCAACCATACAGGCCCGGCAGTTACCATCCTGGCCTTGATGATCCGAATAACACAGATGGGGAATTTCAATACCTTGTTTACGAGCGGCGATCAGCAGAGTTTCATCTGCGGCCACGTCGAGAGTTTGACCGTTAAGCGTGATTTGCACAGTCTCGGTAACATCTTGCAATTGACTGGCCATTACTTCAGCTCCTCAGGGAAATATTTGATGACACTACGCAGCGGATTAGGCGCTGCCTGACCGAGACCACATATCGAGGCATCGACCATTACTTCGGACAAATCCTCCAGCAGCGGTTGATCCCAGTCTGCATTTTTCATCAGGTTGACGGCCTTGGAGGTGCCGACCCGGCAAGGGGTGCACTGACCGCATGATTCATCTTCAAAAAACTTCATGGCGTTGAGTGCCAGGTCGCGAGCCCGATCCTTATCGGAAAATACGACAATCGCAGCACTACCAATAAAGCAGCCGTATTCGTGCAGGGTGTCAAAATCCAGCGGAACATCACCTAACGATGCCGGCAAGATGCCACCCGAAGCACCGCCCGGGAAGTAACCATAAAACTCGTGGCCTTGTTGCATGCCGCCACAATACTCATCGATGAGTTCACGCATGCTGATTCCGGCTGGTGCCAGATGCACGCCAGGTTTGTTGACTCGGCCACTGACCGAAAATGAACGCAAACCTTTACGACCATTTCTGCCATGTTTGGTCAGACATTCCGGGCCTTTTTCGACAATATCGCGCACCCAGTAGAGTGATTCCATATTGTGTTCGAGCGTGGGCCGCCCAAACAAACCTACCTGTGCCACAAAGGGTGGCCGCAGTCTTGGCATGCCGCGTTTGCCTTCGATGGACTCAATCATCGCTGACTCTTCACCGCAAATATAGGCACCTGCACCACGGCGCAGATATAGCTTGGGCAGGTTTGGCACCGGCGGATTTTGCTGCAGCTGGATTAATTCCTGCTCAAGCATCACACGGATAGCCGCGTATTCATCACGCAGATAAATATAGATTTCATCAATGCCGACGGCCCAGGCTGCGATCAGCATGCCTTCCAGAAAGCAGTGTGGATCTCGGTCGAGGTAATACTTGTCTTTGAAGGTTCCCGGTTCACCTTCATCAATGTTCACCGCCATCAAACGTGGCGATGGCTGGTCACGCACGATGCGCCATTTTCGACCTACCGGGAAGCCTGCACCGCCCAGACCACGCAGTCCTGAATCATCCATCATGTCGAGTACCTGCTCGACTTTGATGTCACCGTTAATACACTTTTGATAAGTCTGGTAACCGCCCGAGGCGAGATATTCATCAAGCAGTATGGCGTCGATCTGCTCAGGCTGGGTGTGCCCCTGCTCAACCAGTGCTGCCACGGTTGAAGTTTCGGCCTGTTCGACCGGGTGCATGCCGACAACGGCAACAGGCGCCTTGTCACAACGTCCTACGCATGGAACTCGCTGGACTCTGACATCATCGCCCATCGCTTTTTCCAGCGAGCTTATCAGCGAATTGGCACCCATCATTTCACAGGTCATTGATTCACAGACCCGAACCGTCAAAGCTGGTGGCGGTGTGTCGCCTTCTTTGACCACATCAAAATGATGATAGAACGTGGCAACTTCGTAGACTTCGGCTTTGGACAGCCGCATTTCGTAGGCAAGTGCAACCAGATGTTTAGCAGAAATATGCTGATATTGATCCTGAATTTTGTGCAGATGCTCGATCAATAAGTCCTTGCGCCGGGGTTCATCACCCAACAAGGCACGCACTTCCTCCAAAGCCGTGGCATCGACCTGTCGACCTTTGCCAGATGCTCTCGGCATCTTCAGCTTGCGCGTGGGAATGTGAGCACTAATCACCTGCTCTGTCATCTGTTACCTCTCTACAAATACGGGTGTTGTCTTCTCTGATATGACAACCTTATAAATAACAGAAAGAAGCTACCATGCAATGGTTCCCGTGTGAAGCAGAATCCGGTCACATCTCAAAAAGCCGTAAAATTTGCCCAATAACAGTGCCAAATCACCATCATGGGGCAAAAAATTGCACCAAATAAGTAATCTGTATACCTGTTTAAATGCACAAAAAAAGACCGGCAGAAAGTCTTGCGCAATCGAACCGGTCTTTTCTGATTCAGCCAAGGCTTTTGGCTATGTCATAGCCTACTGAGGTGTTTGTTTGTCGTTATCCGCTTGCTGCTGGGCTTGCAGTTCTTCCAGCCAGAGATTGTGATGTTGTTCAGCCCATGCTGTATCCACATGACCGGTCGTCATCCCCTCAAGCGCGCCTTCAGTGCCAATGGTGCCGATATAGATATGACCAAAAGCAAAGGCGATCAGCAAAAACGCCGTGCTGAGATGAATCAGATGAGAAATCTGAATGACAAACCGGGTCTGGTCGAAATTAGGAAAATCCAGTACAAAACCTGTAGCACAGATGGCCACCCCTGCGGTCGCCAGCGTCCAATACCAGAGTTTTTCACCGCCATTGAATTTACCTGCCGGCGGATGTTGGTCACCAATAATGCCGCCAAAGCCTTTAAACCATTCCAAATCGACACGGCTAAACAGATTTTCTTTGAACCACTTCACCAGAATAACCAGCAAGGCCACACTGAACACCGGCCCCAGAATGTTGTGCGCCCACTTGGCAACATCCGCATAGGCGGCAAAGGCAACGTGGCCCATGATCGGAATCAGCACATAACGACCGTATAGCAGGCTCAAGCCGGTAATCGCCAGGATGATGAACAAAGTCGCCGTCAGCCAATGCAAACGTCGCTCGTTGAGCGTCCAGCGTTCTACGGTCTTGCCGGTGCGCGGATGCGTCAGTTTGACTTGACCTCGTGTCAGGTAAAACAGCGTTAAAGCAGCCAACACAGCGAATATCAGCCAACTGCCATAAGTCGCCAAAGGTCCGTTTCTCAGTTGACGCCAGTTTTGTCCCATGTTCTGGATCAGAACATTGGTTTCACGTCCCTGCACCGCGGTATAGGCATCGGGTGAGCCCTGCCGTACCTGACGCCATGTGTCGGCACGCGGGTTAGTCACGGTGGCCTCGCTGTCTGTTGCCTGATTACCCATCAGCCAATAACCGGACAGTGGCAACAGAATAATCGCCAACAACATGACGATAAAACTGCGCCGCATGATTTTTTTGCGTTGTGCCAAATTCATTGTGCTTGTCGCTGGCATGCCGGCTC
This sequence comes from Methylophaga lonarensis MPL, assembly GCF_000349205.1. GTDB lineage: Bacteria > Pseudomonadota > Gammaproteobacteria > Nitrosococcales > Methylophagaceae > Methylophaga > Methylophaga lonarensis. The sequence continues at coordinate 10,289 of NZ_APHR01000011.1, read as the reverse complement.
CGTTAACGATCCGTCTGAACCTGATTGAAACGCTGCTTTAACAGCGCTTCACGTTCTTCAGCAGGCATGGTCTGTGTGTCGCGCTTGCCCTTGTAAACGCCCGGCTCATGCAGCGTTACACTTGTGTCCTCGTAACAGGCCGACAAGATAAAAGTCGCAAATACAATGGATATGATTTTTTTCATCATCAGTCTTTGTAAGCAGTGTTCCAGCCCCAGGTATCGGGACGACCGCCACGGCGAACCACGCGGCTGCGGAACAGATCAGCAACAATGTCACCATCACCCGCTAACAGGGCTTTGGTAGAACACATTTCAGCACACAAAGGCAGTTTACCTTCTGCCAGTCGATTACGACCGTACTTGTCGAGTTCAGCCTGAGAGTTATCAGGCTCAGGACCACCGGCACAGAAAGTACATTTGTCCATCTTGCCACGCGCGCCAAATGCGCCTTCCTGAGGATATTGCGGCGCACCAAATGGGCAGGCGTAGAAGCAATAGCCACAGCCAATGCAGATATCTTTGTCGTGCAACACCACACCATCATCAGTGGTGTAGAAGCAATCAACCGGACACACCGCCTGACAGGGTGCATCGGTACAATGCATACAGGCAACCGAGATGGATTTCTCACCGGGAATACCATCATCAATGGTCACTACCCGGCGACGATTGATGCCCCACGGCACCTCATGTTCATTTTTACATGCAGTGACACAGGCGTTGCATTCAATACAACGCTCGGCATCACACAAGAACTTCATACGAGCCATTTTCTTAATCCCCTGAATCTAGGCGGGACGCACACGGCACAGAGAGACTTTGGTCTCTTGCATCGCTGTCACTGAGTCATAACCATAGGTGAACACGACGTTACACGATTCACCACGTACGTACGGCGCTGTACCTTCTGGATATTTGTCCTTGAGATCTTCGCCCTGATAGTGACCACCAAAGTGGAAAGGCATAAACACCACACCACGTTCTACACGAGGCGTCACCATTGCCATGACTTTCACTGCGCCACCTTCTGGCCCTTCGACCCAGACCTGACGTCCGTCCCGGATACCGGCGTTATTGGCATCTGCCGGATTGATTTCAATAAACATGTCCTGCTGCAATTCCGCCAGCCATGGGTTGGAGCGAGTTTCCTCACCGCCACCTTCATATTCCACCAAACGACCACTGGTCATGATCAATGGGAATTCCTGACTGAAATCCTGGGCCTGAATCGAACCATAGCGAGTTGGCAGGCGGTAGAAGTTACGACGATCTTCATAAGTCGGATATTCCGCCACCAGATCACGACGTGGCGTGTACAGCGGTTCACGGTGAATTGGCACTGGATCCGGGAACTGCCAGACGATGGCACGTGCCTTGGCATTACCGTATGGCGCGCAGCCATGCTTGATTGCCACCCGCTGAATACCGCCGGAAAGGTCAGTTTTCCAGTTTTTGCCTTCTGCCTCGGCTTTTTCCTCGGCAGTCAGATCATTCCACCAGCCAAGCTCCTTGAGCATGTCGGAGGTAAATTCAGGATAACCGTCTTCAATTTCCGATCCCGCTGTCCATGATCCTTCCGCCAGCAAATTCTGACCTTCACGCTCAACACCAAAACGGGCGCGGAAAGGTGAACCCCCCTCAGCCACAGGAATACTGGTGTCATAGAGAATATGCGTGCCAGGATGTTTCATCTCGGCCGTACCCCAACACGGCCATGGCAGGCCATAAAACTCACCATCACAGGGACCACCTTCTGCTTTAAGCGTGGTTTTGTTAAAGGTGTGCAAATTGGCCAGTTGCAGTTTCAAACGTTCTGGTGTTTGCCCAGTGTAACCACAGGCCCACATGCCACGGTTGTATTCACGGGTGATATCTTCGATCAGCGGCTCACCATCGTTAACGGCGATGTGTTTGCACAGCTGGTCAGCAAAACCGAATTTTTCAGCAAAACGGTAAATGATGTTGTGATCTGGCAGTGACTCAAACAACGGCGCCATGATTTGCTCGCGCCACTGAACCGAACGGTTTGATGATGTCAATGAACCGTAGGTCTCAAACTGCGTGGCCGCCGGCAATAAATACACGTTATCCTGACGGTCATTCATGACTGCAGACACGGTCGGGAATGGATCAACAATGACCAGCAGATCCAGTTTTTCCATCGCCGCCTTCATTTCAGGGCCGCGTGTCTGACTGTTAGGCGCATGGCCCCACAGCACCATCGCACGCAGAATATCTTTCTGAGTGATGTTTTCAGGATCTTCAAGCACACCATCAATCCAGCGCGAAACAGTGATGCCGTTGGTAAACATCGGGCTGACAGGGCTGCCATTGAGCTCTTCATAGCTGGCTTGATCGAACTGACTGGCAATCCAGTTGTAGTCCACATCCCAAACTCGGGCCCAATGTTCCCAGGCATCCTGGCTCAAGCCGTAGTAGCCGGGCAGACTGTTGGAGGTCACCCCAAAATCGGTCGCACCTTGAACGTTATCGTGGCCGCGGAAAATATTGGTCCCGCCGCCAGAGACACCCATATTGCCGAGCACTAATTGCAAAATACACAAGGCACGGGTGTTGCTGTTACCTACGGTGTGCTGGGTGATACCCATACACCACACCACCGTACCCGGTTTGTGTTCGTACATGGTTTTGGCGGCCTGGAAGACATCTGCTTCCTTAACGCCAGTGACACGCTCAACTTCGTCCGGCGTCCATTTGGCAACTTCTGCACGGATTTCATCCATGCCGTAAACACGCTGGTTGATGAACTGCTCATCTTCCCAGCCGTTCTGGAACATATGCCAAATCATGCCCCAGACAAACGGAATATCTGCACCGGGACGAATGCGAATGTAGTGATCAGCATGAGCCGCGGTGCGACTGAATCTTGGATCCACCACGATCACTTTGCCGCCACGCTCTTTACCACGAAGAATGTGCTGCAAGGATACCGGGTGAGCTTCAGCCGGATTAGCACCGATGATGAAGATGCACTTGGAGTTGTGAATATCGTTGTAGGAGTTGGTCATCGCACCAAAGCCCCAGGTGTTGGCAACACCGGCAACTGTGGTCGAGTGACAGATACGGGCCTGGTGATCCACGTTATTGGAACCCCAGAAGGCCGCGAATTTACGGAACAGATAAGCTTGCTCGTTGTTGAACTTGGCGCTGCCAAGCCAGTAAACCGAATCCGGTCCGGCTGACTCACGAATCGCCAGCATCTGATCGCCGATTTCGTCTATCGCCTGGTCCCATGAAATACGTTGCCATTCGCCGGCCACTTTCTTCATTGGGTATTTCAGTCGTTTGTCACCATGTCCGTGCTCGCGCACAGATGCGCCCTTGGCACAGTGAGAGCCCAGGTTGAAAGGATGATCAAAGCTTGGCTCCTGGCCAATCCAGACACCGTTCTGCACTTCGGCAACGACACCACAGCCAACGCTACAGTGCGTACAGACACTGCGTTTTTTGGTGATTTCACCTTCGTCATAACTGTGTTGACGACGCTGTGCAGCATCGGCCTTGTTAATCATGGCTGTCGGTAACAGACTCATGAATGCGGCACCGCCTGCTGCAATACCGGAACCTTTGAGGAATGTGCGGCGATTGAGCCGGAAGCCTGGGTTTTTATCGCTGCGGGATCACGTTTTATCAGTTTCATGATGGGCTTCTTGAAGACTTAAAAGTCAGCTAGGTGATAGTAGGTATCGACATGTTCGGTGCGTTGGTAGCCTTTTGACTTTTCAGGCACATCAACGGCAGTCGGCGTCGTTGCAGGAGTGGCATGGCTGACGCCACTGGTCGCGGCCAGAGTTGCAGCGCCAGCCGCAAGGGTGATTTTTTGCAGAAATTGTCTGCGACTGTTTGAGGATTCAGTGGTCATTTTGGCAAATCTCCGACACCTCAAAACCGGCTAAAAACCTTGCTTTTTGTACCGGTTTTGACAATTTTTTATGTGTGACAAAGTATCGCGCAACTGAGCAATCATGGGCAAGTCAATTGCAGGCATTTTTAGTGTGACTTCTCTGCCAGTCTTTCAGTTTCCATCTTGATGAATCGTTCGCCCAGCATGCCGACAGCTTGATAGAAACTCGCTGATTTTGCCTGCTGTAAATCAATGAAAAACCTTGATGCCCATGGCTTTAGGTGTCGGTTGAAAAACTGCTGCTCATCAACCACCGGGACACCATTGGCCGTCAAAATCAGCCGCATCACATCGCATTCAGCAGAAATGTGATCTTCAGGCTCCGCACTGTCTTGCTGACGCGCCAGACCCAGCTTGGCCAGATCACCGCGCAAAACTGCCAGTGGTTTTTCGTTGAGAAAACCGGTTTGGTAATAACTTCCGTAGGGAATCAGCTCCCCCTGAATCAAGCCGATGAACAGTTGCTGATATTCCTTTTCCAGCTGCTGCGCTTCGATGTTTTTTGCCGATTCAGACAAGGCTTGCCAGGACGCTGCCAGCGGGCTGTCAGGTTCTGTCACTTCGAGTGCTGCCAGTGCTTCAAGCAGTTGTGCATCGGGCGCTCGGTAGAGCAAATTGGCAAGCAAGGCATAGGTCTGCGCTCGCCATTCGTTATCAGTATCAAATTCGCTATTTGTTTGTGTCATGGTGGTCATCAGAACATTGCTTTAACGCGACAATCTTCACACATCTTGAGTCTTTCCAGTGCCGCGCCCTGAAACATGTGATGGTCTTTCAAACGCTCGGTAATCGTGTCGATCATTTTTTGCGTGGCAAATGGTTTGCCACAGCTGATGCAATGAAAAATAGCCTCTTCATGCAGCACCCGCTTGCTGCGTCTTGCATTGTGATCGAACAGGTAGCGCGGAGTCAGGCTGATCGCTGACTCAGGACAGGCCGTCTCACACATGCCGCATTGAATGCACTGTTCCTCGACAAAGTTAAGTTGCGGTTTGTCGACACCATCCAGCACAGCCCCGGCAGGACAGACGGAAACACACGACATACACAAGGTGCATGCCTGTTTGTCGACAACGATCTCGCCAAACGGTGCTCCACGAGGCAAGTCAACGACTTCAACTGACTGTGGTGCCTGATCATGCAAATGATTCAGCGACAAACTCATCACCCGGCGCTTGTCATCCAGCCCGGCAAACTGGGCTTTTTCGCTGATCATATTTGTGGCGGCAAGTTGCCTGAAATGTTCAGATAGGGCCTGCGGTTTGCGTGTTTGCAGCCAGTGCACTCTCATGTCCTGATAGCCCATGGCATCCAGCAAGGTGTTGGCAAAGCCAGTCTGCTGTTGCAAGGTTTGCCAGTCGTGATCACTGTGACTCATTGCATCCAGTACAGTCACCGAACCAGCGCCATAGGCGATGGCGGCAAGCCAGAAAGGCATGCCCAAAGCGCCAATTTCTTCAATGGAAAAGCTGACGACGTTGCCACCCAGTTGATCAGCTACGGCAGCCACCAGTTTTTCACCATTCAGCAAATCATGTATCAACAGTTGTGCTGGACGATCTTCCAGTTCAGCATAGGCCTTGAGCATGTTTCTGCAACGCTCCAGACTGCTATCCAGGGTCGGCACTGCATAACTGATAGCCCCGGAAGGACAGACGGCCGTACAGCTGCCACATCCCTGGCACAGTGAGGGATTGACCTCAATCTGTTCACCGGCACTTTGTATTGCCTCCGCTGGACAGGCCTGTTGACACAGATCACAGCCACTGACCCCGCGGCGTGAGTGGGCGCAGATCGAGGCTTTGTAATTGAAATATTTTGGCTTATCGAAAATGCCAATCAGATCCGGCAATTGCTGCAAGGCTTCGGCCAGTGCCTGCTTGTCATCACGCGGTGCAAAATATCCCAATGGCGCGACTTGTGTCTGAATCATTGGCGACTGACTCATATCAAGCACCAGATCAAACGCATATTGCTGACCATTGATCATGGCCTTGAAAGCCCCCAGCCAGCCGCTCAGTTGTTCCGGTGTTGCATCGGTGATGGTGAGATTGTCACTGGCTTCAAGATCAAGCCCTGAACAGCAGACAGTCAAATTCAAGCTGCTCAGATGCGCTAACAGCGGAGCCACTTGATCGGCGTCGCCAAGCACCAGACAACGGCCTTGTGACTGGAACTCAATCCATTCTTCAATCAGCGGCGTTGATTCGCCAGCCTCGATGATCGAACTATGCAACAGGTGTGTCCTCTTGTGAGTCGCTCTCATCATCCGAAGATGAATTCAGGTTTGCGACAGGGGGTGGAGTATCGGCAGCCTCAGCGGCGCTTTGTTCTGCCAGCTTCATCATACGTTTCATTTCGTGAGTGACTACTGAGCCCAGGGCTGCAAATTCCTGGTAGTTGTAATCGTTATCGTATTCATCCAAACCATCGGTGACGTTGAATTTTGGTTTTCTGAATAACGCTCGCAGCGCCTCACGTTTTTCTGCGGGATCGGCATCCGGCTGTTGCCAGAGCGGTAAGTCCTGCTGTTCAACTTCGCTCAATGACTGCTGAGCGTCTGAATCTATGGCTTGTTCCGACTCAATGGCTTGATCAGAGTCAGTCGGCAGCGTTTTTTCTGTTTCCGGCGTCTGCTTCAGTCGTGACCAGCGACGCAGAAAATTTTCATCACCGGTTGTCATCAGGATTGTTCCTGTTCTGGTTGCCAGTTCTGACGACGACGTTTCTTGGGCGCTTGCGGACGATAATGCGCAATAACATACCGCTCAAGCCAGACACACAGCTCGCCGGCCAGTGGTGCTTCCAATACCTGTTGCCCAGCTTCCATATAGGAGGCGGCTTCATCAAAATCAACTGTCAGCAGCAACGGTCGTGGCTGTTCAGCGGCGGGCGCATCCTGACATACCAGATAGACGCCTGGTTGATTTGAGGTGAGATTGACATGGTAGGCTTCGCAAAATTGCGGATAGAGCTGGATACGCATCGCTGGCAGTGACAACAATTCGCCATCTTGTCGAGCTTTTTCAATTACTTCATTGGCAATAGCAGGCTGAATACCCAGCAGTTGCCATGTGAAACTGCTCCAGCGTGATTGGCTGGGGCGCTTCAACAGGACCGGGGAGGCATTGAAATGATCTGACGGACTATCCTGCATGACTTTGATCGGGTTTCGATAAAGTCCTACAGGATAGCAAATACCCAAGCATTTTACTCGGCTACTTCAAGCTCACTGACTTTTTGCAGACCTCTTGGAAGCTTGTGACCGCGTTTACCACGCTCACCGGCATAATGCGCCAATTCGGCAGGTTTAAGGGTCAGGTGACGACGACCGGCATGCAGGGTCAAACCCTTGTCCACCGGCACACGCACCAGCGACTGCAACCACTCCTGGCCAGCACTGAATCTTGCCTGAGGAATGTTGATCAACCGAACACCTTTGCCCTTGTTCAGTTCCGGCACCTCGCTCATGGCAAACACCAGCAACCGACCATCACCAGAAGCGACGGCAAGCTGATCCTCGCTGTTGTCTTCGATAATCATCGGCGGCAACATTTGTGCACCGTCTGGCAGGTTAAACACGGCTTTACCGGCCTTGTTTTTCGCCAGCAGATTGTCCATTGGTGTTACGAAACCATAACCGGCGTTATTGCTGAGCAGTACTTTTTTATCCAGCTCGGCAGTCAGCACCGCGACAAAACGCATTTCTGGCGGCGACTGCAACCGGCCACTGAGTGGTTCACCCTGACCGCGTGCAGACGGCAAGGTGTGTGCCGGCAGTGAATAACTGCGACCACTGGCATCGAGGAAAATAATCTGCTGATTGCTTCTGGCCTTCACCGAGGTCAGATAACGATCACCGGTGCGGAAATTCAATGCCCCAGGATCAACATCATGGCCTTTTGCTGCCCGCACCCAACCACTCTCAGAGAGCACGACGGTGATGGCTTCTGTAGGCAATAATTCTGTTTCACTGAGTGCTTTGGCAGCTTGCTGTGGTTTGATCAGCGAGCGTCGATCATCGCCAAATTTTTCGGCATCGGCGGTTAATTCCTTGCGAATCAGGGTTTTCAGACGAGTTTCTGAACCGAGCAACAATTCCAGTGATTTGCGTTCCTTGCTCAGCTCGTCCATTTCACCCTGGATTTTCATTTCTTCCAGCTTGGCTAAGTGCCGCAAACGCAATTCGAGTATGGCTTCAGCCTGACGATCCGAGAGATTGAATCTTGCCATCAACTCCGCTTTGGGTTCATCTTCATGGCGAATAATGGCGATGACTTCATCGATATTCAGATATGCAATCAACAAGCCTTCGAGCACATGCATGCGATCCAGCACTTTATCGAGCCGGTATTGCAGGCGGCGGCGTACGGTTTCGGTTCTGAATTGCAGCCACTCTTGCAGCATTTCGAGCAGATTTTTAACCTGCGGCCGACCATCCAGACCGATCATGTTCATGTTGACGCGATAGCTGCGTTCCAGATCGGTCGTCGCAAACAGATGCGACATCAGACTGTCGATATCCACCCGATTGGATCGCGGCACCACCACCAGACGCACCGCATGTTCATGATCTGACTCATCACGCAAATCGGCGACCATCGGCAGTTTTTTGTTTTGCATCTGCGCAGCGATCTGTTCCAGCACCTTGGCACCGGAGGTTTGATAGGGCAAGGCATGAATGATGATTTCATGATCTTCGACCTGATAGCAGGCGCGTTGTCGAATAGAACCATGACCGGTTTGATACAGCTTCTTGATATCTTCGGTCGATGAGACAATTTCACCACCGGTCGGAAAATCCGGTCCTTTCACTTCGGCCAATAAATCATCAAGCGTGGTTTTAGGCGATTTAAGCAGCAGCAGACACGCATTGATAACTTCACGCAGATTATGCGGTGGAATGTCGGTCGCCATACCCACAGCAATACCGGTAGCACCATTCAGCAACACATTGGGAAGTCTGGCTGGCAGTAACTCCGGCTCGTCCATGGTGCCATCAAAATTGGGCACCCACTCAACCGTGCCCTGCCCCAGTTCACTCAACAATGTCTGAGCGTAGGCGGCCAGTCTGGCTTCGGTGTAACGCATTGCAGCAAAGGATTTGGGATCATCCATCGAACCCCAGTTGCCTTGCCCGTCAACCAACGGATAGCGATAGGAAAACGGCTGGGCCATCAACACCATTGCTTCATAACAGGCAGAATCGCCATGCGGGTGATATTTACCCAGTACGTCACCGACTGTACGGGCAGATTTTTTATGTTTGGAGACAGCGCTCAGGCCCAGCTCCGACATCGCATAGACAATACGTCGCTGAACCGGCTTCAGCCCGTCGCCAATGTGTGGCAAGGCACGGTCAAGAATGACGTACATTGCGTAATCAAGGTAGGCCTTCTCGGTGAAATCCCGAACCGGTAGCTGTTCCAAATCGTCGACTAGGGTCATGTGACTCTCTTATCAGGTTCAGACAGTGGCAAGATCGCCATGTTGTTCCAGCCAGGTTTTGCGGTCTGCAGCACGTTTTTTGGCCAGTAATTTATCGAGTGAGGTAAATGTGTCGTCTTCGGCATTCATGGTTAGACGAATCAGACGCCGGGTATCTGGCGCCATAGTGGTTTCTCTGAGTTGCAGCGGGTTCATTTCGCCGAGGCCCTTGAAGCGCTGCGTGCTGACTTTACCTCGAATATTTTCTCGCTCAATTCGTTCCAGAATGATCCGGCGCTCTTCATCATCCAGCGCATAAAACACCTGTTTGCCGACGTCGATTCGATACAGCGGTGGCATGGCAACGCAGATATGCCCCGCATCCACCAGTGGACGAAAGTGTCGAACAAACAAGGCGCACAGCAGAGTAGCAATGTGAGCACCGTCCGAGTCGGCATCAGCAAGTATGCAAATTTTGCCGTACCGCAAACCACTCAAATCATCCGAGCCGGGATCTACCCCGACTGCCACGGCAATGTCATGCACCTCTTGTGAAGCCAGGACTTGTCCAGGTTCTACTTCCCAAGTGTTAAGAATCTTGCCTCGCAGCGGCATGATCGCCTGAAACTCCCGATCACGGCCTTGCTTGGCGCTACCGCCAGCCGAATCCCCTTCTACCAAAAACAATTCTGTTCGGCTGGGATCCTGCGAGGTGCAGTCCGCCAGTTTTCCGGGCAAGGCAGGACCTGACTGAACACGTTTGCGTACTACTTTTTTGGCTTGTTTGAGACGAGATTGAGCATTGCTGATCACCAACTCAGCGATCTTCTCACCATCTTCAATATGGTGATTCAGCCACAAGCTGAACGCATCCTTGACCGCACCGGAAACAAATGCCGCGCACTGCCGCGATGACCTGACAACGCTCTTTGGTT
>NZ_APHR01000010.1 GCF_000349205.1 Methylophaga lonarensis MPL | reverse complement strand
AACAGATTGTTGATGCCCGCTGTAACGGTCAGATCCTTGACCGGCTGGTAGCRGMCAGGTYAGGAACAAGGCATAACCGCTGGTTTTTTGTTCCAGATTGGTGCTGGACACCTTCCGTTGAGCTGCGATGGTTTCAACTTCAACACCCAGCTGCCAGCTTGGCTCGACATAACTGAGCATGGTGCGAGCAGTTAGCGGTGCAATTCGATACAGATTATCGCCAGTGTCACGGCGTTTACCGCGCACATAACTGACTGTGCCTTCCAGCTGCCAGTGGTCGGTTAGGGCTGCAAACCAGTTGGTATCCAGCCCGTAGAGTTTGGCATCGACATTGCTGAATTGCAGCGGGTCGCGACCAGACATACTCATCATATTATTAGCCATGATGGCGGTGGCATCGGTTGTTGGCGTGCCTTGGATGTAGTTATTGATGTGGTGATAGAACAGTCTTGGCGAAATCTGAATCTGCCGTGGATGCCAGTTCAACCCCAGTTCGAACTGATAGGCGGTTTCCGGTTTCAGATTGACATTGCCAAGATAGGTATTGCCATCAGCAAGCCCGGCGGTGGATTCAAACGGTGCCCACAAATAACGTTCCTGATAGCTGGGGGCACGTTGCTTGCGGGCGATGCCCAGCTCCAGATCCAGATCAGAACGCAGTTCGCGGGTAAATACCGCGGCTATATCCAGCAGGTCATCAGACTTACGTCGGCTGGCTTGGTTAAAGCGATCACGCAGTGCCACCACCGCCCCCATCGGGCCATTACTATCAACGGCATCGGCATTGCTGACCACATGGCTGTAGCGAACACCGCTTTGCAGTGACCAGACCTCGCTCAGTTCACCATCCCATTCGGCAAAGACACTGTAACGATCCCGACGCACGTTATTGAAGTTTTCAACAAAAAACATCGCGTTGTTCGGGTTGAAAATGGTGGTGTTGTAACGGCTTTGATCCATATCAAAACCCAACTGCCAGTTTTGCATCTGATAACGGATTTGCATGCCTCTGGCCAACACATCGGTAAAGGTTTCACGCCAGCGCATCGCATCGGCCGGTGCCTGACGCAGACTGAAGTTATCCATCAAGTGATCTACATCCTGATAATGCAGTCTGAAACTGAGCTGGTCGCCATTGCTCAATTCCGTTTTCAGGTTGGCACGATAGTTTTCGCCGCGCACATACTGAATATCCATCGGCAGGGCAGCCGTGCCGGTATTGGTGGTGTTGATATGCTGGACATCAAACCCTGCTTCGCTGGCTTCACCAAACTTGAAACCATAACCAAGACCCAAAGTGTCACGATTATGCTGGCTGGGTAAAATCCGGCCACCATCAAAGCGGGCATCACGTCCTTTGTCACGGCTGGCAGCGATATAGGCACGATTGTTTTCATTGCTGATGCTGGCGGTCACAGCGGTTTGATGACTGCGCGGATTGCTGGCATATCCGGCATGTGCCTGACCGTGGAATTCAACTTCGCGGCTGCTGCCAAATTCTGCTTGGCGGGAATTGGCAACCAGGGTGCCGCCGATGGTTTCAATGCCGCTGCTGATTGGCGCAATGCCGCGATATAACTGGATATCTCCGACACGACTGGCAGGCAGATAGCTGAGTGAGGCATCCATGCTGTTGGGTCCGGCCTGACTGACTCGAACACCATCCAGCATCACGTTGACCCGGTCACTGAACAGACCACGATATTGCACAATCGGCGTCAGTGGCCCATTACGGTTGATGTGGGTGCCCGGCAGGCGTTTGACCAGATCTGCCGAATCAGCACTACTCACTGGATATTCAGGCAAGGGATAAGGATTGGTCTCTGCACTACTGCCTGCTACTTCAATGACCGACAGTTCGTAGTGATCGGCATAAGCCGTGGGAACAAGACTCGCGGTTAGCACCGACAGCGCGATGTACTTCATTTTGAACATGATGACTCCTCGTTGTTTTAAGAGGAGTTTAAGAAAAAGGTAATATTGATTTTTGTGTGATTTACACTAAGGGTGTGGCAAATGCCGCAATTTTATTGTGAGTATTAAAAACGCCCCCCGAGTCACACACTCAGGGGGCATCACCGCCTTACTTGGCTCGTACAGGTCTGACTTCACCCAGCGCACCGTCAGCCCGTGCTCTCAGGTAGGCATAAATTTCATCCATTCCTTCCATGACCTGAGGCACATGACTCCAAGCTGGCATCATGCCGATTTGGCCCATTTTGCCATTGGTGACTGTTTCGACAAATTCGTCTTTGGTGATGCGGTTCAGGCTTTCAGCCAGATTGGGTCCCACCATACCTTCACTGAAAGTGCCGTGGCAGCGTGCACAGAAGTTACGATGTAAGCGAAAACCATTAAAAGTCTGCTCATCAACCTCATTGCCATTGGTCACAGTATAGGGCGCCTCTTCAGCAATGGTGCTGGGTGAAAATCCCACCATCAGTAAAAGCATCGGTGCAATCATCAGTTTTTTCATACTATGTTGTCCTCTTATCGGTTACCAGGTCGGTTAACATCGTGCTTGATTCGATTGTTACCAACCCATAATTCAAGATTACGCTTAAAATCCACAAGCTAAATAGGTCTTTTGCGGTAGTCAGCGTGGCAAATCACCTGTTTGTCGTTAAGGTAGAGTGGTAAAGTGCTGGCAGTGAATTTTTCGGATTAACCATGGACGCTCTCACTACATCAATAGTCACCGCATTTCTGCTCGGCCTGTTTAGCGCCTCGCATTGTGTCGCGATGTGTGGCTCGATTATCGGCGCCCTCAGTTTGACGCTGCCAACTGAGATTCGCGAGCGTCCCGCAAAAATGCTGCCGTTTGTCTTTAACTACAATGTCGGCAGGATTCTCAGTTACACACTGGCTGGCCTTATTGTTGGCTTGCTGGCTTCACCGCTGGCAGAAATTAATGGGCTGGTGGTGCTGCAATACCTGGGCGGTCTGTTCATGATTGCAATGGGGTTGTATCTGGCAGGCTGGTTTCCCCGGTTTGCGCATATCGAACGCATCGGCACGCCGGTATGGCGTTTGCTGCAACCGATTGGGCAAAAACTGCTGCCTGTTCGCTCATTGAAACAGGCTTTTTTTCTGGGCGCGGTGTGGGGCTGGCTGCCTTGTGGTTTGGTGTATGCCGGATTGGTTGTCGCCGCGACGACCGGTGATCCTTTGTATGCTGCCAGCGTGATGCTGGCATTCGGGCTTGGCACCATGCCGGCTGTGTTTGGTGTTGGCATGTTTGCCGGGGTGTTGTCTGGCTTTGCTCGCAAACCCTTATTTCGGCGTATTGCTGGGCTTTCGATTGTGTTGATGGCGTTGTTGATGCTGTTCTGGCCGCATCAGCACTCACATGAGTATCATCATCATGAGACGAATGAGGTGACCACTGAGTCATCCAACGCAGTGGAGCCTGACAATGGCGATCATGAAAATCACCACCACCATCATCACTGATGCCTGTGCCCATGACTGAGATACTCGGACAATCACCTCAAATTGCGCATCTGATTCGCACCATTCCGATGATTGCGCTCAGCGATGCCAGTGTATTGATTGAGGGCGAAACCGGCACCGGCAAGGAATTGGTGGCGCAGGCGATTCATGCCCATAGTCATCGACGTGACCAGCCTTTGATAACGATCAATTGTGCTGCCTTGCCCATTCATGATGCCGAAGTTGATTTGTTTGGTGCCTGTGATGCCGATGGTGAAGTTGTACAGGCAGGGCGATTGCTGGCAGCCGAAGGGGCAACCGTGTTTCTGGATGAAGTGGATGCCTTGCCGCCATCCATTCAGGCAAAAGTGCTGAGATTTCTGGAGGCAGGGGAATGTCAGTTGCAAGGCAGCCATCGCCTGCATACGGTAAATGTTCGAATCATTGCTGCCAGTAGTGCCAATTTGCCGGAAGAGGTCAAGGCAGGCCGGTTCCGGGCGGATCTCTATTACCGCTTGCAGGTCTTGCTGGTCAGTCTGCCACCACTACGCGAACGGACAGAAGATATCGAAATTCTGCTGCGACATTACCTCAAGGCATTCTCCGGTAAAAATGCCGTGGTGCGTGTATCAACGGCTGCGTTGAACTGTCTGCAACAATATGACTGGCCGGGTAATGTACGCGAGCTGATGAACCTGTGTCAGCGATACGCAATTTTGCAGCCGGGCATTCAGTTAATGCCTGCCGATTTGCCGGTTGATATGCAGCCGGATTACGCCAAGAAAAAACATGAATTCAAATTACCTGCCTCGGGCATTGATCTGGCCGAAGTCGAGCTGGACTTGATTGAACAGGCGCTGGAAATGGCCGCAGGCAATCGTTCCAAAGCAGCGCGTTTATTGGGCATCAGCCGCGATACCTTGCTGTATCGCATGCAGAAATACGACCTGACAAAATAAGCAGCAGCTTCACGGAATTATGCCGGTGATATGGTAAAGTGCCAGCATTGAAATCAGCAGGAACCCGCGATGCGCGCTTATCTCGATTTACTCAAAGATGTCATGGACAACGGGGTCGATAAACAAGACCGCACAGGCACCGGCACACGCTCCGTTTTTGGCCGACAATTACGTTACGATCTGGCGGAAGGTTTCCCGTTATTAACCACCAAAAAGCTGCACATTCGCAGCATTTTGCATGAATTACTCTGGTTTTTGACCGGCGATACCAATATTCGCTACCTGAAAGAAAACGGCGTATCGATTTGGGATGAGTGGGCCACAGAATCCGGTGAGCTTGGTCCGGTTTATGGCGCACAGTGGCGTCGCTGGAAAGGTGAAGATGGTCAAGAATTTGATCAGATCGCCGCCTTGGTCGAAGGCTTAAAAAACAACCCGGACAGTCGTCGCCATATCATCAACGGCTGGAATGTTGCCTTGTTGCCAGATGAGCGTAAAAAACCCTGGGAAAACGCCGCACAAGGCAAAATGGCCTTGCCCCCGTGTCATGTGCTGTATCAGTTCTACGTGGCTAACGGCAAGCTCAGTGCATCTTTATACATTCGTTCCAATGATCTGTTTTTGGGCAACCCCTACAATACCGCATCGCTGGCGTTTTTAACGCACATGCTGGCCCAGCAATGTGATTTAGGTGTCGGTGAAATCGTGCTCAGTATTGGTGACGCGCATATTTACAGTAATCATTTTGAGCAGGTGAAAGAGCAGTTGACCCGCACGCCCGGCCCGTTGCCAAAATTACTGATTAAACGTAAACCAGAGTCGATTTTTGATTATCAATTTGATGATTTCGAGATTGTCGATTATCAGGCGCAGCCACATATTAAGGCGCCTATAGCGGTTTAACTGACAAGCAGGAGTCGAACATGGAAATCGTCTCACCCCCGCTTTACCTGGTCTGGAATTCAGACTACAAACACGATCAGCCGATCCTTGATGAGCAGCATCGAGGCATTGTGTCGATTATCAATTCCTTGCACTTCTTCATTCAGCAGGGCACCGCGCTGGATTCTCTGGGACCAACCATCGATCTGTTACGCCGGTTTCTGGATTTTCACTTTAAAACGGAAGGCGGCATTTTGTTGGCTGTCGAATCGCCGCTTAGTGAAGAGTACAAAAAACTCGCGCTGGATTCTCTGCAAGAATTCGACCTGATATGCCAGCATGCCATTCGTGATGAGCAGCCACAGGAGGTATTGCTGTTTCTCAAGCGTTGGTGGCAATCACATCTGGAACTGCACGAGCGAATCAATCCTTATTTCCGGCATTGGACCGGCGAATATTGTCAGGTTTGAGCCTGGGAAATAAGCGGTATTGATATTGGGAATTTTTCCTTTTTGTTCGAGACTGATAAACAATCAGCTTAAAAACCAGTCACCATTTGGGTTGTTCACGATTGTTAAGGAAGCCTCATGACAGCATCAAACCCTCAGCAGCAGACCTTCGTTGCCTACAAAGTGTGGGACTTGCCCGTTCGTTTATTTCACTGGATAGCCGTTATCAGCTTATTGGCGATGATTGCGTCAGGAATAGTGATGATGTTCAGTTCGGAGCTGGGTATTTCCCGTGAACACAAAGTTTTGCTCAAAGCTTTCCATATCTGGGTAGGCTATGTTTTTGTCATTAACCTGCTGATTCGTTTGCTCTGGGCATTTGTTGGCAATCGTTATGCGCGCTGGCTGGCGATTTTGCCATTTGGCAAAGCCTATAAAGCGCAGTGGAAGGCCTATCTCGAAGCCAAAAAATCCGGCGAACAAGTTTATTTCCTTGGGCATAATCCGCTGGGACGCTGGAGTGTCATGGCAATGCTGATTTTAATGCTGGGGCAAGGCGGTACCGGGCTGGTACTTGGAAGTACTGACTTGTTTATGCCGCCATTCGGCAACCAGATGAAAACCTGGATTGCCGAAAGCCCGGAATCCATGGCATTGATCAAACCCGGCGATCGCAGCACCGGCATTAGCCAGCAAGGTTGGGACGAAATGCGTGAATTTCGCACACCGTACCGTAGCCTGCACACCTACTTGTTTTACCTGTTGATGCTGTCAATCGTGGTACACATTGCTGCTGTCGTAGTGGCCGAAAAGCGCGAACGCACCGGACTGACTTCCGCGATGATCACAGGCCATAAATACTTGCCCAAAAAACCATTTGATGCCGACTGAGCAGCGCTGGATCACAACTGACCATGCTCAGCCAGGGAGTGGCTGTGCTGGTCACCGACGATAATATGATCCAACACCCGAATATCGACCAGCTCCAGGGCACTGCGTAACCGCTGAGTGATCTGAATATCCGCCTGACTCGGTTCAGCCACGCCAGAAGGGTGGTTATGGGCAAAAATCACCGCCGCTGCATTGAGTTTCAAAGCCAGCTTGACCACCTCACGCGGATACACGCTGGCACCATCAATGGTGCCGCGAAACATCGGCTCAAAGCTGATCATCCGGTGCCGGTTATCGAGAAATAAACAGGCAAATACCTCATGGGGATGATGCCGTAATTGGCGTTGCAGATACTGTCGGGTGCTGGCGGCATCGGTAAAGGCATCACCACGCATCAAGGTCGACTCCAAATGCCGACGGCCCATTTCCAGCACCGCCTGCAACTGCACAAACTTGGCCGTGCCCAATCCATGATGCTGGCAAAAGCTGTTTACATCCGCTTCCAGCAAAGCACGCAAACTGCCAAATTCGGATAACAAACGTCGGGCCAAATCCACCGCCGACATTCCAGTGACACCGGTGCGAAGAAAAATTGCCAACAACTCGGCATCCGACAAAGCCTGCGGCCCCAACTGCAATAACTTCTCACGCGGCCGCTCACTGGCCGGCCAATCCCTGATAGCCATCATCGCTCCTTGCGATTAGTGAAACACAAGACAAATTTAGCCGCTGACACACGGAAAAACAATGCAAAGGAACAACTTGCCGATTCACCACCACAGGTTTAAGGTGTTTTTCATCGTCAGTGCTTTAGTAGGGGCTGGTGAAGAGCAAAAGAAATTAATCGTGAATGATTCACAATTTTTCAGCAAGATAATCTTGATGCGTGAAAATTATATTTATAATCAGCAGGTTGTGAAGGTGATTATTTATGAAAAATAATTATGATCCATTCACGTTAATAATTATTATGAGGTCGCAGACCTCATTAACAGACTGTTACATTTCACTGCAGGTTTAGGCAGGGAGTAAGGGGAAAAGATGTTAGTGGTTCATATAAAGGGAAAGCCAAATGATTGAATTCATTTCTCAGCAAAATAAAAAGAACCTAATCCTATTTGTTCATGGATTTTGCGGAGGAGAGGCAACCTGGCAGAATGGAGAGGCACGCTCCTTCCCTGAGTTATTTTCCGATGATTTAGAAATATCAGAAAATTATGACATAGCCCACTTTTCATACTTTACCAAGTTACTAAACCTTTTCGCCAAGGCGGGTAAGGTTTCTACGCTTGTTAAGCGTATGTTCGGAACTTCACACGGAAAACTAGCCAACAATATAAGCATTGAGGAAATCGGAAACTTACTTAGAACTGAAATCCGATTCAAACTACAAACATACGACAATATTATCGTTGTTGCTCATAGTATGGGTGGATTGGTAACCAAAAGTGCTATTACAAAAGATATTGAAGAGAAGACACCATCAAAGATTAAGCTTTTTATTTCTTTGGCTGTCCCCCACCAAGGAGCAGAAGCGGCAACTTTCGGAAAGTTGATAAGTGACAACCTTCAGATAGAGGGACTTTCACCACTCAATGATTTTATTCACAAGATAAATGATGAATGGCTAAAAACCAGCTTAAGGCCAGCAACAAAGTATTTTTACGGTGTGCATGATTCGGTTGTCAAAAAAACAAGTGCCGTCCCGATAGATAAAGAAAAATCTGATGCAATATCAGTAGATGAAGATCACACCAGCATTACGAAACCTGAGAACCCCGACAGCACGATAGTCATGGCTGTCAAACAAATAATCTTAGATTTTGAAAAGAATGATCCCGGCATATCAACGTTCGAACTCAAACAGCTTGAAGATGAAACGGACTTTGACGATGAACTGTTTGTCTTAAAATTAATCTCTGCTGATATACACAAAACAACAATAAGAGAGGCCAAGGAGGCATTTTTGAATGCAGAGTATATAAGGAAAATATTTAGTAGCTCTTCGGATAAAAAGCGGCTAGCTGAATTATATGCAAAAATACGCAAGGTCTATCAGAACAGCTACACAAAGTATATTCATGATGGCATCCCAAATTCTGGATTACTGTTAGCGGATGTACATGAAACAATCATCAAACAAGATAAGAAATTTTTAGACACGTTTATTCTGTTTATAAACGCCATCCACAAGCAGGGAATGCTCCACCAACTCGCTAATTCAAAAGATGAAAATATTTGGTGGATAAAAGACGGGACAATAGATTCACTGAGACACCTCTTGGCGGAGGGTAAAAGTGAATAAACTTCCATATATCCAGCCAGAACGCGAGCTGCACTATAACTTAGGCATACTTCTCTTGATACTCGGGAGCCTTGCACAAACCTCCAGAAACAAGAAAGTACTAACTATTGACAAGATACAGTCGTTCTACTTCCTCGTCACTAAGCCAGCCTTCTTGAATAAAGTTCTAATGTTGGCAAACAAGCGTCAAATCGCCATTGATGATGTCGACTATTACACGGTGGAAACACTTTCTGTAAATGTCGACGAGCTTTTTGATCGAGATCGACTTTTGACCATGATCAAAATACTTTCATCTAAGAAATACTTGTCGTCTGAGTATTCCAACTCAGAAGGCTTCTTGTTTGACCTGACAGATGCCGGAAGATCTATTGCAAGCAAGTTAGAGAGTGGCTACTTCCGAAAAGTCAAACTGTTTATCGAACAACTTTCATCACTTCAATCGCAGAGCCCTAGCAAACTTAATGGGTATATAAACACAGTATTAAAACAGGGTATATAATGGATCTCTCTCAAGGTTTACTTTTAAAAAATTTAATACTTCACGGGCATCGAAAAGATTATCGAGTTAAATTTCGTCCCGGAATAAACATAATTTATGGTGATGCCGATACAGGAAAGTCAAGCATACTCAGGCTTGTTTACTATCTTCTTGGCGGGAAGCAAATCAAAATAGACGAAGAAATTTCTTCATCGGTAAAGTATGCAGTCCTTGAAATAACCGTAAATGGAAAACCCTACTGCATCAGCAGAGATATTTTCAATCCCGCCAGAGATATTGACGTATATTCTTGTAAGTACTCTGAAATATCAAACTCCTTTCCCGAAAAGTACAAATCCAGCATTACCAAAGGAGACGATCAAAATAAGAGTCTTTCCGAATTTATTCTTGAGGCGTTAGAACTTCCCGCTGTTCGACTAAAGCAGGCCCCAACAAAAGATTCATCAGAAACAGCCAGGCTTAGTTTCCTAGACTTGTTCAAATTTATTTACTTGGATCAAGACGATGTTGGCAGCGCTCACATGCTAAACATTGGGAACCATGTACTTGAAACAAAAAACAGGGAAGTCTTTAAATACATATTTAATGTTCTCGACACTGGAATATCAGAGATAGAAGTAGATATTGCAAGTAAAACACAAGAGAAGACACAGCTTTCAAATCAGTACTCCGCTATAAGTAATTTTTTGGCTCAGACTGAATTTAAAAGTACTGAAGATTTAGACGAAGAAATAAGCAACATAGACAACATAAAAATTGAAGTTAACTCTCGGCTTTCAGATTTAAACAAGCGAATGACGAGCGACAATGAACTATATGAAGGTCTCAAAGATGCCTTAAACACAATCAATTTGAACATAGCGCAGCAAGAAGAAGCAAAGAGCAAATCTTTACGAAGCATCGAAAGGTTTAGCCGACTCCTCAACGATTACCAAAATGACATTGATAGAATTGAATCCAGCCTATCAGCCAAAGAGTTTATAGGCGGAGATATTCAGGAGAAGACAAGCTGCCCTATCTGCGAAACCATTATCGAAATTGGTGACATATCCGATAAATTTGACATCCCAAGTGACACACGCTTAAAAAGCGAGCTGACATCGATCAAAAGGAGGTCAAAAGATCTCAAACAGTTGATATCTGATAACAGATCAGATTTAAATTCCGCCAACTCCCTCCTAGCAGAGCTCTATCTGGAGAAAAATAAAGCCAGAGAAATAATGGACGAAGAGCTTTCAAATTCTATTTCACCATATCTAGCCGAGAGAGACGCAATTGTCAAAGAATTAGCGCAACTTGACGAACGTCGAGAAAAGGCAGTTCACTCCCTGCGAGTAAGGAACAAGCAGGCCGCATTTGCTGACCAAATAGGCCGCCTAGAAGGAACAATCGAGAAACTAAAAATTAAACTGGATGAACTCAAAAAGGACGCCCCGTCACTTGATAATGTTTTGAAGGATCTAGGAGCTGATATCAACAAATTTATTCAGCAAGTAAAGATTAAGAACCATTACGGCGTAGGAATAGACGAAAAAACATTTTTCCCAAAAGTCAGAAATATTGAATACAGAAAAATCAACTCAGGCGGACTTAGAACAATTGTTTCTATCGGATACTTGGCATCCATCTTACTGCAGAAGCTTCGTAAAGATACTAATATTCCAGGATTATTAATGATCGACACCGTAGGAAAATTTCTGGGGAAAACCCCTGAATATTCCGATGACAGTCAAATTGACAGCGAAATTGATGTTGATGGTGTGGCAGATCCAGAGAAATACAGAAATCTATTCAATGCATTAGTAGCTGTTGCTGAAGAGTTCGATGATAAAGGTAAGCTCTGTCAGATTATACTGGTAGATAATGACATGCCTCGGGATGTTGCGTACGAAAACAAAGGTTTTGAAATAGCCCACTATAGATCTAACGGTATCAATGGGCTTCCAATTGGTCTAATCGATGACTGGGATTCGGCCCCTAAGAAATGATAAATGTAACAAGCCAAAGCACTCGGACATGGTAAAGCTGTCATCTTTTTTGTTCCAAAAAAGCCGCCAACTTCACCATTCCGGTGTTTGAGGCGTTAGAGGGTGCTGAATGGAGCCGATCATAATCAATAGGGTCAGAGTGTTTGATTTTGAACCGCTCGCTGCGCTACCAATTTTCCGGTGAGCTAGGCGTTATGTTTACAAATCAGAACGGAGCAACAGATGAAATCCATTAAGGCCTCGCTCATGTTTGTCGGGAAACAAGCTGGGAAAGCCGAGGAAGCAATCAAATTCTATACCTCTCTATTTCCTGGTTCAGAGATCATTGATATTCAGCGCTACGAAGCTGGCGAGCATGAGCCAGAAGGCTCTGCCAAGATGATTAAATTTATGATAAACGGTACCGAGTTCATGGCTCTGGACAGTCATCTTGACCACCAATTTACCTTTACACCCTCCATGTCATTGCACGTTGAGTGTGAATCAATGAGTGAAATCAAGAAGGTATTTCGGAGCCTCGCCGAAAATGGCTCAGAGCTAATGCCTTTAGATAACTATGGTTTTAGCCAAATGTTTGGTTGGCTGAATGATAGATACGGTGTGTCTTGGCAGCTCAATTTGTCGAACTAGGGTGGTGCTATAAACACATAGCCAAGTGCAGAAGAATCAAGGGGCCAGCCAACTTGATTTATAACAATCGCCTCAAAAGCGGCGCTGATGCCTCGCGCACTCTCGCGGACACTATGTTTCTGGAATGTAGCTGTTAACATCTGCGGCTAATGGCAGAAAATCATTGACCGGGTAACCACGATGCATGTGAAATTTTCTGGGCATGTCATTCCACTTTCAGAGCTGAAGAACGATCCGGGAAAAATTGTTGATCGAGCGCAGGATACGCATCGCCCTGTACTGTCAACCAGTCGTGGCCGCTCCGTAGCTGTTGTTCAGGGGCTCGATGATTATGAAAAAACCGCAGAGGAGTTGCGGTTTGTAAAAGCCGTGGCGCAAGGGTTGATGAATGTCCGTGAGGGTAACACCGTATCGTTAGAGGACGCTAGGAGAATGTTGAGTATCGAGTAAATGGAATTACGCATCGCAAAGTCGGCGCTTGAGGCTTACAGGTGAGAGGCAGCTCGAATTGCCAGAAAACGAAACATATCCAACCACTGCAGCGTGACATCTTGTTGGCAGTATCCAAATACTCGTCATGCATGCCGCCGTCTTTATGAGAGTTAATAATCAATTAACGCTATAACCAGTAAACCAAACAGATGAGCGAGGTCGTTAGAACGACTCATGGACTTTATTACTTACAAAGGAATCAATCTTTTTGTTGGATGGACTGAGGACAATTCAGTGCCTGTCGAGTCATTACCCACGAAACCCGGACTTTACGCAGAAATTTGCTGGGGCAGGCATGGGGTAAGAGTTGGTGAGACGGGGCGAAGCGTCAGGGGTAAAATCAGACACGATATCAGGTGGTTCGAAGGAATGCATAATGGCACTGAAAAGCCCGAGCAGTTGAGACGTACCAGCCCGATCTGTATGGCCGCTAAGGAATTGGGTGTTACTGGCTTTAGATTCTATTTAGTGAGCGACGATCCCAGGCTCAACGATAAGATTTTGAGACAAGAGTGTGAGCGATTCTTGTTCGAGTGGTGCGAGAAGCATGCTCAACTCATTAGCTGGAATTTCCAAAAAAGCTGGAGATAAATAACCAGTTTTTGCCGCATTTTACAGGTCATAACTTATCAGAGCATTAGGGAAACGCCGCTCACCAAAATGATGTTGTAAAAATTCCGTTGTCGGCTATCCAACACTAAGAATCTCAGTGATTTTTAGATGGCCGTTATATAAAGTCACGGCAATGAATAGAAATGAACCTGTTACAAAGAAGAAAGTCATCGCTCTTTGGAAGTTGCCATCAAACCTGTCACTTATACCAAAAAAGATTAGCAAAAAGATGGGATAAATGATCGTGTTTAACATAATGCTAGCTAAGCTTGATAGTGTTGGTAGCACATGGATGGGCATTAAGAAGAAAAATATCAAAATAAACCAATAAACCAAGACTATGATTATTTTTTCACGATATGAGGGTCTACGTTTTCGGAACTTCCACCATGCTACGCTAACAGCAATTGCAGGGATAATAGAGCTGGCAATGACTATGGTAAAACCATATGGAAAAAGATAAATAGCATAAGAAAAACTAGCAATAAGAATATATGTTGTAGCAATTGCAATTACTGCCGCTGAAGCCGCGTACTTAATCATAAAAATCCTTTTAAGAAATAAAGTCCTGAATGAATACATCAAGGGGATCGCCACTGACCAATCCCTGCAAGAGTTGTGATATTAAATATTAGAGGATGCTTGTCATTTACATCCCATCATCCCCCTTTTAGTTGATATGCAGATGTTGAATAGATTTAGCACTGATGATTCAGGCTGTAAATAGCTAATATTTAATCAGTTATGCGACAGAGTCTTGAGCGAAGCAGTATGTGTCGTTGATGGCAAAGGCTGCTTACTTGTCGCTGCTGGCACTTTTCTCAAACGCCTTGATAATACGTTCACGCTCGTCTTCGCCATAAAAATCCGGGTCATCAAACAGGTCTGGTTGGCTTTGATCAAACATCATATTCAGTGCCTGATCACTGGTCTGTACCATGGGTTCAAAATGGGCCGGATTACCTGACACCAGATCGATGACATGTCGACGACGATAAATGGCAAATGCCGCTAAGCTGGCCAACACTACGGCGATATACATTTGCAGCGCATAACCACCAATCAAGGTCATCAGGCCACCTGCCAGCATCGGTGCGAAGACACAGCCGATGCCATGCAATACCAGCATATCTGAGGAGCCGGAGACAATTTCATCTGGATGTAATTGGTCGATTAACATGGCAACCGCCAATGGGTAAATGGCAAACGCCAGACCACCCCAGAGAAAATACAGCCCGTACAAAATGTTTTCACTGGGTGCCATGGGAATTATCACGGCGATAATCGCGGCCAGTATTAATACCCCAATCAGCACGGCGGGTCGGTCATATTTATCAGAAACTCGACCGATAGGTATT
The DNA here is from genome assembly GCF_000349205.1 of Methylophaga lonarensis MPL. Lineage (GTDB taxonomy): Bacteria > Pseudomonadota > Gammaproteobacteria > Nitrosococcales > Methylophagaceae > Methylophaga > Methylophaga lonarensis. Next base: position 66,367 of record NZ_APHR01000010.1, on the reverse strand, counting down.
TGCAAGGCGGCACCACCTAAAATGGCGACACTCATGATCATGGCGATACCGCCGGTATCAAAGCCGACACCAGCGGCATAAATAGGTGTCATTGACCAGAATGCCCCCATCGCAAGCCCTGAAAACGCCGAAGCTGCTACAGCTAATGGTGCAAAGCGCACTAATGCTTTTAGACTGCTTTTTGGGTGATCTGAAATGGTGGGTTGAGCGCGGCGAGTCATTGCGACAGGCAATAATGCCGAGCAGATCAAAATAGACACCAGAGCAAACAGCAGGAAGTTTTCCGGGCTATCCAGTCGCAGCATTTGTTGGGCGACTGCCAGTGCGCCCAGATTCACCACCATGTAAAAGGCGAAAATACGACCACGTTCATGTGGGGCTGACTGACTGTTTAACCAGCTCTCAATCACTGTCATCAGCGTGACAAAGGCAAGGCCGTAGATAAAACGCAGCAGCATCCAGGAAATCGCATCAATAAAAATAATATGCAGCAGTGCTGCTGAAGCACAGAGCGAGGCACAAAAAGCGAAGGTGCGAATGTGGCCCATGCGTTTTATCAGGCGTGGACTGACCCATGTTCCACAAATAAAGCCGACAAAAAAACTCGACATGACAAGGCCGAGCACGGCGCTGGAGAACCCTTCACTGACACCGCGAAGTGTCAACAGAGTGTTGATTAGACCATTACCTAATAACAGGAGCGCAACGCCCCATAAAATGGCTTGAATTGGTCGCAATAATGCCAAAGAATGCATAACAAGCTTCCCTCAAGTGTTAACCGGATTTGTTCAGGCTCAGCGTTGAACCTGATGGAAACGTGCATTTGGCAGGCATTTGCGATTGATGACAGCGTTGAAGAGATTCGATGAATCAATAACGCCCTGGCCCACTAATGCAACGTCTTGGTGCTTAGTGACATAAATGCAGACTGAGTGTCTGGCTTGCTTTAACCATAGCAAATCTCGCGGCGTTTTTTAAATTGCAGTCCAAGAAGCCCGGAGCAGTCAGCCGAACCTAGCTAGCGCGTCTTCAGACCGAATCTGCTCACAAGGCACTCAATGGCGGCGTAGAATAAATCATGAGGTCAGCACTTGATTTATCCACTGTGTTACAAATTTGTCGGTACTGTGGGTGTTCTGCGAATTAGTGAGATTGAAGTAATGACTAAAGATTTCTCTATGCTGCCGTGGGCCGTTAGGCGTAGCTCAAACATTAAGGAGGAGATATGAAAGCGAAGTGTCTTTGCGGTTCCATTGAGGTTGATGCCCCCGATCACAATGAGGTTGGGCTCTGTCATTGTTCAATGTGCAGACGCTGGGCGGGAGGCCCAATGTTCGCCGTTCATTGTGGTACTGACGTTCGCTTTAATGGTCAAGAGCCATCACGGTATCAATCCTCTGACTGGGCTGAGCGCGGTTTTTGTCCAAGCTGTGGTACCCATCTCTTTTATCACCTGCTTCCCAGTAACGAGTACATTCTTCCTGCGGGTCTTTTTCAAGACCAAGAATTCAATCTTTCAAGTGAAATATTCATTGACGAGAAGCCCACTTATTACGAGCTGAAGAACGACACCCATAAAATGACGGGGCAACAGGTTTTCGAGCAGTTTGCTTCAAAAAATTAAGCCTCAGCCAAACAACGGCAGCCAGAGCGACGCAAAAAAAGCAGTACACTTGGTCTGGATGACCACAGACAAGAGAGTCTGAATTGATGGCAAACATTGAACATATTCAATACGTGAATGCGCCCCTGTCATTTGTGTACGAAGCCTTGACCACGGCGCACGGATTGGCTGAGGTGTGGACGCAAGATTTACAGTTCATTGCTCAAATTGATGCGGTCAATGAATTTCGATTTGGTGACGAGCATCCGACAAAGATGAAGGTTACGGAGCTGGTACGCGATAGCAAAATGACCTGGCACTGCGTCGATTCAGACCCCGAGTGGATTGACACTACATCAGTTTCGAACTCGATAGTCGGGGTGATAAGACAGCGGTCATCCTTCGGCACACAGACTGGCGTGAAGTTACCGAATTCTTCCGTTTCTGTAATTATAATTGGGCGATATTTTTGTTAAGTCTTAAGCAATACTGTGAAGAAGGGGCAGGTATTCACTATCAGGCTCGGAAGTTTTAGCCAAACAACAGCATGTAACGGATGGCGCATGGTGCCGTAGCTGGTCTCATTTGTCGTCCCTCGTGGCATATGGCATAAACCAGGCGCGCCGGAAGGAGCAAAGTTCATCTACTTTACGCCAGGACAATCGTTGTATTCGGAAAAGGAAGATCCAAGTATGGAAAACGATGCGTAACAGAGCGCTGCACATGGAATATTAGGAGTGGGAGTTCGATCCCTATTAATTATGCCAGTCGAAATCCGTCAACTGACAGCAAATGACATTAAGCTGATGCTAGCCTTGTCGAGATGTTTTGGTGAGGTGTTCAACGATATGAGCAGCTACACTGAAAAACGTCCAAGTGCGGACTATCTGAAACAGTTGTTGAGCGGTGAATCTTTTATAGCGCTGGTGGCGCTCGACGGTGAGGCTGTTATTGGTGGTCTTGCCGCATACGAGCTGAAAAAGTTTGAGCAGGCGCGTAGTGAGATCTATATATATGACCTCGCGGTGTTATCTGCCCATCGGCGAAAGGGAATAGCCACAGCGTTGATCGAAAACTTGAAACGCATTGCCGCAGATCGAGGGGCTTATGTCATTTTCGTTCAGGCGGATACCGGCGTGGAAGACGCACCGGCCATTGCGTTGTATCACAAGCTTGGTCAGCGTGAAGAGGTCCTACACTTTGATATTTCTGTTGAGCCCGATGATGAAGTTTCTTAATGGTTTTATCAAACCAACTTGAGTTTCATGCGCACAAATTGAAGACAGCAGAGAGTAAAATCTACTTTGACCCATGCACTGTTTCTGAAACACGCTGGGCTTAGTCACAAAAAGCCAAGTCATCGGAAAAGCTGGCCGAATCTGCCAAAGTTGTGGAAACTTGGTCAGTAAAAATATCCGGATCAATACAACAGAACGATGAACAAGCAAGACATTTTCGAACGCAATAACATTCAAATTATCGGCAAGGGTGCGCAGGCGCTACTAATGGCGCATGGTTTTGGTTGTGATCAAAAAATGTGGCGTTTTGTGGCGCCTATGCTTGAGCATGACTATCGGTTGGTGTTGTTTGATTATGTCGGTTCCGGAGGCTCCAGAATCAACGCTTATGATGCCAATCGTTACGCCTCGCTTGAGGGCTATGCTGAGGACATTATTGAAATTTGTGAGGCTTTGGATCTTCACAATATTTCAATTGTTGGCCACTCGGTCAGCGGCATTATTTCTTTGATAGCAGCACACGCCATCCCGCAGCGAATTAAAAGCCTGATCATGGTGTGTCCGTCACCATATTTTATGAATGAGCCGCCCGATTACGCCGGGGGATTTGAAAAAGCAGATTTGGAAGATTTGATCACCTTGATGGATAGCAATTTTATCGGCTGGGCCAATTATCTGAGTCCGCTGGTCATGGGCCACAATAATCCCGAAGAGTTGGTTGCAGAACTGTCTGACAGCTTTTGTTCGACTGATCCGGTGATTGCCAAAAACTTTGCACGGGCCACCTTTTTTTCTGATTATCGCTGGTTGTTACCCAAAAACACGCACCCAACGTTACTGATACAAAGCCGCTGGGATTCGTTGGCATCACTCGATGTGACTCAGTACATGCAAGCGCAGATGCCACAAACAACAACTACAATTCTCGAAGCCGAAGGTCATTGTCCACACATGAGTCATCCGGCCATGGTGGCCGATGCGATACGTGACTTTTTGCAGCAAAATGATCCGCTATGAGTCACTCGCTTAAACATTCCCTGGATTTATTTCCCATCGGTTGCATGATTTCAGTTGATGACACCCAGGGTAATCAGCGTATTATTTCCTATCTCAACCGATACATGCATGATGAGCTTGGGATTGCCTGCGCTGCGGTCGGCAAGCCATTGGCAGATATTTTCAGCAAAGCCTCCAGAATTATTCTGGATACCTATGTCATGCCACTGATTCTGCATGAAGGGCAATGTGTTGAAGTGATGCTCGATATTGAGCAGGCAGATGGCAATAAAATGCCGGTCAGCGTCAATGCGCGATTGGGCGATAAGCGCGAAATATACTGGACGATGGCCGTCGCTGACAGACAAAAGCAATTGCATCACAAACTGCTGGAAACACGCGATCTGCTTGAAAACAAGGCCAAACTACTACAGCAACAGTCGATTACTGATGATTTGACCGGGCTTGTGAATCGTCGTGAACTGAATCGTCAGTCGACCGTGATAATGGCTCAATCGAAACGTGCTAATTGGCCTATCTCTTTACTGATGATTGATGTTGACTACTTCAAGCAGATTAATGACAGCAAAGGGCATGATGTCGGTGATGAAGTGCTGATTCAGCTCAGTCAGTTGCTGCTGAAACAGGCAAGAGCATCTGACATTGTCTGTCGTTTTGGCGGCGAAGAATTTGTGATTCTGATGCCTGCCACTGATTCACACGCCGCGCAGAGTCTGGCCCGGCGACTGCATGAATCAGTGAAAATGCTCAAGATATCGGATATAGATTTGACGCTGAGTATTGGCATCACCACCTCGGATCTCACCAAACAGAACCTGTTCAGTGACCTGCTCAAACAAGCTGACGAGGCCATGTATGAGGCCAAAGGTCAGGGCCGTAATCGTAGCGTTGTGTTCAGCCGTTCTTGACGCTGAAGTCCCGGCACGATTGTTTAGCCAAACCCGGTTGCGATCAGAGTTCGATTCCTTTTTGTGCCCGAATTCCCGCACGAAACGCATGTTTCACATCATCTACGCGGCTAACCGTATCTGAGGCTTCGATCACGCTGTCCGGTGCGCCGCGTCCGGTGATAATGACATGCTGCATTGCTGGCCGCGCTCCAATATCGGCTAATACTTTTTCGGCATCCAGATATTTCATTTTCAACACGATATTCAGCTCATCCAGCAAAATCACCTGAATGCTTTCATCCTGTAGCATCGACTTCACAATCTCCCAACCGGCTTCGGCAGAAGCCTTGTCTTGTTCCAGATTTTGGGTGTCCCAGGTGAAGCCATCGCCCACCACGTGATAGCTGACCTGTTCGGGAAAGCGACGGAAAAAGGCTTCTTCCCCGGTGCTCATGGCACCTTTGATAAATTGCACGATGCCCACTTTCATATCATGACCCAGCGCCCGTGCAACCATGCCAAAACCAGATGAGCTTTTGCCTTTGCCATTGCCGGTGATGCACAGTAATAAGCCTTTATCCTGCGTGGCTTGTTGAATCTTTTCATCAACCACTGCCTTGTGGCGTTGCATGCGTGCCTTATGGCGTTGGCTTTTTTCAGAGTCAGTCATAACGTTCCTAAAATAAAACAAAAAATATCAGTAAGGCGGTTTCCAGCAGCTCGACCATGGCACCTGCGGTATCGCCGGTAAAGCCATTCAGGCGGCGTTCCATCAGATAGCGCAGCAGCAAAAACACGACGAGTGTAAACAGTAGTGCCAATAGACCGATGCTGAACAGGCCTATCACCGCAATAATCAGCAACATCTTGCGGGTATCGCTGGCCGACTGATGGTGTTTGAGCAGACTGCCCAGTCCCTGCGGGCGGACATAGTCGGTGGTTAAAAACAATAACGGCAATGCCGTGCGAGCCAGTACCACAGACCAGATTAATGCCACCCAGTTCTGCTGCGACAGCAAAACAGTCAACATGACAAATTTCAGCAACAGCACTGAGACAATCGCCGAGACGGCAATCGGTCCCGCAGCCGGATCTTTCATGATGTTGAGGGTTTTGGCTTTGTTGCCAATGCCGCCGAGCCAGGCATCCGCGCTATCGGCCAAACCATCCAGATGCAATGCCCCGGTCATTGCCACCCAGACAACCAATAAAAGACTGGCTGCTACCATCACCGGCTGATTGTTCAAGCTCCAGGCGAGCAGGCTCAATACAATGCCAATCAGCAAACCGACCAGCGGATAAAACAGCAAGGAGCGGCCAACATCCTGATCTGTAAATTCATCCTGCAACTTGACCGGCACAACGGTCAAAAACTGCATGGCGATTAAAAATGATGTCCACATCAGCTAATTGCTCCGGCGATGGCGGCTTGTTCAAAAGTGGCCATTTGGTTGTGCAGCGCGCAGGCCATTCTCATTAAAGGCACTGCCACTGCGGCACCACTGGCTTCCCCAAGTCGCATTTCAAGTGCCAGTATGGGCTGTGCTTCAAGTGCCTGCAATATGGTTGTATGACCGGGTTCGGCGCTGTGATGACTGAACAAAAACCAGTCGCGACTGCCCGGACAAATCTGTTCTGCACATAAGGCGGCGACACTGCTGATAAAGCCATCCACCATCACCGGCAAGCCCAGTTTGGCACACTGTAGATAACTGCCCACCATGGCGGCAATTTCAAAACCACCCAGATAACGCAAGATGCTCAAAGGTGAATCAAGCTGGGCTTGATGTAATTGCAGCGCCTCGCGAATGATCCTGGCTTTGTGTGCAATGCCCTGGGCATTGAGACCGGTGCCGGGGCCGGCCAGTTGTTCAGCAGGTAACTGCAACATGGCGCAAGCCATGGCACTGGCGGCGGTGGTATTGCCAATGCCCATATCCCCGGCGATATAAAGCTGGGTAGATTTTTGCTGGCAATAGTCCACATTTGCCTTGCCGATCTGCATGGCCTGATAGCAGTCGGCTTCACTCATGGCAGGGTGTTGATGAAAGTTGGCAGTGCCACTGGCAATACGTTGATCCTGCACGCCGTTGATGGTTTCCAATGCGGCGACGGTGCCGACATTAATGACATCCAGTGAGGCATTCAATTGCTTTGCCAATACGCTGATCGCCGCACCACCGGAGGCAAAGTTACGGATCATCGCAGCGGTGACCGATTGAGGGTAGGCCGAAATATTCTCTGCCATCACCCCATGATCAGCGGCATAAACAGTGATATGCACCTGCTCAGCTTGTGGTGCTTGACCTTGCATCGCAGCCAGTTGCACCGCCAGAGATTCCAGTTTGCCCAAGGAGCCTGCCGGTTTAGTGAGTTGGCTTTGGCGTGCCAAAGCGGCGGCTGCCGCAGTTTTATCCAGTGCTTTAGGGGCTTGGCTTAACCAGAGGCTGAAGTCGGTCATTCAGTGTCCTTTCAGTGCATGCGGTAAGCCCGCGATGGTGAGAATCACGTTATCCATCTGCGAGGCAATCTGCTGATGCAGGCGACCTGCTTCATCACAAAAGCGTCGGGTCAGTTCGCCCATTGGCACAATGCCCATGCTGGTTTCATTACTGACCAGAATGATGCTGGCCTGCAAGCTCGGCAGTATCTCCAGGAATTGCTGAATTTCAGTCTCAAGGCCTTGTGGGTCATCCAGTAACAGCAGATTGGTCAGCCATAAAGTCAGACAATCCACCAGAATGCAGTGATTGACGCTGTCATGTTGTTGCAGCGTTGCTGCCAGATGCAGCGGTGCTTCGATACTGGTCCAATGCGCCGGGCGTTGTTGTTGATGCAGGGCGATGCGTTGTTGCATTTCAGCATCGTCGGCGCGTGCCGTGGCGATATAAAAAACGGTGGATTCGCTGTCGATGGCGCGCTGTTCGGCCAGTCGACTTTTTCCGGATTTAACGCCGCCCAGGATTAGTGTTTTAGCCATTGTCGACCTTTAGAATATTCAATAGCGTAGTGGTATCCATGTGCTGATCAATCATGTCGGCCAGCCGTTCGATATCTGCTTCACGCAGTGCATGATAGTTTGGGCTAGTGACCTGATTCAGCCCGGCCCACTGCAATAGCGCATCGCAGCTTTCCGTATGTTCAAACAGGCCATGCAAATAGGTGCCGATGATTTGCTGATCATCACTGATAGCGCCATCCGGACCATGCGATAGCTGTAATAGTGGCCGCAATAATGCCGGACCTTCAGTTATGCCGGCATGGATTTCATAGCCACTGATGGGGGCATTGTTAAGCAGGAGTTGTCCCTGATTTTGGCGTAGTTGTTTTTCAGCGTGCAGGGTGGTGTGCATTTCCAGCAGGCCCAGTCCTTGTTTCATGCTGCCGGGCGTGCTTTCAACGCCATGCGGATCAGCAATGTGATGGCCCAGCATTTGAAAACCACCACAGATCCCGAGCAGCTTGCCGCCATAGCGCAGATGTCGTTCGATGGCTGCTGGCCAACCTTGTGTTTCCAGCCAACTCAAGTCAGCACTGACATGTTTGCTGCCGGGCAGAATGATCAAATCGGCGGCGGGAATGGGCGAATCCGGGCAAATAAACTGCAAATTCACCTGCGGGTGCAGCCGCAAAGGATCCAGATCGGTGTGATTGCTGATACGCGGTAACACCGGCACGATAACATTCAAAACATGTGCAGATTTTTCGGCCTGTTGGCTGTTAATGGCATCCTCGGCTTCCAGGTGCAGGCCATGCAAATAGGGCAGAACAGCCAACACCGGCTTGCCAGTTCGTTGCTCCAGCCACGTCACGCCGGGTTGCAATAAGCTGATGTCACCGCGAAAGCGATTAATGACAAAGCCTTTCACACGCTGCTGCTCGGAGGCAGATAACAAATCCAGCGTGCCAACCAGATGGGCAAATACGCCACCGCGATCAATATCGGCAACCAGAATCACCGGACAGTCCACCGCCTCGGCAAAGCCCATATTGGCAATATCGCGATCCCGCAGATTGATTTCAGCCGGTGAACCAGCGCCTTCGACCATGACCACGGCATATTGCTGAGACAATCGCTGATGTGATTCAAGTACCGCCGCCATCGCCGTCTGCTTGTAGTCGTGATAGATGCGAGCATCCATATTGGCGATAGCCTTGCCGTGAATAATCACCTGCGCGCCCTTATCACTGTTGGGTTTGAGCAGCACGGGGTTCATATCAATATGCGGTGGCAGATTACAGGCTTGTGCTTGTACGGCCTGTGCACGTCCGATTTCGCCGCCTTCTGCGGTGACCGCACTGTTTAGCGCCATATTTTGCGGTTTAAATGGGGCCACGGAATAGCCTTGACGGACTAACCAGCGGCAGAGCGCGGTGACCAGCGTGCTTTTGCCAGCATCAGAAGTGGTGCCTTGTATCATCAAGGTGTTGGCGATCATGACCGGGTAATCTTGTTTAGGGCGTTTTGCAGACGCTGCCAGTCGGTTTCGATGGCAGGTAAGCCAAAACGAACCGCCTGAGGTTTATCAAACAGCCGACACAGAATGCCATGTGAAGCTAATTGATGATGAATCTTGGCCGCCTGTCCGGTTTTAACCCACTGAAAAAGCGCACAGCCACCGGCAGGATGAAGTTGATGCGCTTCAAGCAATTGGGCCAGACGTTGGCTTTTGTCTGGTAATTGTTGTCGTGCTTGTCGTTGCCAGTGATGGTCAGCCAGTGCTTGAACAGCAAGCCAGCGAGATGCCGAGGCAATGGGCCAGGGGCCAAGTTTTTCCTCAAGCTGAGACAACAGTTCCGAATGCGCCATCACAAAACCAAGCCGCAAACCGGCCAGGCCAAAAAATTTACCCAATGAGCGTAAAACGATTAAGCCACGTTGTGCTGCCAGCCCTGCCAGACTCTGTTCGGGGGTCATATCGATAAAGGCTTCATCTACGATGAGCCAGCCACGACGAGCGTGTAGCTGGCGATGCCAGCTTAACAGGCGTTCTGCGCTGAAGGTTTCACCGGTCGGATTGTTTGGGTTGATGACGATCACCACATCAAACTGATCGATGTGCTGATCCAGTTCGTGGCTATGCAACTCAACCACCTGATGCCCCGCTTGTTGCCAGCAGTGGCGATGTTCTTCATAGGCCGGTGCCACAATGGCAACACGACTGCTTGAGCGTAAGCTCGGTAAACACTGAATGGCCGCCTGCGAGCCGGCCACGGCCAGTAATTGTTTGCATCGGTAATAGACTTTGGCTTTCTCTACCAAATCATCTGCATTGTCGGGCAATCTGGACCAGACGCTTGCCGGAAGTGATTCGGGCACCGGCCAGCCATTGGGGTTAATGCCAGTCGATAGATCCAGCCAGTCATCTGGCGCAATGTCATGTTGCTGAGCATGAGCCAGCAATTGGCCACCGTGATTAAGCATGCAGGATCCCCGTTATCAAGCCAATGACCAGCAGCCACAACAACACACTGCGTAACACCAGCTGCAAAGCACGCTGAATGTCGTTGCTGTGTGCCGGGTTGGCTGTACCAAGCACAGGCCGTTGATGCCACTTCCCGTGATAACAGGCAGGACCACCCAGTTGAATATCCAATGCACCGGCACCGCTGGCCATTACCGGGCCGGCATTAGGACTGTCCCATAACGGGGCTTGCTGTCGCCAACAGCGAAAGGCTTGTTGGCGATTGCCCAGCAAGGCATAACTGAAGGCAGTGAGTCGCGCCGGAACAAAATTCAACACATCATCCAGCCGGGCAGCGGCTTTGCCAAAATAAAAAAATCGGGGCGTTCGATAACCCCACATGGCATCCAGTGTATTGACCAAGCGGTAGGTGACCGCACCGGCAGCGCCAGCAATCACAAACCAGAAAAGTGTGCCAAACACCGCATCGTTGCCATTTTCCAGCACCGATTCAATGGTCGCTTTATTGGGTTCGATATGGTCTTTGTCTCGACTGACAATTCGGCTGGTGAGCATTTTGGCCTGTTCGATATCGCCTTTTTGCATGGTCTGAAAAATGGGCCGGGCATGATCAAACAGACTGCGATGACCGAGACATAGGGTTAAAACCACCACGGAAAACAGGCTGCCCCAAATAGCCATCTGGCTGATAATCCAGCTAATAATTGCAAAGGGCACGATGCAGATCAGCAGGGCCAGCAGGCCGAGCATGAATTGATGGCAAGCCGCATGAGTGTTGTGATTAAGCCGGGCTTCAACGTGACTGGCCAATGTGCCAAAGCCTACCAGCGGATGCAGGCGTTTGGGTTCGCCAAACAGCCAGTCCAGGATCAAGGCTGACAGCAGAATTATAAAAGTCATGGCTGGCCGTTCCCTTGCCAGCAATTTTCAAAAATCAGCTCCTGCAAAGGCTGACGTTGTCGCCAGTTTTGCTGTTCCAGCATGGGTTGTTGATAAAAGCTGTCCACATGACCAAGGCAGAGAATCGCCACCGGGCAGGCACCTTCGGGCATCTGTAATAACTCGGCCAGTTGTGCGGGATCAAACAAGGATACCCAGCCCATGCCCAAACCTTCGGCACGTGCGGCCAGCCACATATTCTGTATGGCGCAGGCGACCGAGGCCAGGTCCATTTCCGGCAGGGTGCGGCGTCCAAATATATGGGGTTCACGCTGATCCATCAGCGCCATCACAATGACTTCAGCACACTCCCTGATGCCTTCGACTTTCAATTGCAGAAATTCGGTTTTCTGTTCGCCCAGTGCTGTTGCGGTTTCCTGTCGTTCTTGTTCAACCAGTTGATAAATGACCTGTCGCAAATCCTGATCGGTAATTCGAATCATCCGCCACGGTTGCATCAGTCCAACACTGGGGGCTTGCCAGGCGGCATGAAAGATCTGCTGCAATATTGAAGGCTCGATGGGATCGGCAATGAAATGTCGCATATCACGACGCTCACCGATGGCGCGATATACCGCCTTGCGATCCTGTTCATTAAAGCGATATTGATCGAGGCTCATGGTAACAACCACCGGGCAATAAGTTCGGGGCAGGAAGGGAAGTAGAAGTGAATATAGCTGGCGATCAGCCGTTGTTGCTGAAACACCGCTTCACTCAGCTGATTACCATTCGGACATTGACCATAGCTGATGGCATTGGCTGAACTCTCCAAGATGGAATGATGGTAGCTATGCCCGCGCAACGTCAGATCATCAATGGTGATCTGTTGCAGTGCCAGTGCTGTCAGTCTGGCCTGTAGTCTGGCGGTGGCATCCAATACACCACACATCTCAGCCTGATGGCCGTTTTTGTCGGTCAAGGATCGGCACAGATAGAGCATTCCCCCGCATTCAGCCAGCACCGGTTTGTTGGCCTTTATATGCTCACCGATCGCCTGCCGCATGGCGCTATTCTGGCTGAGTGTTTCGAGATGGAGTTCGGGATAACCGCCGGGCAGATACAGGCTGTCTGCAGCAGGCAGCGTTGCATCGGTCAACGGTGAAAAGAAGACCAGCTCAGCCCCCATGGCCGTTAAACAATCCAGATTGGCCTGATAAATAAAGGCAAACGCGGCATCTTTTGCCACTGCGATGCGAACCCCTTTTAGCAACAACGGTAGTGCTTTTGCAGGCTCACTGTGAATCTTGCACTGTGGCAAGGTGAACGCTGATTGAATGACCAGACTGTCTGCCAGATTTTCCAGTCGTTGGCCCAAATCATCGAGTTCTTCAGCCTGCACCAAACCCAGATAGCGGCTGGGCAGACTATCTGTTTGACGGGGCATGGTCGCCATGCAGGGTAGATTGTCAGGCAGGCTGCTGGTGATCATTTCAGCATGACGCGGGCTGCCGACTCGATTGGCCAACACGCCCGCGACTTGAACATCCTGACGAAAGTTGGCGAGGCCAAATGCCACGGCAGCAAAGGTCTGTGCCATGGCGCTGGCATCTATGATCGCCAACACCGGAATGTTTAGAATGGCTGCAAGATCGGCAGTGGAAGGCGCACCATCAAACAAGCCCATCACGCCTTCAATCAGAATGATGTCGGCCTGTTTTGCGGCGTCAGCAATCAACTGTCGGCTGTGCTGTTCGCCGACCATCCACAAGTCGATTTGGTACACCGGAAATCCCGAGGCGTAGGCCAGAATCATCGGATCCAGAAAATCCGGCCCTGCTTTGAATACCTGAACCTGCTTACCCTGACGCCGATAATGCCACGCCAGGGTCGCGGTAATGGTGGTTTTACCTTGACCTGATGCTGGAGCGGCAATTATCAGAGCAGCGCATTGATGCGACTGCATCGACATTACTGTGTCTGGTTGCTGCGTGGGTTCACATGAGCAAAACGGAAGCTGATATGAACCACCGCTGCGATGGCAATGTAAAAGCTCAGTCTGCTGAGTTGATTCGGATAAGACTGGATGAACCGCGACAGATACTCGACAAAGGTAGGTTCAACATAGCGACCGGAAAACCAGTAGAAACCACCACCACTGAACACACTGGCAACCGCAGTGATGGTCAACACGGTAATGACCAGCGTGAACAGTGCCGTCCAGTTGAATTGATATCTGCTTGAAAACCAGCGCCCAGCCAGCCATAGACTGCCGTACGCAGGTAATAAAAACCCATAAGCCGGTGACACGCAGAAATTACTGACGCCGCCCCAGGTGACGGCAATTAAATCCAGCGCCACCGCCAGCCCCAGAAATGCCGGGAACCAAAGCTTGGAAGCCAGATAAAAACCGGCCAGCATAAATACAGCCCATGAGGCACTGGGTAATACATTGATATCGGCAAAATGATGACCGCGGGTCATCACCATTAATACAGCCAGAAGCGCAGCCACGAGTAGCTGCTGACGTTGAGATAATAACGACATTGAAGAGTCTCCGATGTGCCCACCCGCACAATCTGGTTAATTGCATTTCGCCCTGAGGCAAGGACATTTCAGGCCGGTCTCCGGACTCATGAGCGGTTTTCACCTGCTGAACACCTTCCCGTAATGACTACAGTGGTTAAACGTTCAGCGTTAACTCATTTACCGTTGCGGGGGCAGTGTCGGCTTTATCTTCAGCGTTAAAGATGCACCGACTTCCCGTTTCATCGCTTTCGCGACACCTGAAACTGCCGACAGAATAAGGATCGGCACGGCTTATTGTCAATTTGAAAGTAATCCATTTTCTTTATTTAATTTGACGATATATCAAGCGCCATTTAAGATTCGCGCCTCTTCAGGTGCTTTGATATTTATCTGAGTTAAACGGGAAGTTGGTGCAAAACCAACACTGCCCCCGCAACGGTAAGCGTTGAAAAGTGCATCCAATCAGCCACTGCGAATTAATCGTGGGAAGGCGGATGCATCGGCTTAGGCCACAACGTGAGTCCGGATACCGGCCTGAAGTTCATCACAGCCTTTGTGCTGTGTGACTTTATCAACCTGGATCGCGGGTGAGCGTATCCCAAGGAGACAAAATGAAACCTTCTACAAAGGCAATGCCTTTGCGTGTCTGTGCGCGTCTGACTCTGGCGGCACTGGCGACTTCTGCTTTCACTGTTCCGGCCCACGCTGAACATCAATCTTTTGACCCTATCACTGTGACTGCCAACCGAATGCCTACGGATAACGCGCTGGCACCACATTCGGTGATTAGCCGTGCCGATATTGAGCGTTTGCAAATTCATGATTTGCCGACCTTGCTGGCACGTTTTCCCGGTATTGATATGAACAACAGCGGTGGACTTGGCAAAGCCAGTAGTATTTACATGCGCGGTACCAATGCCGGCCATGTGCTGGTGCTGGTGGATGGCGTGAAATGGCACTCGGCAACGTCTGGAACCACCTCGCTACAGGACTTTCCTGTCAATCAGATTGAGCGTATTGAAATTGTGCGTGGTCCGCGTTCAGGCTTGTACGGCTCTGAGGCAATTGGCGGTGTGATTCAGATCTTCACTCGACAGGGCCGCAATCAAAGCCCAACCCCTTATGCTTCTGTAGGCTTTGGCAAACACAATACAAAACAAGCCAGCGGTGGTGTCAGTGGTGGCAATGAAAGCACACGCTATCATCTGAATTTCAGCCATTTATCAACCGACGGCATTGATGCGCGGGTGAATGCAAACCCGGATCGTGACGGCTATCGCAACAACAGTCTGTCAGCAAGAATCAGTCATGATGTGACAGACAGATGGAGCGTAGGCGCCAACTTTTTAAGGACTCAATCGCGCAATGAATATGACAGCCTGTCACCAACTGCCGACTTTTACGCTGATAATGTGCAGCAAGTACTCGGTGTAAATACCTCAGTTCAACTCACTGACTCATGGTTGATGGCATTAAACCTGTCTGAATCCAGAGATGAGGGAGAGAACTTTCGGGACCGTCAGCCGGATGGCACTTTCAATACCCGGCATCGTTATGCCAGTCTGGTGAATACTTTTGTGCTCACGCCGCAACACACCTTGAATATCGGTCTTGATTACGATCACGACCGAGTGGTGTCTTCCACCGATTATCAGGAAGACTCGCGGGACAATAAGGCAGTGTTTGTCAGCTGGCAGGGGCATCAAGATCGCCATAACTGGTTGTTAAGTGTGCGTCATGATGACAATCAGGCCTTTGGCGAAAAAACCACGGGCACCGCGGATTGGGGCTACCAGCTGACTCAATCACTGCAGATTGTAGCCAATGTCGGCACTGGCTTTAAAGCACCCACCTTCAACCAGCTGTATTGGCCAGATACGCCAGGCTTTATCGGTAATCCTGACTTGAAACCGGAAAAGTCCAAAAACTATGGCATTGGTTTGATGGGCAATGCGAATTGGGGAAGCTGGGGGCTGCATGCCTATCAGAACAAGGTTCGTGATTTGCTGGTATATCAATTTCCGACTACAGAGAATGTAGATGAGGCCAAAATTACCGGGCTGGAGTTTGATTTGGCGACCACATTGCTGGATTGGCAGATTCAATTCAATGCCAGTGTCTTGAAACCAAAAGACGAGACGACCGGAAACATATTGCCTCGCCGAGCTCAACGCATGGCCAATTTGCATCTGGATCGTCAGTTTGGCAACTGGCTGCTTGGCGGTAGCTGGAAAGTGACGGGGCATCGTTTTGATGATGCGGCCAATAACACCCGCTTAAGTGGTTATGAAGTGGTGGATTTCCGCTTGGCCTATCAGATTGATTCTGACTGGTCGGTAAAACTCAACGCGATGAATGTTTTTGACCGGGACTACCAGACCGTCAATAACTTCAACAGTCTTGGGCGAACTTATATGCTGTCATTGCATTATCAACCTTAAACCAGCGGCAAAAGATGCTCAGTCGAAATCGGCTGAGCATCGCCTTTGCAGATTATTTCGCAGGCACTGAGAGGCTACCGTTTAACAATGACATTGTTGATTGATTTGATGCGGCATGGTGAACCACGGGGCGGCACATGCTACCGAGGACAGTTGGACGATCCGCTCAGTGAACGTGGCTGGCAACAAATGCGCGCTGCGACCGCCAATGCCGCGCCCTGGGATTATATTGTCAGCTCAAGCTTGAGACGTTGTGCTGATTTTGCTCAGACGCTTGCTCAGCAACATAATATTCCGCTACAACTGAGTGCGCAGTTCACCGAGATTGGTTTTGGCGATTGGGAAGGAAAAACGGCCGAGCAACTGGAACAGCATGATAAAAAAGCCTTTTATGCTTTTTACGATGATCCGGTCAACAATACGCCGGCCAATGCGGAACCACTGAAAGATTTTCAGCGGCGCATTCAACAAGCGTGGCATGAATTACTGACCAGACATAGCGATCAGCACATCTTGCTGGTCGCTCATGCTGGCGTGATTCGGATGATAGTTGCCGAGGTGTTGGAAATGCCGTTAACAGCCATGTTCCGTATTCAGGTGCCCTATGCGGCAATCAGCCGTATTCAGGTGTACCGTGACGATTCAAAATTCCATGCACAACTACAGTTTCATGCAGGCAGTCTGAGATAAGCGGCCTCTATCTGCGCTTATGAGCTTTACGCCGACTCTGGTTCTGGTGCGTAGATGCCCCGCAGGTTTTGCACATCTGCCTTGGGTGGGGCACCAAATAACCGACTGTACTCCCGACTGAAATGCGACGGACTTTCATATCCAACGCGATAGCTGGCAGTGGCCGCTTCAATGCCTTCGACCAGCATTAATCGGCGGGCTTCAAGCAGGCGTAACTTTTTCTGAAATTGCAGTGGTGACATATGCGTCACTTGCTTGAAATTATGGTACAGCGTCGATTCACTCATATTGACAGCTTCGGCCAGTTCCCGGATACGCAGCGGTTTGGTGTATTGGTCTTTCAGAATAGAAATGACATTGGAAATCCGGTGTGATTGAGAATCGGTCGCAGAAAACTGGCGCATCCGGGATCCCATTTCACCGATCAATGCTCGATAGATGATTTCTCTGCGTATTGAAGGAGCGAGTATCGCAATGTCTCTGGGCGAATTGAGTAGATTCAGCAGCCGATATAAGGCATCTTGCATTTGCTCATCCATCTGGGCGATGGATAGACCGCACTCGGGGCAGCTGTCAGGCGCAGCCAGTGGCGGCGCCTTGTCGCCCAACTCCACCAGCAGATTGGCAACTTCCTGAGGATCCACTTTTAGTTTTGCCCCTATAAACGGGCGTTCACGAGAAGCTTCGGTAACTCTTCGCATGACAGGCAGATGAACGGAGCTGGCCATGTATGCCATAGCGGAATGAGTAATTTCATGATCACCCAACTGGATTTTCATATCGCCTTGAATCACAAAACAGATGCATGGCTCAAATACGCCAGAAGCGCAGCTGACCGGTTCTTCAAACCGAAATAACTCGACACCGTTGATTTCAGTCGCAAGAATGCCTTCCGCAGCCGTCAGCTGTTCAGTAATGCTGACCAGGCGTTGTTGATTCGGCGCCAAGTTTCCTGCGAGCGTCTGAATAGTGGCAGTCATGGGTACCTCTCCCTGTTGGCGACAGTATAGCTCGGCAATCTGAGCAACGAACGGGTTTTCCATTTTTTGCAGAATCAGGCAATGACGCTGGAGAAACCAGCAATCACAAAAGTCCGTTTAAAACAAACCTGCAGTAACAGGCAAGTTTCCCATAGTAACCCGCTATCAGTTTCAGTTACACATTCTCTAAGCTTATGCCTCCTGCTGTAGAGCAGTGCTTGTTTTCATGGTCACTCACTTGTCACGGCTTAAGGGCAATATGCTTTTGAGTGCGCTGAAATATCAAGTGAAATGTCGAGTTTTTCCCGGCTGAAACGACTTATGTAATGAACCAACGATAACTTGGCGTTCAGGCCATGCATTGCATGGCTCAATCAATGGAGAGAAAAGATGAAATGCCTGACGGAAATTACGCTGCGAAACTATCGCCGAATCACACTTCCTTTTGTACTGATAGTGCTGCTGGCCGGTTGCCAGGCGCAGAGTGATGAAGAATTCGCTGTAATGCCACCTCCACCGGAAGTGGATGTTGCCGAAGTGATTCACGAGCCGGTGCTTATCTGGCGGCGCTTTACCGGGCGGGTGGCTGCACCTGAAACGGTGGATTTGCGTCCGCGGGTAAGCGGTTATATCGACGAGGTTGCTTTTGAAGAAGGCGCGCTGGTAGAGGCTGGTGACCTGTTGTTTCAGATCGACCCGCGTCCCTACAAGGCACGTCAGCAAGCTGCTCGGGCAGAGTTGGCTTTAACTCAAAGTCAGTTGCAACTGGCTAAGAGTGAGGCTGTGCGGGCAGAAACATTGTTGCAGAATCGAGCCATATCCAGAGAAGAATATGACCAGCGTAGTGCTGCATTAATCAGTGCTCAGGCACGCGTTGAGGTCGCTCAGGCGACACTGTTGGTCGCAGATCTGGATTTGCAATACACGCGGATTATTGCACCTGTCAGTGGTCGAGTGGGCCGTGCATTGGCAACGCGAGGCAATCTGGCAAATGCTGATCAAACCTTGCTGACCACGCTGGTCTCGGTCAACCCGCTACATGTTTATTTTGAAACTGATGACAAGTCAGGATTCAGCAGTCAGCGCTTGCTGGCCGAGGGTGGTTCCCGTGCTGTTCGTATTACGCTGGGCAATGATGAGAACCACAGATTTCACGGCGAATTGGACTTTGTTGATAATCAACTGAATTCGGGCACCGGGACGCTGCAATATCGGGCAGTGCTTGACAATGCGCAAGGCCTTATCAAACCGGGGCAGTTTGCCAGAGTCGAGATGCCCGTCGCTGCATTGGACGCCGCGTTAATGATCAGTCGCAAAGCTATTTTGACAGATCAGGATAGACGTTATGTTTATCTAGTGGATGAACACAATCGGGTTGTCCCCAGACAGGTGACCACCGGCGATCAGGTGGATGATCAGCTGGTGATTACCGAGGGACTCAGCAAGGGTGATCTTGTCATTGTGAATGGCATTCAAAGAGTGTTTGCTCCAGGCATGGAGGTCAGCCCGAACCGGGTAGCCATGCGTGAGGCGTCGCTTGATACGCTTGCCCGGTCGGTGGAGCTGTCACAATGAATGTGTCACGCTTTTTTGTCGACCGGCCGATCTTTGCGGCGGTACTGTCGATCATTATTTTGGTATTGGGTCTGATCTCTATCCCCAATATTCCGATCAGTGAATATCCGGAAGTGGCGCCACCATCAGTGATGGTACGAACGGTCTATCCCGGTGCCAATCCAAAGGAAATTTCTGAAACTGTGGCAACACCGCTGGAAGAGGCGATTAGCGGTGTTGAGGACATGATGTACTTCAAGTCTGTGGCAGGTTCAGATGGTGTGTTGCAACTGACGGTGACATTTCGTCCTGGTACCGATGCCGAGGCTGCAACGGTTCGGGTGCAAAACCGGGTCAGTCAGGCGCTGGCACGTCTGCCTGAGGAGGTGCGTCGTCAAGGGGTGACCACGCAGAAACAATCACCGACGTTTCTGATGGTGGTTCACCTGACCTCACCTGACGGCAGTTACGACACCTTATACCTGCGAAATTATGCCCGCTTGCATGTGCGGGATCGTCTGGCGCGAATTCAAGGGGTGGGCGATGCCCAGATTTTCGGTGGCGGAGACTACGCCATGCGAGCCTGGCTGGATCCTGAACGGATAGCTGAATTTGGTCTGACAGCCAGTGATGTTGTCCGGGCGATGCGTGAACAGAATGTTCAGGTGTCAGCCGGTCAGCTTGGAGCTGAGCCGGTTCCAAACAGTGATTTTCTGACATTGATCAACGCGCGTGGTCGATTGGAAACCCCGGAAGAATTTGGTGATATCGTGCTCAAGCGAGGCGATCAGGGGGAAATACTGCGATTGGCGGATGTGGCCCGTCTGGAGATGGGCGCCGGTGACTATACCTTGCGTTCCCAGCTTAATGGCGAAGAAGCAGTTGCCATCGGTATTTTTCAGGCCCCCGGAGCTAATGCACTACAGATCCGCAATGATGTGATTGCCACCATGGACGAGCTGGCCGGTTCATTTCCAGCCGGGGTGCAGTACCAGTCGGTGTACGACACCACCATCTTTGTCAGGGATTCGATCAAGTCGGTGATAGCGACGCTACTGGAAGCGGTATTGCTGGTGGTGTTGGTGGTCACGCTTTTTTTACAAACCTGGCGGGCATCGATTATTCCATTGCTGGCGGTACCGGTGTCAGTGATTGGTACCTTTGGTGCGCTGTATATGCTGGGCTATTCCATCAACACCCTGACGCTGTTCGGACTGGTGCTGGCGATTGGCATTGTGGTGGATGATGCCATCGTGGTGGTGGAAAACGTTGAGCGAAATATTGCCGAGGGCCTCGCGCCGCTGGCGGCGGCACATCAGGCGATGCGCGAAGTGTCAGGACCGATTATTGCGATAGGTCTGGTGTTGTGTGCGGTGTTTATTCCCATGGCTTTTCTGTCGGGTGTTACCGGACAGTTTTACCGGCAGTTTGCGGTGACAATCGCTATTTCCACGGTGATCTCCACCATTAATTCGCTGACCCTGTCACCGGCACTGGCGGCGATGCTGCTTAAGCCACATGGTGCTCCGAAAGATCGGCTGACACGGATTATTGATAGTTTGTTTGGCTGGGTATTTCGTCCTTTTAACCGCTTTTTCAATGCCAGTTCGGAAAAGTATCAACGCGGCGTGTCGCGCTCATTACATCGGCGAGGCATGGTATTTGTAGTTTACGCCTTGCTGCTGACCAGCACCGGTTTGATGTTCAAAGTAGTGCCCCCGGGTTTTATTCCAAGTCAGGACAAGCTTTATCTGATTGCCGGGGTCAAATTGCCGGAGGGCGCATCACTGGAGCGTACTGATCAGTTACTGCAACAAGTCACTGATATTGCCATGCAAACCGAGGGTGTTGAACATTCGGTGGCATTTCCGGGATTGAACGCTTTGCAATTTACCAACACTTCCAATACGGGTGTGGTGTTCTTTCCGCTCAAGCCATTTAATCAGCGAAATCTCAGTGCCGCAGAGATCAACGCTCGGATTAATCAGCAAATCAGCGAGCTGAAGGATGGCATTACCTTTTCCTTTATGCCACCGCCCATTCAGGGGCTGGGTAATAGCTCCGGCTACCAGTTGTTTATTGAAGATCGAGGGAATCTGGGCTTTGGTGCCTTGCAGGATGCGGTGGTTCATTTCCAGGGGGCAGTGATGCAGACGCCTGGAATGGGCTATCCGGTGACCAGTTATCAGGCCAACGTGCCGCAACTGGATGCCGAGGTGGATCGACATAAAGCCAAGGCTCAAGGGGTTCCGCTAACCGAGCTGTTTGATACTTTGCAAACCTATCTTGGCTCTACTTATGTTAATGACTTCAACCGTTTTGGTCGCACCTGGCAAGTGATTGCCCAGGCTGATGCGCCTTATCGTAACAGTGTTGAAGATATTGCCCGATTGCGGACACGCAATGATCAGGGTGAGATGGTGCCGATTGGTTCGATGGTCAATATTCGGGAGAGTTTTGGTCCCGATCCGGTACTCAGATACAACGGTTATCCGGCGGCAGATTTGGCCGGAGATGCCGACCCGCGACTATTGTCATCTTCGCAAGTCATGGATGTGTTGACGGCGCTGGCCGGAGAGGTTTTACCGCCCGGTATGGACTTTGAGTGGACGGATCTGAGTTATCAGCAGGCGACCCAGAGCAATGCCGCCTTGGTGGTATTTCCATTGGCGATTCTATTGGTGTTTCTGGTGTTAGCCGCACTCTACGAAAGCTGGACATTGCCATTGGCCGTGATTCTGATTGTGCCGATGTGCATGTTGTCAGCGTTGATTGGTGTCTGGTTCGGCGGCGGCGATAACAATATTTTTGTTCAGGTGGGACTGGTGGTGTTGATTGGACTTGCCTGTAAAAACGCCATTTTGATTGTCGAGTTTGCCCGGGATCTGGAGTTGCAGGGGCGAGGTATTGTGGAGGCTGCACTGGAAGCCTGTCGATTACGTTTACGGCCGATCATTATGACGTCAATCACCTTCACCGCTGCCGTGCTGCCATTGGTGGTGGCGACAGGCGCTGGCGCAGAAGTTCGCCAGGCACTGGGAACCGCTGTTTTTGCCGGCATGATCGGCGTGACGCTATTTGGTTTGTTCCTGACGCCGGTGTTTTATGTGGCATTGCGCAAACTTTCCGGAGGTCATCCACTGAAAGGGCAGCACAGCTCGGCATTGGCTCCGGTTGTGGAACATGACAAGGACGCGATACCGGGAGGTGCGCATGCGTAAATTAATGATGTTGACCGGTGCCTTAGCCATAGTCACAGGCTGTGCGGTGATCCCGGAGTATCAGGCACCGGATTCACCACAACCGGAAGCTTTTTCGGAATGGGCCACCACGGTTGCCGGTGTGACAGATCAGCAGCGTTTCTGGCAAGGTTTTAATGATCCTGTACTGGCTGCACTGATTGAACAGACATTGCATGCCAACCATGATCTTGAAGTGGCAGTGGCCAGATATGAGCAGGCCGCAGCACTGCTTTATGGTGCCAACAGAGACCGGTGGCCGAGTGTCACGGCCAATGCTTCTGTCGCCGAAATGCGTCTGGCAGAGGCTGAACAGTCGGCACCTGGTGTCGGACCCGGACATGTTCAGCGTTATCAGGCGGGCCTGGCGGCGAATTGGGAACTGGATTTTTTTGGCCGTCTCAAGAGCGCTTCACAAGCTCAGCAGGCAGAACTGGAAGCCGCGGGTGCTGATCTCGGTGCCTTGCAGGTGGCGCTGACAGGACAGCTTGCCAACAGCTATTTCGAACTGCGAGGCTTACAGCAGCAATATCAGGTAGCACATCGAAGCGTCGCCTTGCAGCAACAATCTCTGGATATTATTGCTGCTAGATTTGAAGCCGGTCGGGGAACAGAGTTTGATCTGGTTCGGGCGCATGCTTTGCTGGATCGAACACGTGCCGAATTACCGGCCTTGCAGGCGGATATTCGTGCGGCAATGCACCGAATAGCCGTGCTGACAGGGCAACCACCTACCACCCTGATAGCGCAGTTATCAGATCAGCGAGCGCTGCCTGATGTGTTGCCAGTTATCCCTGTGGACAGTCCGGGTGAGGTACTGCGTCGTCGTCCTGATATTGCGGCGGCAGAGCGACGTTTGGCTGCTGCTACCTCACGCATTGGAGTGGCGACAGCAGACTTGTTCCCACGCTTTACTCTGAGCGGACTTTTGGGTTCCATTGCCACGGATAGTGCTGACTTGTTTTCCGGTTCGGCAAACTCGCGTCAAATTGCATTGGGTATCGACTGGACTTTTTTGGATCATGACAAGGTCAGGGCACGTATTGATGCCGCAGGCGCTGAGAGTCGGGCTGCGCTTGCTGCCTATCAGCAGACTGTGCTGGAAGCGCTTGAGGAAGTGGAAACCCGCTTGGTTCGCTATCAACGAGCCCAGGAAAGAGAAAATCATCTCGAGAGTGCGATGCTCAACTCCGAGAAAGCGGTTGAACTGGCGCGCTCTCGTTACGAAGAGGGTTTCATTGGCTATTTTGAAGTGCTGACCGCTGAACAGGAGTATGTCGTGACTCGGGATCAGGCGGTACGCAGCCGCACAGAAGTCACCTTGGCGATGGTGGATATTTATCGTGCTTTGGTTGGGCCACCGGGCTAAGCCGTCATTCACTGATGAAAGCTTAGTACTGACCGATCAAAACGGAGTTATCAGCATGAGTATTGAAGGGATTTATCTTGTAAAAATTATCGCTGTTGGTATCGGTGCGACGGTGATTATGGATCTGTGGGCACTTATGTTGAGACGCGTGTTCAAGGTAATGTCGCTCAATTTCTGTCTGGTCGGGCGTTGGCTGATTTATATGCGCGACGGTGTGTTTCGACACAAAAGCATTATGTCAGCACAAGCCAAACCGGCGGAGTGCGCCGTTGGCTGGCTGGCACATTATGCGATCGGCATTGTTTTCGCGTTCGCCTTGTTGCTGATGACCTCTCCAAGCTGGTTGGATCAACCGACTATTCTGCCTGCCTTGCTGACGGGGCTGGTGACGATCAGCATTCCGTTTTTTATCATGCAGCCGGCCTTTGGTATGGGGATCGCCGCTGCAAAAACGCCCAAACCTGGACAAGCAAGATTGCGAAGCCTGATGACGCACAGTGTATTCGGATTGGGTTTGTATCTGTCCGCGCTGGTTTTAAGCATTGTGTTCCAGGGCAGTTGATGCCTCCAGCACGGGCATTGGCAAACACAATCAAACACAGCAAGATTCGGATCGGCATTCAGTCGCTGATCATTTAGCATGGCCTGTATTGCAATTCACAAATATGAGCGCCTGTCTGATGTCGGATTATCAACGTATCGAAAAGGCAATGGCTTATCTGGTCGAGCATGCCACTAAACAGCCCAGTCTGGATGAGGTGGCCGCCCATGTTCATCTGAGCGCTTTTCACTTTCAGCGACTTTTTTGCCGCTGGGCAGGCACCACCCCTAAACGATTTTTGCAGGTGCTGACATTGGAGCGAGGCAAGCAGTTGCTCGACGATTCGCACTCGTTGCTTAATGTGTCACACCAGATCGGCTTGAGTGGCAGTTCAAGGTTACATGATCATTTTGTGCAACTGGAGGCCATGACGCCCGGCGAATATCAACAACAGGGCAAGCAACTTATTATCGAATATGGTGTTCACGCAACGCCGTTGGGCGAGATGTTTATCGCGATCACCCCGCGCGGAATTTGTCGGGCAGGATTTGTCGATTTTACCGACCTTGACGAGATGCTTGATGAGCTGAGAAAAACCTGGCCATTAAGTCTGATCCGGCAAAATAACCAATCGACCGGGCGTGTGCTGACTGATTTGCTGGGCAAGATGCAGCGTAGTGAATCAGGTCCAGTCTCGGTCCATGTGCGCGGCACCAACTTTCAAATTGCAGTGTGGCGGGCGTTATTGAAAATTCCACCGGGTGAACTTGCCAGTTATGCCGAGGTGGCGGCAGCAATAGGATCACCCAAGGCAGCTCGTGCTGTAGGCAATGCCATTGGTGCCAATCCGGTGGCTTTGTTGATCCCCTGTCATCGGGTGATTCAGCAAAGTGGTGCTTTGGGTGGCTATCGTTGGGGACTGACCAAAAAACGCATGGTACAGATCTGGGAGCGAATGCATCTTGAATCGATAGATTAAACTGATTTTAGGAGGTCAATATGATTGCCTACACTATGGTGGGGACGCAGGATTTGGCTCGAGCGCAGGCATTTTATAATGCAGTGTTTGCAGAAATGGGCTGGGATGTCTGTTGGCAGGATGAAGCATCGATCTCATTCGGCAAAGCCGATGATCTGAGTTTTCCCCGATTCTTTGTCGGTTATCCGTTTGATGGCAACACGGCCAGCACAGGCAATGGTGTAATGACCGCATTCCGTGTCACGCAGGCAGCAATCGTCAACACGCTATACAACACGGCAATGCAAGCAGGTGGCAGCGACGAGGGAGCACCGGGCTATCGACCACAATATGGCGAGGGCTTTTATGCTGCCTATGTCAGAGATCCCGACGGCAACAAGCTGGCATTTGTTGTCTATGCCTGAAATTCAAACTTGCAAAGCACTGTAAAACGATATTGTATTATTTGCCGGTAACAGCAAAGTAAGCGCCTACTACGACAGATACTGCGCCGCTGATAATGAACCACATGGTCTCATCGGTAAATCGGCCTGTGACAGCTTCGGTCAACTGGTCGCCGATGGATTGTGAGGATTGCCAGCCGAAATAGAGCAGAATTGCGCCTATGACCAATAAAATCATACCGAGCAGTCGTGTGTTTGCCATGCCTGAACCTCCATTGGTGTGAAGGTTGAGGTTACGCTTGAAGGTGTTGACTGGCAAACCGACCAGGGCGTGATCGTCCAGTGAAAGGGTTGGGCACACCGAAAATCGATGCGCCCTGTGTGTTGTTAGCGGGGAGCGTTGGCCTGTTTGAGAATTTGGGTAAGACCCGCGACAGCACCACCGATACCGGCCAGTTCTGCCGGTATGATCATGGTGTTGTTTTCTTTGGCCAGGTTGCCAAACTCTTTTACGTACTGTTCAGCGACGCGCAGGCTGACGGCTTCCTGTCCGCCCGGCTCATTGATGGCCGAGGCAATTTTCCGTAAACCTT
The DNA here is from genome assembly GCF_000349205.1 of Methylophaga lonarensis MPL. Classification (GTDB taxonomy): domain Bacteria; phylum Pseudomonadota; class Gammaproteobacteria; order Nitrosococcales; family Methylophagaceae; genus Methylophaga; species Methylophaga lonarensis. The sequence goes on along the minus strand of NZ_APHR01000010.1, from coordinate 40,019 downwards.
CGGCGGTAGCCACGGCAATCAGTTCGATCTCGCGAGCACGACCTTCGGCTTCGTTGATTTGACGCATTTTGTCACCTTCGGAAACGTTGACCATTTCCTGACGTTGACCTTCGGAGACGTTGATCATGGCCTGACGTTCACCTTCGGAACGGGCAATGGCGGCACGACGTTCACGCTCGGCACGCATTTGTTGTTCCAATGCATCTTTAATGCTGTCTGGCAGGCTGATATCAGAAATCTCGTAACGCAATACCTTGATGCCCCAGGGTGAGGCGGCTTCGTCAACAACCTGGACGACTTCTTCGTTGATTTTGGCGCGCTCTTCAAAGGTTTTATCCAGGTCGATCTGACCAATCACCGAACGCATGGTGGTCTGAGCCAACTGTGCAGCCGCGTAGCGATAGTCCTGAATGCCGTAACTGGCTTTCTGGGCATCAATCACTTGCAAATAGAGTACGCCGTTGACGCCGACCTGGATGTTGTCCTTGGTAACACATTCCTGACGATCAACATCAATCACTTCTTCTTTCAAAGTATGCCGATAAGCCAGTTTGTCGATAAACGGGATCAGAATATGGAAGCCTGAATCCAGCGTGCGGGAGTATTTACCCAGCCGCTCGATGATGAAGTTGGAACGTTGTGGCACCACCACTGCAGATTTGATGACTGCAATGACAACCGCGGCGGCAAGGCCAAGCGAGATAATAAGACCGATATCCATGAATTGAGCTCCTTTGCGTGGATTTGATTGAAAGTTATTGGGGAGGGTGTTTGCTGACGGTCAAGTGAATGCCGTTATTGGCGACGATCCATACGCGGTCGCCTTTGCTGATCACATCATCACTGGCCAGACTTTGCGCATCCCAGGCAACGCCATTGAGGGTAATGCGACCTTTGCCCTGTGAAAAATCACTGGCTGCCATCGCTTCCTCTCCGAGATTTTCGCGGAAAGTTTTGTGGCTATCGTCTTTATCTGCGACATCACCAACCAGATAGCGCTTCAACCTGGCGCGACTGGTAAACAGAAATAACAGGCTGAAAAAGCTGAACAGGACAAACTGCATTTCTGCAGAGTGAATCACACCTGCCCAGAGCAAAATGCCCACCAGCACCGCAGCAGCCCCGAAAAATACAGCAACGATACTGGTCGCCAGCAGCTCGGATAAGATCAGCAGCAGGCCTAAAATGACCCAGATTAGCGCAGTATCCATGTCTGTTTCCTCACGAGAGCCTGAATTGGAAGTGGTCATTGTGGCGGCAGTTTGCCTCTGACTCAACTGCTAATGGAGTTTACGAGCCCAGGCCATTGTTTAACAGGGGCGATCAGCAGATAATCGGTTTTATTGTGCACTGGTTCATAACTCGGAGGCGGTAATGAAACAAATTGCAGTAACTATGGTAGCTGGATGGCTGATATTACTCACGGGCTGCGCATTGAACACCTCGGGAGTCAGAACGGTGGGGCCGGATACCTACAACGTGATGACTGATGATATGAATGCTTCTACCGCCAAAGGTGCAGCTCTGGAACAGGCAGAACGTCACTGTGCCGAGATGGGCAAGCAGGTATTGGTCAGCAAAATCAGTATGCGCAAACGCATGCGCTACACCTACGATGTCACTTTTTTATGCCTGAATGAAGGCGATCCCAAACTTGTGCGGCCTGAATATGAAACCATTATCGAAGTTCAATAAACTTCTGCTTGTTATTGCTGCGGCGCTGATACTCAGCGCTTGTAGTGATGATGTTGCAGAGCCGACCCTGGCGGCCCCGGAAGGAATTCAAATGCACTGTGGCCAACAGTGGATCACTGTTGAATATTCAGGCGAAGAAATCGTACTGCAACTAGGCGACAACAGTATGGCGCTACAACCGGCGATGAGTGCATCCGGTGCCCGGTTTGAGTCGGCAAGCGATGATGACACCGTATTCTGGAGCAAAGGTAATACGGCGCAATTACGCTGGAAAGGTCAGCAATATCCTCAATGTGTTGTTTTCGGTACGCTGGCCGAGCCTTTTCAGGCACGTGGCAACGAACCCTTCTGGAGTATCACCTTGCATCACGGCCAGCTGGCCCTGCTGCAACCCGGTGAATCAGAGCAGGTCATTGCTGCCAACCAGCAATCAATGGACACGGCCGGCCAGGTTTTGATTGAGTCGGATGATAATTCGATTTCGGCGCTGGTGGTACCCGGCGTCTGCAATGACACCATGACCGGCATGCCTTATCCCTACCATGTTGCATTTAACCTGGCGGGGCGGGAATTGAAAGGCTGTGGCGGTCAACCCGAACAGTTGTTACAGGGCGTGCATTGGCAAGTTGTCGAGATCTTGAATCAACCGCTGCACGCAGATTCCAGCCTCAGCCTGTCTTTTTCAAGCGACGAGCAATTGAGTGGTGATGCGGGCTGTAATCGTTTTGGTGCTCAGTATTCACTGACGGGAGAAGGACTGGATGTCGGTGCACTGGTCACAACCCGGCGAGCGTGTGATCAAGCGCTGATGCAACAGGAGCAGACATTTCTCGATGCCTTGTCACAAGTCACAGGCTTTGATGTCACGCTGGATGGTCAGTTGTGGTTGCTGGCCGCAGAACAACCGGTGATCGTGGCGCAGTTGCATGGCAAGCATACGGCCAGACTGATGTCGGTGATGGCGTTATTGGATCAGGATCTGCCGCCGTTGGCATTGGTGTTTGAGTGAAAAACATTGGTTTATGCGGCTCCTTATTGTTGATACTGCTGCCGATGACTGTTTTGGCCGCGGATGATGAGCAATCACAATTGGATGCGGTCTGCGAAGCTGCCAGAGAAGTGCAGCTGGCACCACTCAGGCAAGCGCAGATAGCCGAATGCCAGACACTTTGGGATAAGTCGGAAGCAGAGTGTCAGCATTTTTATCGTGATTTTGGTGACCGCACTGCTGCCGGGCGATTGGCCATGTTCTATGACCTGCCTGAATGTGAAAAAGCCTTTGAATTCAGAACCCGGCAACGGCGTCCGGATTAGCCATCTGCAAATCATGTCATTTGCACCTGAAAAAACAATCACTTGTCTGTACTAATTATATGAAAAAGAGTATCCTGACGGCCCTTTGCAAATCACTGTCAACATGACCGGAAAACTGTACATCAAAACCTACGGCTGTCAGATGAACGAATACGATTCATCCAAAATGGCCGAAGTGCTGGCGGACTCCCATCAGCTGGTTCCTACCGATATCCCCGAAGAAGCCGACGTGTTGTTGCTTAACACCTGCTCGATTCGTGAAAAAGCCCAGGAAAAAGTCTTCCACCAGCTTGGCCGCTGGAAACGTTGGAAAGACAAACGTCCGGGCCTGGTGATTGGTGTGGGCGGTTGTGTAGCGAGTCAGGAAGGCGAGGCTATCCGCAAGCGTGCGCCGTATGTTGATCTGATTTTCGGGCCGCAAACGCTGCATCGTCTGCCGACCATGCTTGAGGAGGTTAGAAAGACCCACAAGCCCAGCATCGATATTTCCTTCCCTGAAATTGAAAAATTCGACAATTTGCCGGAAGCTCGCGCTGAAGGCCCGACTGCCTATGTTTCGATTATGGAAGGCTGCAGTAAATACTGTACTTTCTGCGTGGTGCCATACACGCGAGGTGAAGAGGTCAGTCGTCCATTGGGTAGCGTGCTGCGTGAAATACGCGCGCTGGCTGCTCAAGGTGTTCGTGAAGTTAACCTGCTGGGGCAGAATGTTAATGCCTATCGCGGTGTGATCGAGGATGACGAAGTTGCCGATTTGGCCTTGCTGATCCACTACGTTGCAGCGATTGATGGTATTGAGCGTATTCGTTTTACCACCTCTCACCCGGTAGAGTTTTCCGATAGCCTGATTCAGGCCTTTGCCGAGGTGCCTGAGCTGGTCAGCCATTTGCATCTGCCCGTGCAGTCTGGTTCTGATCGCATCCTGATGATGATGAAACGTGGCCACACGGTACTGGAATACAAAGACAAAATTCGTCGACTGAAAAAAATTCGTCCCAATTTGAGCATGTCCAGCGACTTTATTATCGGCTTCCCCAATGAGACCGAGGCGGATTTTAATGCGACCATGAAGCTCATCAACGAGATTGAATTTGATCACTCGTTCAGCTTTATCTATAGCGCTCGTCCCGGCACACCTGCGGCGGCATTTGATGATTCTGTTTCCGAAGAAGAAAAGAAACAGCGATTGCAGATCATGCAAGATCGCCTGCGTGAGCTGGAAAATCAGCACAGTCAGGCAATGCTGGGCACCGTGCAGCGTATTCTTGTGGACCGTCCGGCAGTTCGTGGCGATGGCGATATGGCTGGCCGCACCGAGAACAATCGGGTTGTGAACTTTGCTGGCGATGAGTCGCTGATCGGCAAGTTTGTTGATGTCACCATTACCGAAGCACACAGCAACTCCTTGCGAGGAGAATTACTTGCTGATAGCGTTATTTTTTGACCCCCCATAGGTGAACCTTTAGTGAGCCAATCTTCCGCACCACTCGATAGCGTCAGTTTTGAGCTGAGTCCCGCCGATAACCCCCGACTTGCCAACCTTTGCGGCCATCTTGATGAGCATTTGCGCATGATGGAACGAGGCTTTGGCGTTGAAATCAATAACCGTGGCGTCAAGTTTCAGGTCATTGGTCACGCTGAAGTGCTCAATAATGTGCAAACAGTGATTCACGATCTGTATGCCCAGACTTCGCAAAGCATTCTTGCACCGGAACAGGTGCATTTGGCAATTCGCCAACAAGGTGGTGAAGACCATCAACCGGTTGTTGAAGACAAGGATGTGGTCATCAAGACCAAGCGAGGTCTGGTCAAAGCTCGTGGTGAAAACCAGCAGGCTTACCTGCGACGCATCATGACCCACGACATCAATTTTGGTGTGGGACCAGCCGGCACCGGTAAAACCTATCTGGCGGTGGCCTGCGCCGTGGAAGCGCTGGAACGTGATCTTGCCAGACGCATCGTGCTGGTTCGCCCGGCGGTAGAAGCTGGTGAAAGATTGGGCTTTTTGCCCGGCGATCTGGCCCAGAAAGTTGATCCCTATCTGCGTCCGTTATTTGATGCCCTGTATGAAATGCTCGGTTTTGAGCGTGTCGCCAAACTGATCGAACGAAATGTTATTGAAGTAGCACCTCTGGCCTATATGCGTGGCCGAACCCTCAACGAGGCCTTCATTATTCTCGATGAGGCACAAAATACTACGGTCGAGCAGATGAAAATGTTTCTGACGCGTCTGGGTTACAACTCGACTGCGGTAATCACCGGTGATATCACCCAGGTTGATTTACCGGGCTCGCAAAAGTCGGGCTTGCGTCATGCCATTGAGGTGTTGAAAGAGGTTGAAGGCATCGGATTTACCTTTTTCCAGGCCAAGGATGTGGTCAGGCACGCGTTGGTGCAGAAAGTGATTCTCGCCTATGAGAAAGCTGAGCAGAAGTCGTGACCATTACTATCGATCTGCAAATTGCCACCGATCAGTCAGTACCCGCAGCGGCACAATTTCAACAATGGGCTGAGGCTGCATTGGCCGAGCTGGATGAGGATGCCGAGTTAACCATTCGGTTGGTTGATACAGCAGAAAGTGCTGAACTCAACGAAGATTATCGAGGCAAGTCAGGTCCGACCAATGTCTTGTCATTTCCATTTGAATCGCCTGTGCCAATGACACCGGTATTATTAGGCGATCTGGTCATCTGTTCGCAGGTTGTCCTTGACGAGGCCAACACTCAAGGCAAAGCGGCAGAAGATCATTGGGCACACATGGTCGTGCATGGTTGCCTGCATTTGCTGGGCTACGATCATTTGCAAGATGACGAAGCCGAACACATGGAAGCGCTGGAAATCAGTATTTTGCAAAAACTGAAGATCAATAACCCTTATATCGAGCAAGGGCCGGTCAAATGAACGAAGGACGAACGAGTCGCCAGAATCAATTGCAAAACTGGTTCAAGCGACTGAGTAATCTGCTACTGGAACCCAAGGATCAGGAGCAGCTGATTGAGTTGCTTCGCTCGGCATCTGAGCGACATATTCTTGATTCTGAGGCACTGTCTATCGTCGAAGGTGCCCTGAGTGTGTCGCAAATGCAAGCACGCGATATTATGATTCCAAGGTCCCAAGTCGCCATGATTTCCCGCGACGCACCGATGGAAGAGACTTTGCGTCTGGTGACCGAAACCGCACACTCAAGATTTCCGGTCATTGATGATGATCGTGATGATGTCATTGGCATTCTGCTGGCCAAGGATTTGCTGTCAGCCGTAGTCAGTGCCGGCAAGTTTGAATTTGATTTGCGTGAACTGTTACGTCCTGCCGTATTTATTCCTGAAAGCAAACGACTGAATGTGCTGCTGCGTGAATTCAGGGCGCGCCGTAATCATATGGCAATTGTTGTTGATGAGTATGGCGGTGTGGCCGGTATTGTCACTATTGAAAACGTGCTGGAACAAATCGTTGGCGAGATTGAAGATGAGCATGACATTGACGATGATGCACCTATTTTGCAGCGCGATGAGAATACCTACACCATCAAAGCGTTGACCACGGTTGAAGACTTCAACGAGTTTTTTGAAACCGACTGGAGTGATGAAGACTTCGACACCGTCGGTGGATATGTGGTCAATCAGTTTGGTCACTTGCCTGAACGTGGTGAACAGGTGACGATTGGTCGTTATGAGTTTACGGTATTACGTGCCGATAATCGCAGGCTGCACCTGCTGAGAATGGTGGTGTTACCACCGGACGAAAACGAGTTGTTGAACGAGTCTGAATGATGAACAGATTATCGCTGCCTGCATGGACCGGAAAAAAAGGCGCTGTCATAGCGCTGCTGGCGGGAGCGATAATGCCGCTGGCATTTGCGCCATTTTATTGGTATCCCCTGGCTGTTTTGAGTCTGCTTCTGCTATTTGTCAGTTGGCAGCAAACCACCCCCAAACAAGCTTTTTGGCGAGGCTGCCTGTTTGGCCTGGGCATGTTTGGGGTGGGCGTCTCCTGGGTATTTGTCGCCATTCATGAATTTGGTGATGCCAGTGTGCCACTGGCCGTTTTCCTGACCGGTCTGTTTGTGGGCTTTTTGTCGTTGTACACCGGTGCGTTGGGCGCACTGATCCGTCGAGTGAGTTCACAACAGTTTTCCATAAGCGATCTGTTGTTGTTATTGCCTTTTGCCTGGTTGGTGCTGGAATGGTTCAAAGGCTGGTTTTTAACCGGTTTCCCATGGCTGGACATTGGCGTCAGCCAAATTGATGGACCACTGGCAGGTTGGATTCCGGTGATTGGTGTTCTGGGTGTCACCTGGCTGGTGGCATTGACCGCTGCTTTGTTATTGGTCGCTTGGGGAAAACGCCACTGGTGGCCGGCTTTACTGGTGCTGGTCATCTGGCTTGGTGGCTGGGGCATCCAGCAAGTTGACTGGACGCAAGCGACTGACAACTCACTTAAGGCAACCCTCATTCAGGGCAATATTCCCCAGGAAATAAAATGGGACCCAGAGCAATTAATGCGTACGCTGGCACTTTATGAAGTGCGCACACAGGAGCATTGGGACAGTGATCTGGTGGTGTGGCCGGAAAACGCCGTCACAGCGTTTTATCATCAGCTGAAGGATTTTTATTTTCAGCCACTTGCTGAGCAGGCGAGACAACACAATACCGATATATTACTGGGCTTGCCGTTTATGGATTTGGCAACAGAGAACTACTACAACAGCATGATGCTGCTGGGCAACGGCGAGGCCTTTTATCACAAGCAGCACCTGGTGCCTTTTGGTGATTATGTGCCGTTTGAGACCCTGCGTGGCTGATCGCATTCTTTGATCTGCCAATGTCTTCGTTTTCCAAAGGTCGTGCTGATCAACCGCTGATTGAAGCCGCCGGTGAGAAGGTGGCGATTTCAATTTGTTATGAGGACACCTTTACTTCGCAGGTGCGTTCCGGTCTGCCGGAAGCGACCATGCTGGTCAATGCCACCAATAATGCCTGGTACGGTGATTCTTTTGCCCCACATCAGCATCTGCAGATTTCACGAAGTCGCGCGCTGGAAAGTGGACGCCCCATGTTGCGTGTGACCACAAATGGCATTTCGGCCTTTATCGATTTCAAAGGACAACTTGAGCGGCAGACCGCACAATTTGCAGAAGCAACGCTGACTCATGAAGTGCAACCGCGAACCGGCTACACACCCTATATTTTCTGGGGTCGCTGGCCACTGGGTATTTTGACCGTGCTCGGCTTTGGCCTGTGGTGGCACTTCAAGCGTAAGGCCACGTAAGCGATGCAGTTTTTCACCATTCAACGGATTCTCGGCATTTTGCTGACTTTGTTCAGCGTCACCATGCTGCCGCCGTTGCTGGTGGCCTGGATTTATCAGGATGGCGCGGGAGACGCCTTTGCCACGGCATTTGTCTTGTTGCTGTTGATCGGACTCAGCCTATGGCTGCCTGCCCGTAAGCATCGGCGCGAATTGAAAATTCGTGATGGCTTTATTGTGGTGGTGATGTTCTGGATGGCATTGGGACTGGCAGGGTCATTGCCATTTTATTTGTCTGAAGATCCCATGATGAGCTTTACCGATGCGGTGTTTGAGTCGATGTCCGGACTGACAACCACCGGCTCGACGGTATTGACCGGTCTGGACACACTACCGCATGCCATCCTGTTTTATCGACAGTTTTTACAGTGGTTGGGCGGAATGGGTATCGTGGTACTGGCGGTTGCGATCTTGCCACTGCTGGGTGTTGGTGGCATGCAGTTGTATCGCGCCGAAACACCCGGACCGATGAAAGATTCCAAACTAACGCCAAGAATCACCGAGACAGCAAGGCACTCTGGTATATCTATGTGACCTTGACCATTGTCTGTGCAGGCGCTTACTACTGGGCTGGCATGTCAGCCTTTGATGCGATTGGCCACAGCTTCTCAACTGTGGCGATTGGTGGTTTTTCCACGCACGATGCCAGCATGGGCTATTTCGATAGTGCGCTCGTCGAGATGATTGCGGTGACATTCATGTTAATTGCAGCCATGAACTTCTCGTTGCATTTTATCGCCTGGCGAGGCAGAACGCTCAGACATTATTTTGTCGACTCAGAAGTGAGAGTGTTTCTCGGCATTATGCTGCTGGTATCGATTATTACCTTTAGCTATCTGTTATTGACCTCGACCGTGAATGATCACCATCTGGCATTCAGACAAGCCCTGTTTCAAACGGTGTCCATCGGCACAACAGCGGGGTTTGCGACAGCGGAATTTGCCTTGTGGCCGGGCTTTTTGCCGATACTGTTATTGATGGTCAGTTATATCGGTGGTTGTGCTTTTTCAACGGCGGGCGGTATGAAAGTGATTCGCATCATGCTGCTGTTCAAGCAGGGGTATCGTGAAGTCCTTCGCTTGATTCATCCCAATGGCGTTTTTGCCATCAAGATTAACGGCAAGGCCTTGCCACCAAAAGTCGTCGGTGCGGTTTGGGGCTTTTTTGCCTTGTATGTCTTTTCGTTCAGCATCATGCATCTGACATTAATGGCGACCGGCCTTGATGTGGTCACTTCTTTTTCTGCAGTGACTGCAACACTCAACAACCTTGGACCGGGACTTGGCGATGTGGCTGAAAATTTTGGCAGTATCAACAACACAGCCAAATGGGTGCTGTCTTTTGCAATGCTGATGGGCCGGCTGGAAATATTTACCCTGCTGGTGGTGCTAACGCCTGCATTCTGGCGCCGCTAATGCCCGGCAAATGGGATGACAAATATCGTCTGGCCGATGTTGCCATGGCACAGCCGGCCAGGGTGTTGCAGGAAAACAAACATTTGCTGCCAGCCCGGGGCGAAGCCCTGGATCTGGCCTGTGGCCTTGGAGCGAATGCAATTTTGCTGGCTCAACAGGGCTTGCAAGTGCACGCCTGGGATAGCTCTGCAGTGGCACTGGAAAAATTAAGCCAGTGGTCAGCTGACAAACAATTGACCATCAGCACCGAATTGCGAGATGTGGTGCAGCATCCTCCAGTAGCCAATTCTCTGGACGTCATCGTGGTCAGTCACTTTCTTGACAGGTTACTGTGTCCAGCATTGATGACGGCTTTGAGACCGCAGGGGTTGTTGTTCTATCAGACCTGGACACGTAACAAGGTCGCCACTGTGGGGCCTTCAAACCCTGACTATCTGCTCGAAGACAATGAACTTCTGCAAATTTTTCAGGGTCTCAAAATACGGGTGTATCGTGAAGAGTCTTTATCAGGTGATAAAGACAAAGGCTGGCGCAATCAAGCCATGCTGGTGGCCCAGCGCTTGCTGTGATCGGGTTCTGATTGAGTTAAGCAATAATTGGACTTGCTGTTGAGGCTTCATATCAGTAGAATTATGCGGTTCTAAAGCTCAAAACGCGGTTTGGGCCGATTTAATTGGCAACATTTTCTAGACGAGTACAGATATGAAAGCGGATATCCATCCAGAATACAGCGAAATCAATGTTACCTGCAGCTGCGGTAACACATTCAAAACCCGCTCTACACGTGGCACTGACCTCACTCTGGATGTATGCTCAGAGTGTCATCCATTCTATACCGGTAAGCAAAAGGTCCTTGACAGCGCCGGTCGTGTTGATAAATTCCGTCAGAAATACGGAAAATAAATCGTGCGGTGAAATGATCATGAAATGCGTGAATGAACTATGTTCAGCCCGCAGTAAACTCCAAAGCCTCGGTCGTATGGTCGGGGCTTTGTTGTTTCTGGGGCTTTTGACTGCCTGTGCGCAGAACCCGGTCACTGGCGGCCGTGACTTTGTCATGTTGTCGGAAAATCAAGAGCTGGAGATTGGTCGTCAGTATCATCCTCAGCTGGTTGAGCAGTATGGACTTTATCCTGACGAAGCATTGCAGGCATACGTTCAGGAACTGGGAGAACGTCTGGCTGCGGCCAGTCACCGTGATCATCTGGTTTATCGGTTTACCGTGCTTGATAGCCCGGTAATCAACGCATTTGCTTTACCCGGCGGCTACATCTACATCACCCGTGGCTTGATGGCTTATCTGAATTCGGAAGCTGAGCTTGCTGCGGTGCTCGGACATGAAATCGGCCATGTCACCGCAAGACATGGCGTGCGTCAGGCCAGTGCTGCTCAGGCAGCCAACCTTGGATATACCATCGGTGCGATTCTGGTGCCCGAATTGCGTGCCGCACCCTCACAACAACTGTTCAACGTTCTAGGTGGGGCATTGTTAAGTGGTTATGGTCGTGAGCATGAACTGGAAGCGGATCGATTAGGTGCCGAATATCTGGCAAGAACCGGTTATAAGCCGCAGGCGATGATTGATGTTATCGGTGTGCTTAAAGACCAGGCGACATTTGCTGAAGCTGAAGCACAAAAACAAGGTAGAGATTATCAGGGCTACCACGGAATCTTTGCGACTCATCCAGACAATGACACGCGTTTGCAACAAGTAGTGTTGGCTGCCAACCGTTATGCCAATCTCGATAACGCCAGAGTGGGCCGGGAAGACTATCTGCGTCGAATTCAGGGCATGGTGTTTGGTGATAGTGAGGCGCAGGGGATTCGCTCGGGGAATAAATTCTTTCACCGGGATATGCGCTTTGCACTGACATTTCCAGAGAATTGGCACATTGAAAATAACCCTGACAGTTTGATTGCTATTGCCCCCGGCGGTCATGCCGTAATTCAGATGGGAGCCTCGGATCTCAATCGTCGTCAAACGCCGGCTGAGTTCATTGAGGACCGGCTGAAAATAAGCCGTTTACAGGATGGGCAGGTGGTTCGCAGTAACGGCTTGGAAGGCTACACCGGTTTAACCACCATGCAGGGGCGGCAGGTTCGGGTCACGGTCATGTATCTGCGTGACAAGGCCTTTATTTTTGTTGGTGGGGCACGTGAATCCAGACAATTTGTCGAGTTTGACAAGGACGTGTTGGAAACTGCCCGCAGCCTTCAGGAATTGGCGCCCGAGCAATATCATCTGGCTCGGGCACATACCATTGAGGTAGTGACTGTAGGACCAGATGATACTTATGAAAAATGGGCCAGAGAGTCGCCTATCACCAACAGTCCGGAATCACAGTTGCGATTGCTCAACGGCGATTATCCTGATGGACAACTGGTGCCCGGCACATTGGCTAAACGTATTCGTGGCGGTTCAGAATAAATCTATCGCCGGGACGCTATCTTCGTAACTGCCTCGGCTGCTGCCTGAATCACTGCTGAAACCTTGAGGCACACTGGCGCTTTGGAAGGTTTCATAAATAGCATTAGCGGAGCCGGGACGCGCGAGCAAACCGGTGTCCGGATCGATGCGTACGGTGACCATGTCAACAGGTTGCTGCATAGGCCGATCCGGAACACCGCGCAGTGCCACCTCCATAAAGTCAATCCACATCGGCAACGCAGCTCGGCCACCCGTCTCGAGTCTGCCCAGCGTTTGAGGGTTGTCAAAGCCGACCCAGCTGACTGCGGCCAGCTCAGGTGAATGTCCATTAAACCAGGCATCAAACACGTTGTTGGTGGTGCCTGTCTTACCGGCCAGATCGCGACGGTTCAGACTCAATGCACTCCGACCTGTTCCGTGGCGAATGACATCTTCCAGCATACTGTTGATGATGTAGGCATTTTGCGCACTGATGACTCGCTGTGCGGGGCGCAGTCCGGTAAACAGATCGTAATCATCGGGCGGAGTTTGCAGGCAAGTTTCACAGACCGTTGCTGGTTGAGCCTGCATGATCAGCTCTCCACGGCTGTTTTCGATGCGGTGGATGTAGTATGGCTCAATCAAATAACCACCATTGGCAATGGTAGCGTAGGCGACGGCCATGTCCAGAGGTGACGCACTGCCGCTGCCAAGGGCCAGCGAGAGGCTGCGTGGCAGTTGGTGCTCCTGAAAACCAAACCGTTTGGAAAAGTCGACAGCGTAATTAATGCCGATATCACGTAATACCCGGATTGAGACAAGGTTGCGTGAATGGATCAACGCTTCGCGCATCCGGGTGGGACCGAAGAAACGACCACTGTAGTTTTCCGGACGCCAGGTGCTCTCGAGCCCCGGATCATCATAAACCACTGGGGCATCGTTGATGATGCTGGCTGCGGTATAGCCATGTTCCAATGCAGCAGAATAAATGAAAGGTTTGAAACCTGAACCCGGCTGACGGCTTGATTGCGTAGCACGGTTAAAATTGTTGTGGAAAAAGTCAAAGCCTCCCTGGATAGCAGTCACTGCGCCATCATGTGGAGAAACTGCCACCAGTGCAGCTTGAGCATTCGGGATTTGCGCCAGCTGCCATTGATGTTCGGCCTCTTCATTCTCGACCGCAGCAACCATGACAACATCTCCAGGATTGAGTACATCCTGAACTTTCTCCGGTCTTGGACCCATGCTATTGGCGGTTAGGTAGGGTCTAGCCCATGTCATGGTAGAGAAGGGCAGCGTTGCAGCACCATGGCGACGGATGTGAATGGTTGCCTGTTGATCTTCGGTACTCAGCACCAGAGCAGGCTGCATGCCTGCCACGCGGGGGTATTCGGTTAGCGCTTGCTCATAGCCGCTGGCATCGGTGACTTCTGCAAGGTTCACTTTGGCTAGTGGACCGCGATATCCGTGACGCCGGTCATAGGCAATCAGTCCCTTTTGCACCGCGTCCATAGCCGCTTTTTGTTGGTCGGCGCGAATGGTGGTGTAGACATTAAAGCCACCGGTGTAGATTTCTTCGCCGTACTGTTCTATCAGCTGGGCGCGGACAATTTCAGCAGCGTAAGGTGCATAGGCTTCGAGATCTCTACCGTGATAACGTGCAGTAACCGGCTCCTGCATTGCTTCGTTAAATTGCTGTTGATTGATGTAACCGACATCCAGCATTCGACGCAGCACGTAGTCGCGACGGATTTTAGCCCTTTGAGGTGACGTGATTGGGTTGGTGGTTGAAGGTGCCTTTGGCAGCCCGGCAATCATAGCGGATTCAGCCAGTGTCAAATCGCTTAGTGCTTTGCCGTAATAGACTTCTGCCGCTGCGGCGATACCGTAGGCCCGCTGACCCAGGAAAATTTTATTCAGATAAAGCGTTAGGATTTCTTCTTTGCTGAGAATGCGTTCAATCTCAAGAGACAGGAGAATTTCATTGATTTTGCGCAAATAGGTTTTTTCGCGGCTCAAAAAGAAGTTGCGCGCAACCTGCATGGTGATGGTACTGCCACCTTGAGCTTTCTCACCGGTACTGGCCAGGTTAATCGCCGCACGAAGCAAGCCCTGATAGTCGACCCCTGGGTGTTGGAAAAAGCGATCATCTTCTGCTGCGATGAAGGCATTAACGATTTGCTGCGGAATATCTTCAAACTCAACCGGTACGCGACGTTGCTCGCCAAACTCCGCCATCAGCAGGCCCTCTGCGGTGTACAGCCGAAGTGGGGTCTGTAATTCAGTGTCCTTAAGTGTGTTGGCGTCTGGTAGTTTGGGCACTAGCAACAGATAGACCAGAACAACAGTGGTGACAAAAAGTGCGGATAGAAGTACAAAGAGGACAAACAGTCGACGAAGCAGTCGCGCCATGTGTATTAGTTCGCATTTGGGAAAATCAGTTAGGTATATTCTAAGTCATCTGAGCGACCAGTAAAGTAAAAAGTCATTCACAACTTATTGACATCCTGAATAATCTTAATAAACTACTTTAACTAGGCGTGCTAACTTCCAGCAAAATGCAAATCAACGGGAATTGAGGCAACAGATGTTTGGACCTAAACGAACTCCCCTGCTCGGGATCGATATTAGCTCCTCAGTAGTCAAATTACTTGAGCTGAGCAAGAAGGGTGACAAGTTCACTGTGGAGTCCTATGCAGTCGAACCTCTGCCAGTGAATGCCGTTGTGGAAAGTCGAATCGAAAACAAAAATGAGGTGGCTGGCGCAATAAAGCGTGCCATCAAACGCTCCGGAACAAAAACCAAAGAAGCCGCGGTAGCGGTTTCAGCCAACTCCGCCATCACCAAAACCGTCTCCTTCCCGGCGTCACTGTCTGAACGCGAACTAGAAGAAAACGTCATCCTCGAAGCACAAAACTACATCCCTTACCCCCTGGAAGAAGTTCGGCTGGATTTTGAAGTACTCGGCACCTCGGCCGCTGACCCAAATGCGGTGGATGTGTTACTTGCGGCATCGCGTCGTGAGAATGTTGATGCCCGGACGGATGTGCTCGAAGAAGCAGGTCTCAAGCCAAAATTGGTTGATGTTGAGGCGTATACCATCGAAAACGCTTTTGAATTGATTGCGATGCAATTGCCGCAGATGGGACAGGGCCTGACGGTAGCCGTGGCTGATGTTGGGGCAACATTGACCACGCTTTATGTTTTGGTCAACGGCAAGATTGTATTTACCCGAGAACAGACGTTCGGCGGCAGAATGCTCACTGAGGATATTGAGCGTTATTATGGTATGTCCTATCAGGAAGCAGGCAGGGCGAAGAAAGATAACAGCTTGCCAGATGATTATGGTCCCAAAGTGCTGGAGCCGTTCAAGCGTTCCATGGCAATGACGGTGACCCGGGCATTGCAATTCTTTTTCTCGGCCTCAACGCAATACCAGACGATCGACCATATCATTCTTGCCGGTGGTTGTGCGTCAATTACCGGTGTCGATAAGATACTCGAACAGGAAACAGGCACCAGCACTTCAGTGGCGAATCCCTTTGCCGATATGGTGATCAGTCCCCGAGTAAAAGTGCAGGCGCTGAGTAACGATGCCCCATCGATGCTAATCGCCGCGGGACTGGCAATGAGGAGCTTTGACTGATGGCACATATCAACCTTCTCCCCTGGCGTGAAGAGCGTCGTGAACAACGGCAACGAGAGTTTTTTATTGCGCTTGGTGTTGCAGTTGCTGTTGCCATTACCTGCCTATATGTCGCCTATTCGGTTGTGGATAGCGCGATTAATCAACAAACTCAACGTAACTCCTTCCTGCAGACTGAAATTGCCAAACTGGATCACAAAATCAGGGAAATTTCCCAGCTGGAACGATCGCGTGACCGCCTGATCGCCCGCATGCAGGTGATTCAGGAGTTACAGGAAAGCCGCCCCAAAGTGGTTAAAGTTTTTGATGCCTTGCCACGCAGTATTCCCGAGGGTATTCACCTTGAAACAATCGCTCGCCAGGGTGCTCGCTTGGTACTTGATGGCGTAGCACAATCAAACGCTCGGGTTTCGGTATTGATGCGAGAGCTGGAAGCCAACAGCGAGTTTGATGAACCCAGGTTACGCGTTATTCAACGAACGGCGACACGGGATGATGCTATCCGGCGTTTCACACTGGAAGTTGCTGAAACCAAAGCCTCAGATGAGGGAGATATCTGATGGATTTGTCTGCGATCAATGAACTGGATTTTAACGAAAGTGGTGAGTGGCCAACACCCATTAAGATCGTTGCCTTGCTTTTGGTGGTGCTGGTGGTATTTGGTGCCGGTTATTACTTCATTATCAAGGATCAGCAAGCTCGGCTCAGCCAGCTGGAAGCTCAGGAGCAACAACTTCGCACTGAATTTGAAACCAAGAGCGGCATGGCGGTCAATCTGGATGCCTATAAAGAGCAGATGAAGGAAATGGAAATTGCTTTTGCCTCGATGTTGCAGCAGCTGCCTAGCCGGAGTGAGGTGGCTGATTTACTAACTGACATTTCCCGAACCGGCATTAACAATGGCCTGGAGTTTGAACTGTTCAGACCGGAATCAGAGCGCACAATTGATTTTTATGTCGAACTGCCCATTTCAATGCGTGTCACAGGCACCTATCATCAATTTGCCAGTTTCATGAGCGATGTTGCGGCGTTGCCGCGAATTGTCACAATGCATGACTTGAGAATGGGACCGCTGGGTAGTGACGGGAAAATGAGTATGGATATCACAGCAAAAACCTATCGCTACCAAGATGAGTCATCGAGGTAAGCAGAATGCGTTTAAAAAATAATCAAACACACAAACTGCTTGCACCCTCGGCCGTCGTTGCAATCGCTACCCTGATGCTGTCGGCGTGTGGTGAACCTCCCAAGGAGGATTTGGCGGCTTATGCTGAACGCGTTCAGGCTCAACATCAGCCTGATATTCCACCAATTCCTTCAATGCAAACCTTTGAGAAATTCAATTACGCCGCCTTCAATCTTCGCGATCCCTTTGTTCCAACAGTGATTGACGTTCCGGTTGAAGAAGAGGAACCGGAATTATTTGATTCCGGGGTACAACCTGACAGTAATCGTCGCAAAGAAGCGCTCGAGGCCTATGATCTGAGAGATCTCCAGTTTACTGGGACGATTGAACAGGAGCGGATTTGGGGACTGGTGAGAACGCCGGATGGTGTGATTCATCGGGTTCAAACTGGAAACTACCTGGGTACCAACCACGGAAAAATTTTGGCAATCACCGATACCGCCTTGCAACTTCTGGAAATTGTGCCAGAAGGTGGCGGCTACATTGAGCGGGAAACAGCTCTATCGGTCATAGAAGTCAGGTAAAGCTTATGAAAAACATGACTATCAGAAATGGAATCATCATGGACAAACAGACCCTAGAGCGCGCCATACAAGGATCGTCAGCGCGGCAAAAGCTTCTACTGACCGCCCTCAGTGTCGTCACCTTTATACTGATGATGCTCGTCAGTTGGGGAGCCCAAGCCGTTGACCTGGAGTCAGTGGATTATCAGGCCACCTCGAGCAGCAAGTCGAAGTTGATACTCAATTTTTCCGGAACAGCACCTGAGCCGAACACTTTCTCCATGGATGACCCCGCGCGCATCGTGCTTGATTTTGCTGGTGTTAAAAACAAGCTGGATGACAAAAACCAGCAGATCAACGTCGGATTGACTAGAAGCATAGCCACCGTCGAAGCAGGCGAGAGAACACGGATGGTCATCAATATGGCAAGACCAGTGCCATACACCGTCGATGTCTCTGGTAACACCGTGGTTGTCATGCTTGAGACCGGCTCGGCCACCGCAAGTACCTCAACTGCACCGAGTCGAGTTGCAGCTGCGACGGGTCGTTCAGTCACCGATATTGATTTTCGTCGCGGTGAAATGGGCGAAGCCAGAGTGTTGATCCATCTGAGCGATGATGGCGCTGCGGTAGATATTCGCCGTCAGCGTGACAACGAAGTGGTGGTCGATCTGGTTGGCGTCAGCTTGCCAGAGAAATTGCAGCGTCGTCTGGATGTGATTGATTTTGCTACCCCGGTTCACTTTATTCAAAGCACTGCCGAGGGCAACAACACCCGAATGCTTTTGACCACTTCCGGTGAATTTGAGCACCTGGCATATCAGTCAGACAAATTGCTGGTGGTCGAGGTCAAGCCTGTGGTTGAAACGGACACAGACGGCGTTGCCATGCCTGGCATGGGCTCAGACCAGGGCTATACTGGTGAAAAGCTGTCGCTGAACTTTCAGAACATAGAAGTTCGCGCCGTATTGCAGTTACTGGCTGATTTTACGGGTATGAATCTGGTGACCAGTGATACCGTGCAGGGAAATCTGACACTGCGTTTACGTAATGTGCCCTGGGATCAGGCACTGGATATCATTCTAAAAACCAAAGGACTGGATAAACGCATCAACGGTAACGTCATGCTGGTTGCGCCCGCGGCTGAAATTGCAGCTCGGGAAAAGCAAGAGCTTGAAGCGCGCAGACAGCTGGTTGAACTGGAGCCACTTTTTTCAGACTTTATTGAAATCAACTTTGCCAAAGCGAGCGAAATCGCTGGCATTTTACGGTCTGATTCACAGCAATCAGGGGCTTCTAGCCGGATGGGTTTTCTATCAGAGCGTGGCTCTGTGACAGTCGATGAGCGGACAAACTCTTTGCTGATTCGAGACACTTCAGCTCAGTTGTCAGATATCAGAAGGTTGATTGAAAGGCTCGATATTCCAGTCCGTCAGGTGTTGATTGAGTCAAGAATCGTTATCGCCAATAACGACTTTACCCGTGAACTGGGTGTTCGATTCGGCGCCTCCGCGCGAAGCAGAACCTTGGGTGCCGGTACTGATGGTAGTTTGCGTGGCATGCAGGTTGATGGTGGCAATCGTAACCTGATTAACCCGAGCCGTGGTGCCGGGACTCAGTTGGGCGCCACCGACAATCTGAACGTCAATTTACCGGTGACCAATCCAGCAGGTCAGGTGGCCTTGGCGCTGGCCAAATTACCACTGGGCATGATTCTGGAGCTGGAATTATCAGCCATGCAGGAAGAGGGTAAAGGCGAAATTATTTCCAGTCCTCGCGTGATCACTTCCAATCAGAAGCAGGCAACCATTGAGCAGGGTACAGAGATTCCTTATCAGGAAGCCTCATCCAGCGGTGCAACCTCTGTTTCATTCAAGGAAGCCACACTCAAGCTGGATGTCACCCCACAAATCACGCCGGATGATCGCATTGTGATGGATCTGGAAGTCAATAAAGACGAAGTGGGTGAGATATTCCTCGGTGTGCCAAGCATTGATACACGTAGCGTCAAGACGCAAGTATTAGTCGATAATGGCGAAACAGTGGTGCTAGGGGGCATCTACGAACAAATTTCCACGACCAACAGTCAACGAGTTCCATTTTTTGGTGACCTGCCTTATGTCGGCTTCATGTTCAGAAATAATCTGAACGAAGATCGCCGCCGTGAACTGCTGGTGTTTGTCACACCAAAAATCATCAAAGAAGGCATGGATTTCTGAAAATTGGTATGCTTTGACACCAAAAGCCGGGTCTAGTGGCCCGGCTTTTGTCGTTTACAGAATACGAGTCAGTTGTGCAGCAGATTTCAGGTAATATAATTCTCGTGGGGCCAATGGGGGCAGGCAAGTCGACGATTGGTCGACAGCTTGCCAAAGCGCTTGGTCGCAAGTTTTATGACAGCGATCGGGAGATTGAAAAACGAACCGGCGTCTCGATTTCCTGGATTTTCGAAATGGAAGGTGAGGCAGGTTTTCGCGAGCGTGAGCAGCGGATTATTGAAGAGCTGACAGAGCTCAACAATATCGTGCTGGCAACAGGCGGTGGAGCGGTGCTTGCTGAAGAAAACCGACGGACGCTGAGAAAAAATGGCGTCGTTGTCTATCTGTCAGCCTCACTTGACCAGCTATATCGACGCACGGCAAAAGACAAAAAACGTCCATTGCTGCAGACCGGTGATCGTAAACAAAAGATAAGGGATCTGATAAACCAGCGTGATCCCCTCTATCGTGAAGTGGCCGATATTGTGCTGAAAACCGGCGATCAATCGGTTCAGCAAACGGTCAACGATGTGTTGCAGCAACTGAAAAAAACCGGGAAATAAGTCATTACCATGAAAACTTTACAGGTAGCACTGGGCAAGCGTAGTTATCCCATTTATATCGGACAGGGCATTCTTGAAAACAGCGAGTTGTATGCTGCACATATTCGCGGCAAAGAAGTGCTGATTGTCACTAACGAGACCATCGCTCCGCTGTATCTGCAAGCGCTTGAAAACGCGCTGTCAGATCAATACCGGGTAGAGTCCGTGATTTTGCCTGATGGTGAACAGTACAAAACACTGTCAGTGATGAATCGCATCTTTGATCGTCTGCTGGAGCTCAAATTCTCCAGACAGGTGACTCTCATTGCGCTTGGCGGCGGTGTTATCGGTGATATGACCGGCTTTGCTGCTGCCTGTTATCAGCGAGGTGTACCTTTTATTCAGGTGCCAACCACCTTGTTGTCACAGGTAGACTCATCAGTCGGTGGTAAAACAGCCGTGAACCACGAGCTGGGCAAAAACATGATTGGTGCTTTTTATCAGCCGCAATGTGTGATCGCTGACACGGCAACGCTGGCGACATTGGAAGCCCGACAGCTGTCATCCGGCATAGCTGAAGTTATTAAATACGGTCTTATCAATGATGCAGAGTTCTTTGACTGGCTGGAACAACATCTTCCAGCGCTCAAGGCGCTGGATCCCGAAGCACTCGCTTCCGCGATTGCACGTTCTTGTCAGGACAAGGCGGCGATCGTGGCTGATGATGAACATGAACGAGGGGTCAGAGCTTTACTGAATCTGGGCCATACATTTGGTCATGCGATTGAAACCGGTACGGGATATGGCAACTGGTTGCATGGTGAAGCGATCGCCGTTGGCATGTTGATGGCGGCTGATTTATCTCAACGTTTGGGCTGGTTGCCGACCGAGACAGTGGAACGGATACGTGCAATTTTACAAGCTGCAGCCTTACCTGTTGAAGCACCGTCTGAGATGACAGAACAACAATTTATGGACTTAATGGCGGTTGATAAGAAGGTACAGGAAGGTGTAATCCGGCTGATTTTGCTCAGAGGTATCGGTCAGGCGGTGATCAGTGATGATTATGAAGCCGCTCAATTAAGCGCCACCCTTCAGGCATTTATTCGTTAAGAGATTTTGCTATGGAAGATTTGACCGCCGCACCTTCAGCTGAGCCGGCCTATCTTTCAAGGCTGGCTCTGCACTCGATCCCATTTGGCGTTACTTTGCCCGCCAATGGCTTTTACAAAAGTCCGATTATTGAGCAAAGACTCAATCTGGTGTTGCACCTTATCAGAGCCAGCGACAAGATTTCTCTGATACAAGCGCCAGAAGGGCATGGTAAATCAGTGTTTCTGGACGAACTGGAACGACGTTTTGGTGAGGACATTCGTTGTTGCCGAATCAAGGGTTCACGTTCACTAAATCTACAGACATTTTCAACAGCCGCACTGAACGCGTTGGGTGTCGACAGTCGTGCTCCTGATGTGCTGGCTGATCCTCAGCACAGTTTGAAGCAACATTTGACCAGAATCCGTCAGCTCGGCATCACCTCTGTGCTCATGGTGGATGATATAGAGCAATTGGCTGAGCCAGTGATGCAAATCCTGACTGTCTGGCTGGGCTGGCAGCATGAAGGTCAGTACTTACTGCAAGCGGTGATGGCATGTCAGGAACGAGTGAAGTTTTCTGACCGGCTGCAGGAACGTTTACAGGCACTCGATCTGCCCTTACTGGTTCAAGATGAACTGTCCGATTATTTGATGTGTCGGTTGCAGGCATCAGGCTACAGCGGCGAATTGCCGTTTAATCAACAACAACTCAAGCGCTTTTACCGGTTGTCCTCAGGGCATCCGACAAAACTTAATCAACTGGCACATCAGCAGTTGTTGGGGCATGGCAAGGCAATGTCTTTGCGCCTGCCCCAGCTGCCACGATTGCCCGGCTTGAACTTTAAATTACCTTTTAATAGTCGTTGGCTCTGGTCGATACCTGTTTTGGTCGCCTTAACCGGTCTGTTAGCTAATCAACAGAAGATTAATAGCTGGCTGCAACAGGGCATGAGTGATGAACCGATGGCAGAAGTTGAAATCATCAGTGCTGATGATCTGCAAACCGTCATTGTTGATGAACCCGAACTGCCTCAAGCCGATGTTTTAGAGCGTGAAACTTTTCTGCAATTATTATCAGAGCTGGACGAGCAAGTTGAGTCGCCAGCCGTCAATGTTGAATCAGCAGAGCTTGATTTGATTGATGAACTTCCAGCCGCTGCGCCAGCTGAGTCCGAGTCAGAATTGGAAGCCGCAGAAATAGAGACAGCAGAATTGTCGATGGTTGATGCAACTGAAGCTGATGTTGAGCCGGTGCCAGCAGTCACCACTCCGGTGCGTGCTTCTGACAAAATACACCAGCAGGACTGGATTCTACGCCAGCGTGGCACCAGTTATACCTTCCAGTTGATGGGGTCATGGGAACTGGATGAAGTGGATGCCTTTATTGAGAAGTATGAATTGAAAGGCGATGTAGCGGTGTTTGCCTCAATTCGAAATGACCGTATCTGGTATGCACTCATTTATGGTGTCTATCCCGGCAGGCAGCAGGCGATGACTGCCAATACCAACTGGCCTGCGCCTTTGAATACTGTGCCGACCTGGTTACGGAGGATAGACAGTGTTCAGGAGCAGATCAAAACCCGTGGGCCACAATCTTAAGCAGTGCTTCGGCGGATTGATGTTGACTGCTGAATACCGTCCTCATCATCAGCTCTCCGTTGATACTCACCTCAGAAAAGCTCTGTTCCGGTAATGGCTGGAAACTATCGGGACTGAAGCAGACAATCCCGGTTTTGCCGTTTAATACCCGCCAACCGGTCAATTTACTTAGCTGATTGGCAAACACATCGGCTTGTTCAAGGCGATTTTTGATCTGTGCAGCTATCCGTGCCTGACCATAGTATTGCCAGCTTAGCCACAGCGGCATAAACAACTCCGCACCATTGGAACCGGGGAGTCGCATTTGTGGTGGCCTATGCAGATAATCGGTTGCAAAATCAATAATGCCCGGATCATGCTGATAGAACAGTAAACCGCAGGGCCGGGGTTGTTGCAGTGCTTTGTGCGGATCAATGCAGATTGAATCTGCTTTACCGATTTGCCCCAACAAGTTTTTTCGATCTTCATCAAAAGCCAGCGCGCCGCCCCAGGCGGCATCAATGTGTAACCACGCTGCATAGTGTTCAGCCAGTTCAATTAAGGCGTTGATATCATCAATAGCACCGGCACGCGTTGTTCCGGCATTGGCGATAATTGCCAGTGGTGGCTTGGCTTCACAACATTGTTGCATACGCTCAATCTGCATTTGCTCCTGACTGTCCACAGGCACCAGTTCAAGTTTGAGACTCAGTAATTCGCAGGCCTTGTGAAGGGAGTAATGGCATGCGCTGCTGGCATAGACGGTCTGGCGTTCAGGATGTTGTTGTCTGGCCCACCACAAAGCCTCGAGATTGGCATATCCTGCACCGTGGGTAAAATGACCATGCGGTTGCTCAAAAACCAGCGATAAATCAGCCAGCAGTGCCTCGCGAGTCTGCATCAGATGTGGGTATAGCTCTGCTGACAGCAAATTACCGTGATGCAGTCCTGCCAGCAGCTTGCCCAGCAGCGCGATATTATCAACTGTTGGCGTCATATGACTGGCCCAATCAGACTGCTGATGCTGTTGAGCTTCGACCAGCAAGGGCGATATTTTTTCCATTAACGCTGCGGGCAATTGTTGCGCCAGCAATTGTTGCATGGTTTCAGTTAAATCCGGCTTACTGTTCATTGCTAGGAACGTGGATGAGATGAGTAGATCGACTGATCACGAAATGAGATGTCCATGCAGAGGAAACAAAGCGGGCTGTTGTTCGAAAAACCAGTGCACTTCGACAGGGGCGGTCTGATAGAGCGAGGGAAAACAGGCATCAATGCCCCCAGACTCACTCAATAATTGAATATTGCTGCTATTGGCTTCGATGCTTTTTATCAGCGCCAATCTGCTGGCCGAAAGCTGCTGTGCCAGCCATAAAGCCAAGCTGTCAGCAGTCATCTGCCAGTGTCTGGGAATGTCTTCAAAGTCCATCATGCTGCTGTCAGGAAGCCAGATATGCAGCCCTGCTTCAGGTCGCTGGCTTGCAGGGTAGTGAAAACTGTTTGCCTGACTGCTCAATGCAAGCAGCATCAAGCCAAACTGTTTCATTGCCAATAAGGCCATGTGGTGTGCCGTCTCATCATCGAAGCCATGGTTTTGCTGGGCAACTCTGACGGTGTCGGCAAAAGGGCCACCGCCCGGGACAATGATGATGGGTGTTTCTAGCGAGGCTTGCTGTAATGTCTGCAACCATGCGTAAAGTCTGGGACTGGTGAACAGGCTGCCTCCCAGTTTGACAATATGCATCAGTCGCTATGCCTTGCGGAAAGATTCGACAACCTGACACATTGCCGCTGCCTTGTCATCCACTTCACGGTACTCAGCGTCAACTTCAGAGTCAGCGACAATGCCGCCACCGGCCCAGAAACGCAAGCGCTGCTGATTATAGATCATCGTGCGGATGGCAATATTACTGTCCATTTTTCCATCGACACTGACATAAGCAATGCTGCCGCAGTATACACCACGCCGGTGTGGCTCCAGTTCTTCGATAATTTCCATTGCCCGAAGTTTGGGGGCACCGGTAATTGAGCCGCCGGGAAAACAAGCGCGTAGCAAACTGACCGCGTCTTGTTGTTCTGCCAGTTCTCCGGTCACGGTACTGACCAGATGATGGACGGTGGCAAAGGATTCCAAGGCAAAAGGTTTTGGTACCTTGATGGAACCGGGCCGACAGACTTTGCCAAGATCATTTCTAAGCAAATCAACAATCATCAGGTTTTCAGCACGATCCTTGAGACTGCTTTGCAAGGCGGTAGCCAGGGCCATATCTCTGACGGGGTCCTGGCGATCTCTTGGCCGGGTGCCTTTGATCGGTTTGGTTTCTACCTGTTTGCCATTCAATTTGAGCAGTCGCTCGGGTGATGAGCTCATCACACAGACTTCGGGAGTTTGCAAAAATGCAGAAAATGGTGCGGCATTGCGTTGCCGCAGGGCTTTATAGGCTAGCCAGCCATCCCCATCGGCTTCAATTTCGTAGCGTTTTGTCAGGTTAACCTGGTAGCAATCACCTTCGACAATATAGTGTTTGATGCGATCAAAAGCCTGTTGATACTTTTGCTGATCCAGATTGCAGGCCAGCGGTCCTGTCACTGTAAATTCGGCTGGTTCGGATGATGTTTCTTGTGGATCGGCCTTCAAACGTTGCACAAGCTCAGGCCAGAAGGTTTCAGTCTTGGGATCTTGTGCATGACTGACCAGCCAACATTTTTCAAGCTGATGATCGTTGACAATGGCCCAATCGTAAATACCGACCGCCAGATCAGCGATGTTTTCCGCATTTTGTGCACTATTTGGCAGCTGTTCGATACAGCGACCCAGGTCATAACTGAAATAACCAATGGCACCGCCGGAAAATGGCAGTTCACAAGGGGCTTGTTTGAGAGGTGATAACACCGCTTGAAGTGCTTCAAAGGGATCGGCGTCGTATTGCTGAACCGTGTCTGCGCGTTGCCAAAGATGTACCTGACGCTGATAGCATTGCAGCGTGATAAACGGGTCGGCTGCAATGATATCGTAGCGACCGTTTTCACCTTCTGTACCGGCGCTGTCGAGTAATACCGGCCAGGGCAGGTCTCGCACCTTTTCAAACAGTGGGGTGCAGTCAGCGTGATAGGGAAGCTCTGTCAGCAATGCGGGGTGTATGGTCATCCGGCTATTTTACGCGATTTGGGTGAATTGCTGCTGTGCTAACAAAGCAAGTGCTGCGGCTGGCGCAAAATCAGCGGCGGCTTTGTGGTTGTCATATAGCATTGCCAGATCCAGATAAGGGCGTTGCAGACGATCGGCCAGTTGCTGCGCGATGAATCGACCAATGCCAGCACCGATTACTGGACTTTGTGGGTCTAATGAAGGGTGCGCTGATAATACCTGTAAACTGGCATGTGTGATTTTCTCCAACTGCTTTTCAGCAAACCAGCGTGCCAATAGCTGCCATTGAGCAGAGCTGCCATGGTCAGCATCAGTCCCCAGCAAACGGGCAAGTCTTTGTTCACAAGCGGCAGGATACCATGGCATGCCATCGGCACTGCGGTCAGATATCTGATCGGAATCCAGGAAGTTCAGCAGGCACCAACAGTCGCCAGTGGTGGCAAACATTTCGGCGGCCAGTGATATCCAGCGGCCCTCAAACGGTGCCTGTTCGGTCAGGGCTATCAAAGGTGTTCTGATGGCACCGGTATAGGCAAGCTCGCCAAGTTGCTGACGTTGATAATCATCATAGCCCTGTGGTTGGGGAAGGCCATTTTGCAGTGGGACCACATCGGTAGTGGTACTGCCGATATCAACTAACAGACCTTCATTGACCGAGGCTGCTGTGAAGCTGGCTGTGGCCAACCAGTTCATTGATGCCACCGCCTGCCATTGAACGCGAGTCTGATCAACACTCAACCAGCCCTCACGACTGTAGATGCTGAGTTTGTCGGTTGAGATGTACTCGATCAGGCAGTTGAGAATTTCCGAGACACCCGTTTGGCGGTTAGCAAAAACGTCCACCAGTTCACCGGTCATAGTGACAAAATGACGATCATTGGCATTGGCAAGTGAGTCAAAAGCAGTTCTCAGGGCACGACGCAGCTGATCTACGCCTTGCCAGAGCGGGCAGGGCAGCTCAATAGCACTAATCACTCGGCCTTTGTTGTCACACCGGGCCACTTTCAGATGTGCGCCGCCAATATCCCAGCCTGAGTAGCAGACCGCTGGAGCCGTTGTCATGATGTTTTTCCTGATAATTGAGACACTGTTGAGACAAGATAATCGGCCATATTGCTGCCTTTGGCCGCTGATAATCCTGCATAGGCAGTGGTTAGCCGGGGATTGATTTCAATCACTACCGGCTGTTGTGGCTGAAGGATAACATCAACACCCACAAAACCCTGAAGTCCTGGGATGGCCTGGATCAAATCTCGAGACAATGCCATTGCCTGCTTGATTGGCAGTTGTGTCTCCGGAACACTGTTCACCGCCACGCCTGATAGAGTCAGTTGCTGATTCTCGATGATCATGTGTTGGTGATTGATGCTCAAAAGCTCGAAGCTATCCAAGTCATTGACGTAAAGACTGATACTGATGGCATCGCCTTCAATAAAGGGTTGCACGATGGTTTTCTGGTGTTGTTGTAATGGCAATTGACCGAGATAGTCTCGTGTTTGAGCGCTTGTTTCAAATTGCATGGTGTCAAGACAGCCGGCACCATCGAAGGGTTTCACCACCCAGCGATTGGATATTTCCGCTTGTTTGAGCCAATCCGAGGCCAGCCAGGTTTCGGGAGTTGATATGTTGGCAGCCCGCAATGTTAAGGCGGTTTTCATTTTATCACTGCAAATTTCGATGGCAGCGAGACTGCTACCCAGGGCGATTTTGCCTGCATCACGTACCTGTTGATGCAGAGTCAATAGCTGCCCATCGGTCTCCGGGGCAATCAATAAAAATAGCTCAAAGTCATTGAGGGCTCGTTGCCATTGACGGGAAAAGTCCTGATCGCTTTTGACGGCAAGACAATCCAGTCCAGCAAGATTCAGTGTGGGTAGTCGATGGTCACGCAGCGTTGTCAGTGAGGTGTGTCCAGTGGCCAGCAAATCCTGCACAATGCTTTGCAGCATGACATCGCCTTCATGCGCCAGGCTTTGTGGCAGTGGTTCGTCAATTAACGCGCCACTGGTAATGTGTTCGTAGATGAAGAGTTTCATGAGGTGAGGTTCAGGAAGACTATGCAGATTATACCGGTCATTGATATCAAGGGGGGGCAGGTCGTGCATGCCAGAGGAGGCAATCGTCAAAATTACCCGCCATTGGAATCAGTACTTAGTCAAAGTACAGAACCCTTGCAATTGATTGCTGATTTGCTCGACTGGTATCCATTTTCCAGACTTTATATTGCCGATCTGGATTCGATAATGTCAGCGCGTATGCCGGAATTGGAGCTTTTCCAGTCCTTGTCGTCGGCCTTTCCCCAGTTAATCTTCTGGTTGGATGTTGGCCTGACTTCATTGGAGCAGCGTGAGGCATTTTCAGACCTGACAAATATCCGTCTGGTGTTGGGTACCGAATCCTTGCCTTGCCCGGACAGCGGTTGGTCAAAAGCTGACGAAACAATTCTCTCGCTGGATTTTAAGCAGGGCCATCTGCTTGGCTCGGCGGCCTGGTTGTCGCGCGCCGAACTGTGGCCGAAGGATGTGATCGTGATGAATCTTGATGCAGTTGGCTCAGCAAGCGGGGTAAATTTGCAGATGCTGGATGAAGTAAAAAAACAGCGTCAGGATGTCCGCGTTTATGCGGCAGGGGGAGTCAGATCCACGAGTGATCTGTATGCCTTGAAACAGGCAGGTGTCGAAGGTGCCTTAATTGCCACCGCGCTCCATCAGGGGCATATCATCCCTGGGAGTTTGCTGCAGCTGGAAAATGAAACCCCGCTCTGATTGAGCGGGGCTCCACATCTTGAACCTTACTTAGCGCCGAATGGGTGCTCAGAGGCTTTGTACTGTGCTACAACATCAGCAGCTTTTGGTTCGCGAGCAACAGCACGCTTGATAGCTTCTTTTGTTGCACGGTAGTTCCAATCCTGGATTTTTGCATCGCTGTCAGCAGTTGGTGAGATGAAACAACCCACCACAGATAAAGCTGTCATCAGCTTCATCAGCAGGATGGTGCCATCTTCAACGCATTCAGCAACAGCCAGTGAAACGCCACGTTGGGCAGGGCCGAACATTTGCACGGCTTGTTTCATGTTTTTGATTGTCACTTTGTTGAACATTACTGTTGCTGGCTTAACCATCAGGTTAGGCGCAACAACGGCCAACAGACCGTTTACACCTTGTTTCTGGTCAGTCAGTGTGCGGCAGAAAGCATCTTCTGCTGCAGAGCCACGTGGGCCCATGATGAGGTCAATGTGTGCTACGTTGTCGAGGTCACCATCTTCAATGACCAAAGACTCACCTACAAGTACGCGATCGATAACTGGCATGTTATATCTTCCTGTTCCAAAAAATTGTCAAAAAGGCTCAATTTTTCCCATCAGCAAACTCAGTGCTGATGGGTTTTATACGTAATAAAGGAACGTATCACCTGCTCAGTGCCGTCCGCTCAATGCATCGTGGTACTGAAATTCGGTTGGAAGCAAACGCCTGTTGAAATGCAAAGAGCAGCAATGTCGCTGCGGTAAGATCTGCAGTGGTACCCGGGTTGATGGCGCGCTTCTTTAAATCATTGTCCCAAGCAATGAGGTCGGAGGTCATATTTTTCAAGCTATATTTTTTATTCATTGCTGAAATAATGTCTCTAGCCTTGTTTGTGACTGCTTGAGCGTGCTCCCGAGATTGTTTTCTGATGACCAATGTGTCGGGAACACATGCTAGGAAGTTAAGATACGCGAAAGCGGTAGCCCATTCAACACCTTCGCCAGATTTTATGGCGGCTGTCAATTGTTGAAGGCCGATATGAAACACTTCAGCATAGTTGTAAACATATTGGCGGGCGATGGTGTCTCGGTTAACAGCGATAAGCATGGCCTCGCGCAAGGTGACTGTGGGCTCCTGACTCAGATCTTGCTGTTCGCTCTTTCCCAGTCCTCCAGCTTCGGCTATTCGGATTGCCTGATAGCAAAAACGAGCATCTTCGATCGTCAGTTTTTGCAGTTCGCGTTTCAGAGCGGTCGTTAACTCATCGAAGTCCTGGCATTGCTGGACGGCATTACAGAGTGGTGCAAACAGCAGAATAATGCCCAGATTAGTATTACAGTCGACAACTTTGCGAGTCGCTTGTATTGATTGATAAATTCGCTCACCGATGCTCAGACCTGGCTTGGCCATCACCGGCGCAATGGCGTTGGCGCTTTTCAGGAAGTCCGTCACAGCCATCTGGTGTCCGGCACTAAACGGATTCACATTGCCGGGTTTGGGTGCCAGCACTTCCTGTTCACAAGCCCAGCGAACGCAGGCTTCGATAGCTTGTTCAGACAGCATTGATCTGCAGGGATTGTCTGCTGGCATTGGCCAGCATCTCGGCAATATGGGCGGCGACATCGATACCTGTTGCCTGAAACAGTCCTTTCCATGCGGGGACGCTATTCACTTCGAGAATACTGAACTCACCAGTGGCTGTTCGGATCAGGTCAACGCCGGCGTAACTGGCCTCGACGCAGCGTGTGGCACGAATGGCAAGTTCAGCCATTTCGGGTGTCACTGTGGCGGCAAAACATTGGGCACCCTGGGCAAAGTTGGTGATCCAATGGCGGGATTGGCGGGACATGGCTGCGACCACTTGATCGCCAATCACCAGTAAACGCCAATCCTGCCAGTACTCAGCTTGTTGCGGAGCGACAAATTGTTGCAGATACCAGGCTTCTCCCACCGGGTGAATCTTTTTGAAATCTGCCAGGCTGTCGATTTTATAAAGCCCTTTTCCCTGACAGCCAAACAGCGGTTTGCAAATGAGTGAATGGCCTTGAGACAGGGCCACAACGGTGACTTGTTCAGCTTGATGCCAATCTTCAACCGCCCAGGTAGCCGGGGTAGGTAAGCCGGCATTGTGCAGTCTCAGGGAGGTGCGTGCCTTGTCGACGGTCAGCTCAATTGCTGAAGCCGGGTTAAATACCGGCACCTGATGTTCGGCAAGGGTGTGCAGCACATCCATTCGCAGGGTGATCTGTTCCAGACTGCCGGGGGCGATGCCACGCACAATCGCAGCATCAGGCAATTGCCCGTCAAATCCAGGAATTTTGATGCCGGCCGGGCTGGCAAAGTCAATTCGACAAGCGGCCAGATCGCTTAGAACCGGTTCGAACCCCCGACTCAGCAGCGCCCGGCACAGTTGATCACTGTGCCAGCCGTGGGTGTCGTTAAAAATGACTACACGAGGAGACCGTGTATTGTTTGCGTGTGTGTTCAAAGTCCGAATGAGAGCGTCAGCAATTCAGCATTGAGTTTGCCGGCTGTGAAGCTGTTGCCGGTTTTGCTGTTGGTGACAATCACCTGAGCCGGGCTGAACAGCATCGGATCGATTTTGAAGAAGTCATATTCATAAGATTTGAATATTTCTGCAAATGGTCGACCGTAATCCGAGGAGGTGTTGCTAGGCATTTTCTCGGCCAATGATTTGGCTTCATCATCAGACCCTTCGATAAACAAATGGACACTGCCGCCATACAGAATGGCATCATTGGTTCGACCCATGCCGGTCATGAAATCACCGCCTGGAGGGGCGACCGGGGTTGTGGCATAACCATCAACAATTTTTTCCATCGGGAAATGCAGGGTATGCGCCTTGTGCATGGCAACTTCCAGGACACGGCTGGCGATCTGCATGACACCGGCGAGGCTGGCGGTTGGTGTCAGAATAAACGTCAGGTTTTCTGGTTTGATGCCGCAGTTGTCGGCGACTTTTTCGGCAACTTCAACCGGAGGCATTTTGTCTACTTCCAGCACGATAACCGTGGCATCGGCCTTGTCTTGGTAGCCAAACTCCTTGAATAATTCTTCTCTGGCAGCCAGTGCTCGACCAGGGCCTGAACCCAGGGCGTAAAATTTGCTGTCTTCGCTTTTGTGTGACAGGCTCCAGCCAGCATATTGACTGCCGAGGCAGCTTAATACCGGCGTTTTGGCATGTACGGTCACCGACCATGGCCAGTTGGCAAAACCGCTGTTGTTACCCAGACTGACGGTACCGAGGCCACCCATGCAGATTTCGCCGATGCGTCTGCCTGCTTCTAGTCCACCCCGACATTCAATACCGGCATCAACAACGCGTGTTCCGTTACTCATGAAGCTGATTTTCAGTTGCAAAGCTTCGGCATCAGCCACAAGTTGTTCGACAAGTGGTTGGCAGGCAGCGTTGACGCTGGTCCAGTTGGCGGAGATTTCACTGCTCATGGGGGTTCCTATGGTTAAAGTGACATTGGCGATGATTATACGTGATGACTATTGGTCTGTAAGGGGTATGCGCTCAGTGTTGTGGCCTGTGTGTGTCGAGGACATCTGCAATGACGCCGGCTCTTGCCTGTCTGAGCGCCTCCGAGATAGCCTTGCCTTGCAAGCCTTGCTCAATGAATGGTTGAACGGCGACCGCATTGGCGCTCTCAAAACATGACTGCATGACCGCTTTTTCAGGCATCTCGGTATTTTCATATCCAGGCCTGCCTCGAAAATCCGCCTCAGACGCCAATAAATACTGTTGGAATCTGTCGGGTTTGCGAAACGCATCCAAGGCTTCAATGACTTCCAGCACCTCTTGTGCGCTGATTTCAAACAATTTGTGCATTTGAGTGTGGTACAGCGCGGTATGCAAGGCAACGCTTCGCAACTCGCCGGAAACTTTCAGACGTTGGCAAAGTGCTTCGGTCAGCGTGACACTTCGTTGTTCATGTCCCTGGTGACTGGGCAGGATTTCTGCCGGCGTAGTGCCTTTGCCAAGATCGTGGCACAGTGCAGCAAAGCGGACCACCAGATCGTCAGACAATCGGGCTGCTTGATCCAGCACCATCATGACATGGACACCAGTATCAATTTCGGGGTGCCATTTGGGATGCTGTGGCACACCAAACAGTCGGTCAACTTCCGGGAACAGCACTGTCAGTGCATTGATTTCACGCAGGCAAGTGAAAAACAGCGAGGGCCGATCTGACATCAGGGCCAGTTGCAATTCCTGCCAGACACGCTCGGCAACAAGGTGAGTCAGTTCACCGGAATCAATCATTTCCTGAATAAGCTGCCGGGTTTCTGGCGCCACACTAAAGCCAAAGCGGGCAGCAAAGCGTGCCAGACGCAACACGCGCACCGGATCTTCCTTAAACGCGGGTGAAACATGGCGCAGGACACCTGCTTGCAGATCCTGCTGACCGCCAAACGGGTCAATGATGTCACCGCTTTCGGTTTGTGCCATGGCGTTGATGGTCAGATCTCTACGCGCCAGATCTTGCTCAAGTGTCACATCTGGGGCGGTGTGAAACACAAAGCCATGATAACCGTGGCCTGATTTTCGCTCGGTTCTAGCGAGTGCATACTCTTCCTGCGTGTCAGGATGCAGGAAGACCGGAAAATCCTTACCCACCGGTTTAAATCCCATCGCCATCAGCGTTGGTGCATCACTGCCAACCACCACCCAGTCTCGATCCTGAGTGTCGATTCCCAGCAATTTATCTCGAACAGCGCCACCCACCAGATAGGTTTTCATGGCGACAGTTTAAGGCTTTTTGGGTTGAACTGCAGGCATGCGCTGTTTCAGCGGTGTAATTTCAAGTTGTTGCTGATAGTCATATATCGCGGCGTAGCTCATCACCGCTCTGACGTAGCGCCGGGTTTCATTAAACGGAATGTTTTCTATCCAGATGTCAGCTGGCAGTGTTTGTTCCGGCAGCCAGCGGTCAATACGATGCGGGCCAGCGTTGTAGGCAGCTGTCGCCAAGATCGGATTATTCTGGTTACGATCCAGCATTTGCCGGAGG
Organism: Methylophaga lonarensis MPL; assembly: GCF_000349205.1. Lineage (GTDB taxonomy): Bacteria > Pseudomonadota > Gammaproteobacteria > Nitrosococcales > Methylophagaceae > Methylophaga > Methylophaga lonarensis. The sequence continues at coordinate 6,143 of NZ_APHR01000010.1, read as the reverse complement.
TAGGCGCTGCCCAGTTGTATGTTGCGCTCAGGCTGGTTGAGTTCGTTAACATTTTTCAAAGGATCATTGAGTCTGTTGGCAACGGCCCGTCCAGTGTCTGGCATCACTTGCATCAGTCCCATTGCGCCGGCATGAGAACGGACTTGTTCCTGAAAGGCACTTTCCTGCCGGGCGATTGCCAGTAGCCATGAACTGTCCAGCCGATTTGCCTTAGCTGCACGCTGCATCGGGGCCTGGTAAAGCACGGGGAATCGTAAATCAAGGGCATCCCAGTAACGCGCTCGCCCCAGTATGGCAATGGTTTGGTGATGCCACTGCATGTCATGGGTAATCACGGCCAACAACTGCAATTGTTCTGGGGTGAAGGTTTGTGTCGCGCGAAATATCTGACGGCGGGCTTCCAGATCCAGATTCAGATGGACGAATTCCTCAAGTCGGCGTACCTCGATGTTTTGACGAAACGCCTGCATGGTCGCTGCATCAGAGAGGATGGGGTTGTGGTTCATCTGGTAGGGCTGTTCCAGACGATCTGCCGCCATAAAGCTATAGAAATCTCGTTCACCTGCGATGCGGGCATAGATTGCCTGAGCAGATTCATATCGTCCCAGCTCGGCTTCGCTTCGTGCCAACCAGTATTGCCAGCGATTTAACTGACGCTCTTCTTCATTCAGGCTTTGAATGGCATCCTGCACTGCCGGCCAGTTTTGTTGCCACAGTGCTGCACGAACTTTCCAGGGTTCATCTCCGACCTCGCCGAACAGGCCCAAGGCTGCGTCTTCACGTTTGAGTGCTGACCATTTTCCAGCTTCTCGGCGTACGTGCTCATATTGTGACTGGTCGAAATTATAGTGTGGTGACAATCGTTGCCAGACTTCAAATGCCTGTTCCGGGTTTTGTCGCGCCAACCGGGTAATGCCGTGGACCAGTATTTCTCTGCTGAGTGGCAGATCCCGGGCAAGCGATATTTGGTCACCGCGAGGTGGTTCTGCTGGCAGCTGATTAAGCAGGCTCAAGGGATTTTCATGAATACTCTCCCAGCGTTGCACCCAGCTTCCGCCTCACTGCTGTTATTGACCGCGCGAGCCAGAAATTTTGCCAAGGAGAATTGCTGAGCACGCAGCGTCAGCATTAACCGTTGCCAACGCAGATCGTCAGTCAACCAGCCTTCACGGCTGGCATGCTGGAACACAGGGTCACAGTTGTCGTGCTGTGATTGATTGACCAGCCAGAGCTGTTCGAACATTTCTTGAGCTCGGGCCTGATTTCCGGTGGCGATGAGGGCCTGGGCTTTTAAACATTGCCGTGATGCGGGTTGTGTGCCTTGGTAAAACTCCAGATAGCTTGACCAGGCTTTTTGTGCCGCCAGCCGATCAAGCCAACTGGCTCTGAGCCTGTCAGCGTAAAAAGTGCCTTCGTTTTCGGCGAAAAACTCTCGTAAAGTCTGTTCAGAAACCTGACTGAGCCGATGCTGCAGATACAGGTAATCGAGATATCCAGCGAGTGGATAATCCGCGAGTTGTGCTCGCAAAGGCCGGAAGACATTCAGCTGATTAGTCTGAACTGCGTTGCTGGCTTGTTTGAATAACTGGCGCTGTTTGGCGAGTTGTTCGCTATCCGCTGACAGGGCAAGGGTTGGAAAAATGCTTGCAAGCAAGCCGATGAGAAGTGCATGACAGATATATTTCATGCCCGCTATCTTAAACCAAATTTTCAGTGCTGCGCAGGGGGGTTAGGCTAGATTTTTCAGATAACTTTCAATGTTGTCCAGTTGGGGGATGACCGCCACTTTATTACCGATTTTAAGCTGGCAATGAATGTACTCGGAGTGGCTTTCATCATGGGTCGGTTGCAGTGCAAACTCGTTGACGGTGATAAGTTGGGGAGCGCCCCAGCAGGGAAAGGCATAAACCGTCAGTTCACTGTCACGGTTAAGTGCATTGACGATGCAGACTTTAGATGCAGAAGTCGAGTGTGTTTGTTGCCCGAGTAGCTGCTCAAGGTCAACAATGGGCATGTCCTGTTCACGCCAGCTTATTTTGATTCGTGATTGACTCTGCTGATTGAGTTTGGGCATGGGCAGTACCTCTGCCACTGCAGTGTTAGGCAACAACAGGTAGCGCTGCTCAAGAGGGATCAGCATGCAATGGACAAAATTACCTTGTTCGCTCATCTAGCCTTCCTTCAGTGACTTTCGCTGGGGTGGGGGTAACGACTGGCGAGTTGTTGCTGTAACACTGCAATCAGTTCTTCTTCCTGATAGGGCTTACCCAGATAGTCATTGACGCCGATGTTCATGGCACGCTGACGATGTTTGTCGCCAGTTCTGGAGGTAATCATAATGACAGGCAAGTGGCGATAACGACTATCGTTACGAATCATGGAGGCAAACTCAAAGCCATCCATACGTGGCATTTCAATATCCAGCAGGATCACATCTGGCGTACGTTCATAAAGTGCGGTGAGTGCATCAACACCATCTCGTGCAGTGATGACATCAAAACCCAGACGACGCAACAAGTTGTCTGAGGCTTTTCGCATGGTAATCGAGTCATCGACAACCATCGCCAGCGGTTTATCTGTTGCGCTGGTTTTAATGGTGGCTGCGTCGGGTTGTTTGTCGATGAGTGCCTGATCAGCCCGATAGGTGGCTGCCAGTGTCGGAATATCGAGAATGAACACCACACGGCCATCACCCAGAATCGTAGCGCCATTGAGCGCGCGGATATGCGCCAGTTGTGGCCCAACGGATTTGATGACAATGTCGCGGTTACTGTTGATTGCGTCAATCAGCAGCGCCAAGCGGGTGTTACCAGAGCGGAATAACAACAAAGGCATCGGGTGTTCGGTATTTTCCGGCAGGCGCAGCGGTTCACCCAACAACAGACTCAATGGCATGAATGCGTAGTTTTCCCCGTTGTAGCTGTACTGCGCGTTCTTGTTGCCGAGCATTGCCTGAACCTGATCCCTGCTGATACGTTCACCGGCTTTTACACTTGCCAGGGGAATGGCGTATTGCTGGCCATTGGTGCTGACCAGAAGTGCCCGGATCAGTGACAGTGTCAATGGCAGATGCATAATGAAATGCGTACCCTTGCCACGCTCCGAACGAATATCCAGACGACCTTTGAGGTTACGGATTTCATTATCAACAACATCCATGCCAACGCCGCGTCCGGCCAGTTGCGAAACGTTGTCTGCGGTACTGAAACCCGAGGTCAAAATCAGCTGGATCAGGGTGTTTTCGTCGAGATGCTGATCCGCTGTGATCAGGTTCATCTGCAGGGCTCGCTGGCGAATTTTATCGGTGTTCATACCCTTGCCGTCATCTTCAACGATGATGGCAACTTCTGAGCCTTCACGGTACAGGCTGAGTTTAAGCTGGCCGGCTTCTGGTTTACCGGCTGCAAGACGCTCTTCAGGTGATTCGATACCATGGGCAATAGCGTTTCTGAGGATATGTTCCAATGGGGCGACAAGATGATCGAGAATGGTCCGATCAAGCTCCAAAGTGGCGCCATCGACAATCAAATTCGCCTGTTTGCCCAGCTCGGTGCAGGTTTGTCGCACAATCCGTTCCAGGCGGGGAACGATGCCCGTGAACGGTAATAAGCGGGTGTTCATCAAACCGTGCTGTAAATCCGTATTCAGCCTGGATTGTTGCAAAAGAATGCTGTCGGTTTCACGAACCAATGCATCCATCGACTGGCTGATATCGTTGAGATCGATAACACTCTCAGTCAGGCTTCGTGACAATTGTTGAATCACGGAAAAGCGATCCAGTTCAAGCGGATCGAAGTCTGCATTGTCCTCGGTCAGCTCATCTTCGTAACGGAACAGAATCTGTGTTTCTGTTTCAATTTCCAGTTTACGCAGCTGATCATGTAGACGACTGACTGTTTCCTCCATCTCACCTAACTGTTGACGTAATGCGGCATGTTGCTGAGTGACACGGTCACGAGCAATGCTGACTTCGCCGGCAAAATTGCTCAGATAATCGAGCAGCTCGGCTCGAACCCTGACTTGTTCGCCGGTGGCTGCTGCCGGACTTGGCTTGCCAGAGGTATCCGGAATTGTGGTGGGTGTGACTGTATCAAGTGTTCGGCCTTGACCAATCGCGATAAAGTCCGCACCGGGAGAAGTTAGCTCATCAAGTAAGGGCAAGGCTTTGTTGATTGCTTCTCTGCGGGCAAGCTGTTCTTGCATTTCGGTGAGCGTGTCATGGCAGCGGAACATCAGCTCGAAGAAGTCAGTGTCTGCAGGGCGGCTACCTTCACTGGCGCTCAAGACCAGGGTTTCCATGTGGTGGGTCAAGTTTGCCAATGGGCTGATGCCGGTCAGCCTTGCCCCGCCCTTGAGAGTATGCAAATCACGTTGTAACTGCATGCAAGCTGCGGTTTGCTGTGGTTCAGCCTGCCATTGCTTGATTGCCTCGCCACAGGAGTTAAGAAGTTCTGCCGCTTCTTCGGTAAACGCAGATAACAGTTCGGCATCAACATCTGTTGGGATCTCAAACCGAACAGGTTCAGCAGGTTCTGACGGATATTCAGGCTGAGGCATGGCAGCCAGATCAGCATCTTCAGCCTCGGCAACTTCGATGGGCATCAGTTCCGACGCTGACTCAGCTTCAACTTCAACTTCAGTTTCAATGGCAGTGGTCAGACATTGTTCAAGCAGAGCATCAAGCTTTTCAATTGGTGGTGCTGGTTTGTTCTGAATGACACTTTCAATCTGGTTATTGAGCTCTTCATAACCTGCGTCCAGCAACTGAGCCAGCGCCGGATGATCAGGATGGCTTTGCTCAATTCCTTGATGCAGCAGTTGATACAAGGCCGCCAGCGTGGGCAATCCGGTGCTGATCGCACTGTCACTCAAATTCTGCAGTGTCGATAACAGCGCTGTTTTTTGTGCGGCATCAGCACTTTGTTGCCAGTTTTCCAGTTGTTCGGTGTATTGATCCAGCAACTCATCCGTTTGCTCGAGGAAGCTGACCAGGACTTCGGGATCGATAGCCACATGAGCATCAACAGGTTCAGATTCAGGCGCCAGCGACTCGATTTTGGCAGCAAGTGGCCGAATATCCTCTGCTTCAGCCATGCTTGAATCCAGCTCCAGCAGCTCGGTCAGTGATTGCAGTATTTCCTGCAGCTGTTGCGTTTGCTGTTCAGAAATCAGAATTTGCTGGCGATGGAGTTGTCTGAGACTGTTATCCAGTTGAGTGCATAACAATGCTAATGGCATTGCCTGAGCGATGTTGGCTGCGCCTTTCAAGGAATGAATCGAACGCAACATGCTGTTGTTGATGGCATGTCCCGGACGTAAGGTCTGGCAGTCAGTTTGTAGTTGCTGCAAGTGTTCGCGCGCTTCATTGCGGAATATTTCCTGCAGTTCGGCTTGCTCATCATCGAGTTCAGTGGCGAGCGTATCTTCAACCTGCAATGGCTGTTGCTCTGTTTCTGGCGGCTCGAGTTCTATGGTTTCTGCTTCAAAGGATTGTTGCGAAACTTGCGGCTGCTCATCGATATCGATAACAGTGTCCTGAGCAGCTTCAAGCTGTTCTGTATCGAGGGACGATTTCTGGCGAAGCTCTGCGGCCAGTTCAGCCAGGGATACAGCCTTGTCATGTGCTCCTGTCTCTCCCTGCTGGAAACGTAACAAAAGCTCAGGAAGCAGCTGATAAGCCTCGGTAACACATTGTCTGATTGCATCGGTGACCGGCAGGCCACCTTCGATCACCCGGTTAAGCAAATCCTCAATTGCCCATGCGAGTTCGCCAATTTCAGTGGCACCTGTCATTCGGCCACTGCCTTTAAGTGTATGGAATCTGCGTCTTATTTCTGTGATGGCACTGTCGGACTCGGATTCCTGTGCCTGCCATTCAGGCAGTAAATCCTGCAAGTCCGCCATGACTTCATCAGCTTCTTCTACAAACACTTCCGCGATGTCAGGGTCTATGCCTCCTGCGAAGCCTTGCGATGGCGGTGTTTGAACAGATTCCGTATCAACAGTGAGGACGGTCTCTGATTCGTCAACGCTTAGTACTGCCGGTTCAGTGGGTGCTTCGTTTGGCTGTTCTAGATCAATCTGGAAATCAGTCAGCTCATCAGAAGCCGTATGGCGTTTCAAAGTCGATAGAGAATTCTGGC
>NZ_APHR01000009.1 GCF_000349205.1 Methylophaga lonarensis MPL | reverse complement strand
CAACACTTGATAGAAAATCTCAATCAAGGCAGTCACCAGCGCCGTCAGAGTGATGGAACAAAGTCAGCAACCACAACCGAGAGTCAGCATAACGTCTCCGCCGCCATTGAAGCGCTGCAACATATCGCCGAACAGATCAGTGGCATTAATGATCTCAACACACAAATTGCGACCGCTGTTGAGGAACAGAGCGCAGTCAGTGAAGACATCAACAGAAATATTGTTCACATCAGTGATCGAGCAGGTCATGCCATCTCAGGTGCAAGTCAGGCCAATGACGCGGCACTGGCGTTGTCGAGACAATCTCATCAATTGGCAGACATGATCGAACGTTTCAAGCAAGAATCCTGACCGGCAAAAAGTTCATTTTCAGTTAAGCTTGCCTTTGTATACTGATAGCGTGGTCAAGACCTGACCAGAGCTTCGTGAGGCACTCATGTCAAAATTAAAATGTGGTCGATGTTTGAGCATTATCCTGCTCAGCACAGGATTAATGATGGCCATGCCTGGAACACTGGCACTGGCCGATATCGACCATCGTGCCGCCCGCGAACTCCGCCTCTCGGGTAAAATTCTGCCACTGGAACGCATCATTGAAGTCGTACGTGAAGTCAAAACTGGCATCATCATTGAAACCGAGCTGGAGTTCGAGAAAGGCCGCTACATCTATGAAGTTGAAATACTTGATGATGACGGCCTGGTCTGGGAAATTGAACTGGATGCCGCCACCGCTGAAATCCTCAAAATCGAACTGGATGACTGATTATGAGAATCCTGCTGGTTGAAGATGATCCACATCTCGGACCTGCACTGCAGACTTCACTTACGGAAGCTGGTTACGCCGTTGACCTGAGCGCTGATGGAGTCGATGCCGAAGCGTTGGGCGATATTGAGCCTATGATCTTGCTGTGCTGGACTTGGGCCTGCCGGAAAGAGCTGGTATTGAAGTCCTGCGAAACTGGCGGCAACGGGGGAATCGTCTGCCGGTGATCATTCTGACCGCTCGCAGCAGCTGGGAAGAAAAAGTCAGTGGCTTCAAAGCGGGTGCAGATGACTATCTCGCCAAACCTTTTCAAATTGAAGAGTTATTGGCAAGAATCAATGCAGTGCTAAAACGTGCTGTCGGTCTCAACACTGGTCCACTGCAATGCAGTGGCCTGTTACTCAATGAAGATACCCAACGCGTTACGCTGCCAGATCAAAGCGAAGAGGAACTCACCGCAACCGAGTTCAAACTGTTACGCTATCTGATGATGCATCCAGGACAGATTGTTTCCAAACAAACCCTGACAGAACATGTCTATGAGTACGACGCTGATCGCGACAGCAACGTGATTGAAGTCTATATCAACCGGTTACGCCACAAAATTGGCGCGACGCTTATACAGACACGCCGAGGTCAGGGCTATGTTTTGGTCGAGGACATAGAGTGACTTCATTGAAGCATCGATTGTCTTTCGGTCTGACTGCCACCATTGCAGTCTTACTATTCATACAATGGGCGCTGATCAGCTACTTCGTTGGTCAGATGAATGAAGATCAGTTGCTGGATCGAATGCAGCGTGAAGCAGAAAGCCTTCTGGCCAGCATCGAAATTGATGCCAGTGGTGAAATGAAACTGGATCCGCGGCGTATGAGTAGCGTCTACATGACGCCTTTTTCCGGTCATTACTACACCGTTTGCGCAAATCTTCAATGCCAGCAGTCACGTTCTCTGTGGGACCACAATTTCAGTCTGAATCTGCTGAGACCGGGTGAGCGCATTAACCACTACACAACTGGCCCGGAGGAACAGAGACTGCTGACACTAACCATGGGCTTTCGCAAACAAGGTCAGCAATTGACTATCGCCATCGCCGAAGATACTAGTGCTCTTCAAGCACAACTATCACAGTTTCAGCTCCAGTTCTCATTATTGTCTGCGGTAGGGTTGTTACTTTTACTGTTAATTCAATGGTGGTTGGTGCGTAATGCATTGCAACCGCTTGGCAGCGTTCAGGAAGATTTGACTCGGCTTGAGCGAGGCGAAATCGACCAGATCAGTACCGATGCTCCCGATGAAATTCAGCCAATGATCAGCGAGCTGAATCAGCTTTTGCACAGTCTGACCCGCAAGAATCGTCGCTCCCGCGAGGCACTGGGCAATCTGGCTCATGCCCTTAAAACCAGATTGGCCTTGATCAATCAAATCGCTGATCGCCCAGAAATACGCGTCAATCGGGAACTGCAGGATACCATCTACAATGCCAGTAGCGCGATTGGACAAATTATCGAGCGTGAATTAAAACGTGCGCGACTGCTGGGGGCACCATTACCGGGACAGCGTGTCGCACTAAGGCAGGAGCTGACAGAGTTGACCGAAACATTGCGTCAACTCTATCTGGAAAAGGCCATTCAGTTTCATATCACGATTGCCAGCGAAGCAAAGTTCTATGGTGACAGAGAAGATCTACTGGAAATGCTGGGCAATCTTCTGGATAACGCCTGCAAATGGTGTGAACAAGAAGTAAAAATAACCATTACCGCTGACAAAGGTGTGCAGTTCATTATTGAAGACGACGGCGCCGGATGCTCTGCTGAACATCTTCATTCCATCACTCGTCGCGGCTTCAGGGCCGATGAAACACGCCCCGGCAGCGGTTTGGGGCTGGCGATTGTCTATGACATAGTAGATAGTTACGATGGTGTGTTGCTGTTTGATGCCTCAGCGATGGGGGGCTTGAAAGTCATTGTCAGACTTCCGGAGCGATACAGCCGCTAGGCGATGGAAAAGCCGTTCGACGATTGTCAGGAATCATGGGAATTCCTGACATCATAAGCGGTCAGTCCATTGTGGCCGTAAAACGAAAGTTACCATGGTTAAAGTTTGATCCAGTTATCTCTGCTGGCTGGCTCAACAGCGCTGTTGAGCATCTCCCGACAATCAAGACACAGATCCCGCTATAGCGATAACCGAACCAACACGATTTACAGGTTCGATTAAAAGCGAATACTATGTCCATACAATTCACAGGCTATCTTTATGCAACTAACCACACACACTGACTATGCGTTGCGTCTGTTGGTATATCTGGCAATCAAGGATGGTGAACAAACAGCCACGATTCACGAGGCTGCTGAACGCTACAATATCTCAGCCAATCACCTTGCCAAGGTCGTTCAAATGCTGGTCCAGCAGGGGTATGTAAAAAGTCAGCGTGGTAGAGGAGGCGGCCTGTCCCTGGCTAAACCCAGTCACGAGATCAATATCGGTGCGCTGATCCGTAAAACTGAAAACCTGCAACTGCTGAGCTGTTTTTCTGAACCTGCCAGTTGCCCGATTACGCCCGCCTGTGTTCTTAAACACGCGCTGGGAAAGGCTCAAACCGCTTTTCTTGAAGTGCTGGATCAATATCATTTGACCGATCTTGTCACCAACAGAAACAAGCTCCGGGAATTGATGAAGGTCAGCTGATGACCCTTGAGCTCGTCAAAGCATGGCGGCAACAACAACGTGAACAGCTGATTCGTGTCCGCCAGCAATTGAGCCTGCCACAACGACAAGCCTGGCAACGAAACTGCCACAAAACACTATCAGACGTGTTTGCCGGTTTGCCGGTAAGCACACTGGGGTTTTACTGGCCCATTCGTGCAGAGCCGGATTGCCGTGATTTTGTTGCCAAATGCAGTGAACTTGGCTGGAAAACGGCACTGCCGGTGATTCAAACCGCCCATCAAGCCCTGATATTCAGGCTCTGGACACCGGATAGCCCGATGGAAAATGGCCCGTGGGATATTCCCATCCCGAAATCTGGCGACATCATAGAACCCGATGTGCTGCTCATTCCCTTGGTTGGCTTTGATGCCGCAGGCTATCGCCTGGGTTATGGCGGTGGATTTTATGATCGGACACTGGCAAGTCGTCAGCCCAAACCGCTGAGTATCGGTCTGGGAATTGAAAGTAGTTTTCTGGACAGTATTCACCCACAGCCGCATGATATTCGGCTGGATATAATTATTACCGAGGCCGGTTTACGAGACTTTCGTCAGTAACACAGCGCCCGACAGAGCAACAGGAAATGGCCTATGATCCAACGAAGGACTGCTCTCCAAGGTACTGAACACAGCTTTCTGATGCTGAGTATGTTGCTGGTGCTGGGCGTTTTTGTCACAGACATGCTGACTCCACTGGGCTTTGCACATGGCATTTTGTACAGCCCAATACTGCTGCTGGCAGCCCGAAGCCAACATTTCTGGCAACTCGACATCTGCTTTTACAGTGCACTGTTGTTGATATGGACAGCCTTTGTCGCGCTGCCAGTGGATGCTCAAACCAACGCTTCGATGATCTACATCATTGGCAATCGTATCCTGTCCTCAATCGCCCTGGTTGCCGTGTTTATGCTGTGCCGTCAGGCCATGAAACGACGTCAGCAGTTGCTCCGTCAACAACAGCAATTACAGCAGGCACAAGAACTGGCCCACCTGGGTTACTGGCAATTCAACCCTCAAGATCAAATGTTTGAACTGAACACGCTGGCCATGTCGATCCTGGAGTGCGACAGCCCTCAACTCAGTTTTAAACACTTCACCCAACTGTTTTGCAATCAAAGTCAGATCAGACTCGAACAAGCGCTTGCTGATTGCCTTTTACAACAAGACCGTTTTGATGTGGAACTTTTGCTGACCACCAAAGACGGTACCAACAAATGGCTGCGCCTTGCCGCTCAACTTGATGTAGCGGAATCAGGATCAGTACACGGCACCTTGCTGGATATCAGCTCATCACGCACTGCAGAAATTATTGCAGATGAAGCTGAAAATCGACTGCATTACCTGCTGGATAACTTCCAGGTATTTGTCTGGACCGCCACACCAGATGGTTCACTGGATTATGTTTCAAACACCGTGTCACGCCTGACGGGTAAGGATACTGAGTTCATTCTGGATAACTGGCTGACATTTCTCGCACCGGAAGACCAGCAAGCCACAGCAGAGCGCTGGCAGTATTCACTGACAACCGGCACCCCCTATGCCACTGAATTTCGGCTGCGCAACGAGGACGGCCGTTATATCTGGCACCAGGTCAAGGCTAACCCGTCGCGGGACAGTGATGGCAATATCGTTAAGTGGTTTGGTTCAGCGATGGACATTGATGCCATCAAAAAACTCCAGCAACATTCCGAAGCACTGGCACGGCAACTGCAAAACACACTTGAGAGCATTACAGATGGATTTTTCAGTCTGGATCATGAGCTCAGGTTCGCTTATGTCAATGAGCAGGCCGCCAGCATGCTTGGTCATCCCAAAAAAGCCTTGCTAAAAAATGTTCGCTGGCAAGACTGTATGATTGACGATGAGGCGTTTCTGCCAGCGTTCAATCGAACACTGGCTGAGCAAAGCGTTGAAGAATTTGAAGCGTTTCTCCCCAGTGCCCAACTATGGCTGGCCATCAAAACCTATCCTTCTGCTGAAGGCCTGACCGTCTACTTGCGAAATATCACTCGGCAGCGACAAGAACAGGAAGAGTTGAAGCTATTACGTAGCGCTATCTCTCAACTCAACGATATCGTGATGATCACCAAAGCCACATCCATCGATCCTCCTGGCCCCGAAATTATTTTTGTTAATGAAGCATTCGAACGAATCACAGGTTTTAGCCATCGCGAGGTCATAGGTCAAAGTCCTCGGTTACTGCAAGGCCCCAAAACTGAGCGGGCTGAATTGGATCGTATTCGCCATGCGCTGGAAAACTGGCAGCCGGTTCGCGCTCGCCTGACCGATTACACCAAAGACAAGCGCGAGTTGATGCTTGAGCTGAACATTGTGCCAATCATTGATGCTGATGGCGTGCCTACTCATTGGGTCTCAGTGGAACGGGATATTACTGAGGAAGTTCAGCTACAACAGCAACTGTTTCAAAGCCAGCGCATGGAAGCAATTGGCCAACTCACTGGTGGCATTGCCCACGATTTCAACAATCTGCTGACCGTCGTCAGCGGTAATAGCGAGGTGTTGCTGGAGCTATTGGACCAACAGCCGCAATTGCATGAGATGGTGAAACTTATTGCCCAAGCCGCAGACCGTGGTGCCAAACTGACGCAAAGCCTGCTTGCCTATGCCCGTAAACAACCATTATCACCCCAATCAACCGACATCAGACAACTGGTTCAACACAGCGCCGATCTACTCCGCAGCTCAATAGGTTCGACAGTTTCACTCAAACTGGAACTTCCTGAGCAGACCTGGCCGGTGATGATTGATCCGGTACAACTCGAGAGTAGCTTGCTCAATCTGTGCCTGAATGCTCGGGCCGCTATGCCAGGGGGAGGGCAACTGTCAATTGCCACCGAAAACATCCAGCGGCACTCAGACAACCACCGCACTTTACCGGCTCTGACTCCAGGAGATTATGTCTGTCTCTCGGTATCAGATACCGGACAAGGCATAGATAAAAAACATATCGATAAAATTTTTGAACCTTTCTTCACCACCAAGGCTGTGGGTGAGGGAACAGGACTCGGGCTTAGCATGGTTTACGGCTTTGTTCGTCAATCCGGTGGTCATATCAGTGTGCAATCAAGTCCCGGCCAAGGCAGTGTTTTCAAACTTTATCTGCCCCGTGCCAGGTATCTGCCGACTACTGCTGTCAGCGACAAAATGACGGTTAATGCATCGAGAGCAGTGATTTTGTTAGTAGAAGATGATTCGATGGTCAGAAATTTTGCCAGTCACCAACTGGAATCCGCTGGACATAAGGTCATTAGCACGGCTGATGCCACCGAGGCGCTGCAACTGCTCAAGAGCCATTCAGATATTGAGCTGGTGTTCACCGACTTGCAAATGCCCGGCCAAATAAATGGTTTACAGTTGGTGCAAACCCTCCAGCAAACAAGACCGGACTTGCCGGTTTTGCTGACTACCGGATTCAACAACACTTCTGTTGGAGCGGAACTGAGTAGTTTCAGCCACTATCGAATGCTCAAAAAACCCTATTCAAGAGATACTCTGCTAGGTACAGTGTCAGAGCTACTTACTTCAGTAACAGATAGCCAAGGCTGAGCATGTCAGAACAACGGTTACTTATTCTTGATGATGATGAGCTCACCGGCAAAACCATCAGCAATATCGCTGAATTTGCCGGAATGAAAACCTGTATCTGTCAGACTTCAGTAGACTTTTTTCAAAAACTAGAACACTGGCAGCCGTCACACATTGCTGTCGATCTGATCATGCCCGATATGGATGGTGTCGAAGTCCTGGTCGAGCTGGCAAATCGCAAGACAAGTGCAGGCGTCATCATTACCAGCGGCGTCGGCCATCGCATACTCGAAGCCGCAGCACGGTCAGCGTCTGAGCATGGCTTAAATATTCTTGGAACTCTGCCGAAACCTTTTAATCCACGACGCTTTAGAGAGCTGGTCAATATCGACTTCAAGGCGGCTTTCAGAAATACACGTTCCGCAGATCTACAGCCACGGGCCGTACGTAGCGTCAATGAGGATGACTTGAGAACGGCTATCCACCAGGGCAATATCAGTGTCGTTTATCAACCCAAAATAGAGTGTCATGGCGGTAAATTAACAGGCTTTGAAGCGCTGGCTCGCTGGGAGCATCCGGAAAAGGGCTTGATCCCGCCCGACCTGTTTATTGGTATGGCTGAAGCGCAGGGACTCATTGACTCATTAACCATCCTGGTCTTTGAGCAGGCGCTACCCTGGTTCAATCAATTCCTGCAGCAGATTGCTGGGTACCACAATCTGCCCACCAGCAATGATCTGCATCTTTCCGTCAATATCTCTGCCCGATCATTGCTCAACGCTGAACTGTTCGAACATATCCACGAACTGTGCAGCAACAATGGTCTTGATAGTCACCAAATCATGCTTGAACTGACTGAGACCGGTGCCATGGATGACCCAGTCGCTTCCCTGGACATGCTGACTCGCCTGCGTATGAGAGGTTTTCACTTATCCATTGATGATTTTGGCACCGGCTTTTCATCCATGGTGCAACTGGTACGAATGCCGTTCTCGGAAGTCAAAATAGACAAATCATTTGTGATGACCGCGCACACCTCGCGTGAATCGCGGCTGGTCATCAAAGCTATTATTGAACTTGCTCACAGCCTTGGGCTTCAGGCAACAGCTGAAGGCATCGAAGATATGCAGACACTGCAATTTCTTCAGGAGCTTAACTGTGACCATGCGCAAGGTTATATGCTTGGCCGACCTGCCCAGGGCGATACCTTTATTGACTGGTTGCAACAGCGTCATCAAGAGATTGAAAAACAACGCTTACAGGCACTTAAAGGCTCAAAACTGCTCGATACTCCAGCTGAAGAACGCTTCGATCGTATCACTCGTCTGGCAAAGCGTTTGTTTAAAGTTCCAATCACTCTAATAAGCCTGGTGGATGAAAACCGCCAATGGTTCAAATCCAAAACTGGACTGACCGTCTGCGAAACTTCACGTGAAGTCGCATTCTGCAGCTACGCCATCGAACAGGATGGGTTGTTTCTGGTCGAAGATGCTTCCCGCGATTCACGCTTTGCCGACAATCCATTGGTGACCGGCCCTCCGTTTATCCGTTTTTATGCCGGATACCCCGTGGCAGCGCCTACCGGCGAAAAACTCGGTACCTTGTGCCTGATTGATCATGTGAACCGAAAATTCACACAGCGGGAAGCCGATACGCTGCAAGAACTGGCCACTATGGTTGAGGAAGAAATTGCTACGAATCAGCTGCTCAGTGAGGATCACCTGACCGGTTTGCTCAATCGTCGTGGCTTTGAGGGACGAGCGGGCCATGTGCTTCAACTGTGCCAACGTCAGCAGATGGTCACTTCACTGGTTTACATTGATCTGGATAACTTCAAACAAATCAATGATCGTCAAGGCCATCAGGCAGGCGATGATGCGCTGATCCAGTTTGCCAGAACGCTGAGCATGACTTTTCGTGACAGCGACCTTATCGCTAGAATTGGCGGCGATGAATTTGTTGTAATGTTAATCAATCAGGATGCAGCGGATATCCCCGCCATCATGCAGAGACTTCAATCGACTGTTCAAGCCTACAATGACAAGGTCAATCCAGAGCTTCACCTATCATACAGTTATGGACTAGCAAGCGCTGAAACCGACAGTGAATACTCGCTCCAGCAACTCTATGCCGTGGCTGATGAAGCCATGTATCGCAATAAACGACAATCCAGTACAGACAAGCCCCATTAAGCCTGCACACATTTGCTTTGCATCAGGCAACCCCTCTGCAAAAATTCGGTCAGACTGCAAAGTTATCGATATGGAACCCAGGGAATCATGCCTTCAATTGCCATCATTGGTGCCGGACTCAGTGGACTGACACTGGCACATCAGCTCTGTGACTTTGCTGAGATCAGTCTGTTTGAAAAGTCGTGGCGTCCGGGAGGGCGACTGGCGACACGCGAACATCCAGACATGAGTTTTGATCACGGCGCTCAGTTTTTTACTATTCGGACCAATCGATTTAGAACCTTTGTTCAGCCCCTGCTCGATAATGCCTGCCTGCAACGCTGGGACGCTCGCTTTGTTGAGTATGAAGGCGCACAGATCATGCATCAGCGTCAATGGGATGCAGAGTTTCCTCATTATGTCGCGGTACCCGGCATGAATGTTTTGGCAGCCGAAATGGCCAAAGGGTTGAATATCACCACTGAGTGCCAAATTACGTCTCTTCAGCGCCACGCCGATGGCTGGTTTTTAAAAGACGAAAAGAACCAGCGCTACGGAAGCTTTGATTGGGTGCTGGTGTGTTTACCTGCTCAACAATCAGCGGCACTATTGCCAAAAGATTTTTGCCACCACCCAGCTGTTTCGAGTATTGAAATGCTGGGTTGTTATGCCCTGATGCTCGGTTTTGATGAGCCGCTAACACTGCCTTTCGATGCAGCTCTGGTCAGGCAGGCTGATATCAGCTGGATGTCGGTGAACAGCAGCAAACCCGGCCGGCCCGAACGCTTTACCTTGCTGGTGCAGGCCACCAATCAATGGGCAAACGAGCATATGGACTGGTCGGATGATGCAGTGATGTCGCACATGCTGGCCGAAATTGAACGTGTTACCGGGCAACCGGTCAGTCATGCCCAACATCAGCAGCTGCATCGCTGGCGCTATGCCAATATCTGCAAGCAGTCACAGGCTAACGTCTATCTGGATCGACAGTTACAACTGGCAGCCTGTGGAGACTGGTGTCATCATGGCCGCGTTGAAGCCGCCTTTGGCAGCGCCGATCGATTGGCATCGGCATTGCGAGGATAAGTCAGTGGTCGTTGATGAACAAAGTCCGCCATTGGCTGCAGTAGTTCGCCACTGCCACGAAACGGTTTGGCCAGCTTTGCCACCATAGCCACATGGCCATATCGCTCGAACTCCATTAAGGTTGCGTCACCACCACCCTGTGTAATTCTGTCAGCTAGGCGGTGGCTGTTTCGCGGCAAGACGGTTCTGTCTCTGCCCCCCACCATCAGTAGCATCGGCGGGTGACCGGCATCAACAAAGTTAATCGGTTGGCTCTGCCACTGATCCTGCTCATCAGCAAAGATCCGCTTGAGCTTGGCACTGGTCAATGGCAAAAAATCGTACGGCCCGGCAAGGCCGATCATGCCGCTGAGCTGCGTGGGCTGGAGTTGATGTTGAGCCAGATAACGATTGTCCAGCGATACTAGCGCTGCAATATGCGCCCCTGCAGAATGTCCAGCCACAAAGACCTGATCAGCATCACCACCGAAGTCAGCGATATTGTTAATGACCCAGGCGACCGCAGCAGCGGCATCCTCAACAAATACCGGAAACCCCACCTCTGGATAGACTCGGTAGTCTGGCACTACCACCAGCATTTGTTCTGAAACCAGGGCCTCGGCGACAAATTTGTAATCCTGCCTGTTGCCAGCAGACCAGCTGCCTCCGTAGAAAAACACCACAACAGGCAGTGCTTTCGCGGCAGCCTCAGGCTGATAAACATCCAGTTGCTGTCGATGATGTTTGCCATAGGCAATATCTGTCTGAACGCTATAGTGATGACTGGGCACCATTGCATTGAGCGCATTGATAGGTGAACAGGCCGTCAGCAACAGGCTGCCTAAAGCAGCGGTCAAAGATTTAAGTCGAACAGTTGGCATATGATTTCATCGGCTTGAGCTGGAATGCGGGAACAGTCTGTGCCAGATTGTTCCAGTGCCGTTGTGAAAATGAAGTGAGTGCCGGTCAGTTGCTGGACGGTTTAGCCTTGGCACGGCTGGCAAGCGTGCGGTAAACACGTTCTGCATCAGCAAGATTACGTTTGGCTTTTCTGACACGATCATCTTCGATCATTTTCATCATGCCGACGACGCCGGCGATACTGGCGATGGCGCCAAACCATCCACCGCTGAGCCAGGCAATCCACATGGCAAAGGATATCAAGCCCAACACCTGAACAACCATGAACTGCGATGCGAGCTTTTCTTTTTTGCAGGTCTGCCAGCGATGATGCCAGGCCTTCACCAGCGTTTGGAGCTGTTCATTGCTCAATACACCAAGCTGTTTGTAATAATCGATTCCTATCAACTCATCATTATAGTTGCGTGAACATAAGGAAATATCCTCGGCAACCTCCATCAGTTTCTGGTAGGTATCTTCAACCCGCTCTCGTTCCATCTATCACCTCCTCGAGATGATTTTTACTATGTCGCAGATGCCAGCGAGGCCAAAGGGACAAAATTCCTGATATTCAGCATTTTCACAGGCTGCCATCGCTTTTGGGCATCAGGGTTCGCTGACAGAAGCGGATTCTTCAGATGGTGTTTCATCCAGCCAGCGATATAAAGTACGTCGGCCGATCCCAAGCAAGGCCGCTGCACGGCGTTTATTTCCGCCCACTTCTTCCAACACTTTATTGACATATCTTCGCTGCAACTCATCAAGCGTTGGCAACACCGGTCCTGCCAGCAGATCATGCTCATCAAAGCTTGTTGCGTTGATCGTTTCGACAGGGTTACTTATCGCGGCATTCGACAATCGTTCTGGCAAATGTGACACCTGTACCCAGGCTTGTTCACAGAATGTGACCGCACGTTCAACAATATTCTGCAATTCGCGTACATTACCGGGAAAACTATAGCCCCGAATCACGTCCAGCGCCGCCTCACTGAAACCTTTAATCGACTTACCTTGTGCCACTGCCAGTTGCTGCAAGAACTGCTGCGCCAGCAATTCGGTGTCTTCCTGACGTGCTCTCAAGGCAGGCACTGTCAGCGTAAAGGTCTCAAGCCGGTAAAACAGATCCTCGCGGAAACTTCCTTCGGCAACTTTTTGCTTCAAGTCACGATGGGTTGCGGCAATGATCCTGACATCGACTTGTTCTTCAGTATCTTGCCCGACCGGCCTGATAGAACCATCCTGTAAGGCTCGAAGCAGCTTGGCCTGTAATGCCATCGGCATTTCAGCAATTTCATCCAGCAATAAGGTGCCGCCGTGGGCTTGTTGTAATAATCCCTTGCGCGCCTTGCGAGCACCGGTAAATGAGCCTGCGGCATGACCAAAAAACTCACTTTCCAATAGCTCTTGTGGAATACCGGCACAATTCACCGCCAAAAAAGGCCCTTGATTTCGCTCACTTTCGGCATGAACCGCCTTGGCGACCAATTCCTTGCCTGTACCGCTTTCACCGTTGATCAACACGGGACCCTGTGCCCTGGCAATCACCTTGATTTGGTCAAACAACTGACGCATCAAGCGGCTTTGACCGTAAATGCCATGAAAGCCTTGAGCTTGACTCAGTCTGCGAAATTGCTGCAGTTCATCTTTCAGACAGCGGTGCTCATAGACACGGCGCACCGCCAGCAAGAAGTGATCAAGATCCAGCGGCTTGGTAAGAAAATCATCGGCTCCAGCCTGCAATGCTTCAACCGCCTGTCGAACACTGCCAAAGGCGGTAATCACAATCATGCCTGGTCGGCTGTCTTCAGGCGCATGCTGGACCACTTCCTCCAGCAGTTGCATGCCGTTACCATCCGGTAAGCGCAAGTCTGTCACAATCACTTCAGGCATCTCCTGAAACAACACCTGCCTTGCAGCTTCAAGATTCGTCACCAAAGTCACCTGCCAGCCCTCGGCTTCAAGTTCATCCGAGATCAGCCGTGCCAACGCCTCATCATCCTCAACCACCAGAATCGGAACCGCTTTTTTAATCATTTTCCTGCACCTCTTTCAGCGGCAAAATCAATTCAAAACGCGCCCCGCCCAACTGGCTTTCAGCAAGACAGACTTCTCCGTCATGTTCACGCATCACCCTTCGAACAATCGCCAGACCCAGTCCGCTCCCCTCGCCCGGCGCTTTACTGGTAACAAAAGGTTCAAACACCTGAGCGGCCATTTCCTCAGTGATGCCAGGACCGCCATCATCAACATGGATGGTGACGCTTTTTTGTTGTCGATCCACTCGCCAACCCAATGAAACCGGTCCATCAGGACAGGCCTGAAAAGCATTACGCAACAGGTTAACCAGCGCTTGCTCCAGACTCAGGGAGTCGCCTTCAATCACACAATTTTCGCCCTGACTCAGTTCAAGGGACTGTGCATGTTCAGGCAGTAAGGCTTGTGCTCTGGCAATTAACGCAGCAACCTGCAGTTGCCGCTTTCGCGCTCTGGAACTTCGGCCATAACTCAAAAGCTGCTCGATAATCGCCGTCATTCTTGATGATTGAGCACGAATTTCATTCAACTCTCGCTGACTGGCGGAATCTTGATGCACTCTGAGCAAACGACTTGCCCGACCATCGACAACACTCAAGGGTGCGCCCAGCTCATGAGCAACACCTGCCGATAATTGGCCCAGCGCGGCCAGTGTTTCTGTTTGCCGAAGCCGCTCAGCCATTTCAGTGCGGGCACTGCGCTGTTCGGCTTCACGTTGTTCTGCCAGTGCAATTGCATCCAACATGCCATTCAGCCCGGTTGCCAGTTCACGCACTTCACTCGGTCCCTGCAAAGCTGCGCGATGTCGCCAGTCACCCTCGCGAACTTGTTGAATACTGCTCAACAGACGACTCAAAGGTCGGCCGATAGCTCTTTGATGTGTCAGCATCAGCACCAGCATGATCAAACAAGCGATCACCAAAAAACCGCCCCATGCCCACAATCTCAACTGCTGTAGACCCTTTTCTATATCACTGCGCAAGCGGGTAACTTGTAGCAAACCACTGGGTTGGCCTGTGTTATCAAACAGGGGCATGAAAAAAGAATAAACATTACGACCGCGAATCCGCTCGTACTGGGCAAACTCGCCTTCTGAAATGAGCTCTAGGGCACGACTGGCTTGTTGCTGGGTCGGATTGACTGCGCCAAAACTACTCAACCTTTGACCCTCGGCATCAAACAGATAGGCACCATAAACTTCGGTCATACCGAATACCGATGCCATGCTGTTTTGCAGCTGTTCCAGATCTTTACGTTCTAATGCCTGTGATACCGGCAAATGTATGGTTCTTGCCACTAGCTGCAAATCACGCTGCATTCGCTCTTCCATGAAATTTCCGACCAGCGTCAGCGCAATCGCCAGTATCAATCCCAACATTGCCAACACCGGTAAGGCCACCTGAAGCATCAGCACGGTGCGCAGGCTGCTTAACATCTTTGATAGCTTCATCAAATCACTCGATATTTATGACACATGTGCCAAAGTGACACACATTTAGGCACAAATCAAGTTTAGCCAACAGCCGGAAAATACACATAAGCCAATATAATCAATAGCTTAAAATTTTGGCACGATTGTCGCTCTGTTGTGTGTGCACTTTTGCAAAACGAGGAGAATGCAATGAAAAAATTATCAACCAGCTTACTCGGTATGATGATGGCTATGGGCATGACAACAGCGGCCTATGCCCAGCAAGACGGCTATGGCGAAGCTTACGGCGAACAAGGCGTCATGCCTCAGCAAGCACCTGCCGCAGCTGATTTTGATGATGCAGAGCTGCAGAGCTTTGCTGCCGTTCAAAGCGATCTCGATGTTATTCGTAACGAATATTCTGCACGTCTGGAAAGCACCGAAAATCCTGACGAAGCTGCCCAACTGCAACAAGAAGCCAGCCAGCTGATGGTGCAAGCCGTCGAACAGGCAGGTCTTGATGTTGATACTTACAGCAACATCGCGCTGGCCTTACAGACTGACCCACAACTGCGTGATCGCATCCAGAGCATGATGTAAATTATCAGCTTTTCCAAACAAAGCCGGGCACTTGCCCGGCTTTGCTTTATCTATCATATAAACATTCTGCAGTTGCGCACGCCTTGCGTTAAAGAAATCAGAGCAAGCGCTCACTTCGCATTAGGTCATTATCTATAAATGCTGTATAGGTTCGTGGCCACAGGTTTTTATGATGCGCCCATGAAGAAATCTTGATATATCCATAGACTCTGAAGCTTTGAAAGTTTCCGATAATCCGAGATTGAAAACCTGTGACAAAAAATGAAATGATAGATGGAGAAAATCTGGCTTTTCACTGTCGAACATATTCAGCGCGCTGAAATCAGTCACCGTCTCTAGAGAGCATAAAAATATGTACACGCGACACCTGGAAGTGCCTGTATTCGAATATCGCCACGGTACACTCGACGCGCGTAGTTTTAATCGGGCGCGGGTTGCTCAACGCAGATCCAATCCGTCATTGAGACTGGCACTGCCTCGACTGAAACACCTCGACATTATCATTCAGCCCGATGCCTGGATTGTGGTCGATTGCTCGCTGAGTGATGTGCCGGTGATTGCCTGGACAGAATTTGACCGCGGCCCAATGAATGCATTGCACACGCCAGTTCAATGCCAAATCCGACTGTTTCACGCGAATGCTGCCGCTTTACTTTCAATCGCATTGCTGGAACTGAGAACTGTGCTTGATGAAGCGCTGACCCGCAGCGACCAACACCAGATATTACCGTTTCCCGGCTCCTGATTGACTCACGTTTCCCAACCCTAGACAGGTTTTGCAACATGCAGCTTGGCGGCTTGCCGATCCACCGCAATAAACGCCAGCAGATTTGCCAGTGTGCCTAACACCAGCCCATCAATCTGCCACGGACCAGACAACAAACCATTCCAGATCAAAGCAACGCTGATACCTGCGACCGCACCATATACAAAACGCTTTTTGCTGACATAGACGCCAAGGATTGCCATCGTCAGAGGCACCAGTACCGTAGGTGCCCAGAAGTTATAGGCCATGATTAGAATATCAATCACACTGTCGATGGAAATGGCAAAAATCACCGCAGCAATACCAATCAATAGCGTGGTCGCTCTGGCCAGACGCAGTTCGGCCCGGTCAGATATCGGCTGATGACGCAGTGGTCGCAACACATCATTACTGAATGAAATCGACGCCGCGTTGAGAAACGAATCGGCTGAAGACATGATGATTGAAATAATCGCCGCAGCCACAATACCCTGTAATACCGGCGGCACTGCTTCCTGAATCACAAACGGCATCGCCAAATTGGCGTTGAGATCCGGCTGCATCACCAATGCCACCAGCCCGATCAGACCGGTAACAGCAAAAAACGGTATTGAAAACAGACCACTTAGCAGTGAACCTTTCACCACATCACGATTTTCTCTACCAATCAGCAAACGCTGCAAATACGGGGGAACCAGCGTTTCTCCGAGCATGAACGTCAGAAACAATGACAACAATGCCAGCAGCATCAGCGGCTCAGTAGGCAAGCTCAGATGTGTAGATGGCACTGTCTCTGTCAGTACTTGCCAGCCACCGATATGTTGCAAGCCAAAATACAACGTCAGCGGAATGCCGACAGCCAGTACCACAAACTGAATCACATCGGTCCAGACCACAGAGCGCATACCACCAACAGTCGAATAGGCAATCACAATGCCGCAGCCCAGCAGAATGCCCCAAATCGCCTCTAGACCCAGGAAGATGTGAAAGACATACCCCATGGCACCGATCTGGGCACCGAGAATACCGGCGCAAAGCGCAATGGCAAAGATGCCGCTGAAGATGCGAGCGCCACGGCCGTAGTGTGGCTCCATGATATCGCCTACGGAAATGGCATCGGGATATTGCGCCATGCGTGGTGCGACATAGCGCGCCACCCACAACTCTTTGAGGCTAAAGCCCCACAGGGCAACAATATTACTGATACCTACCAGATAGACCTTTTCTGCGTTGCCCATGGAGAAGCCGCCGCCGATAAACGATGCCGACAAGGTGGCAAAAATCACCAGAAAGCCAAATGATTTTCCAGCCAGTGCGTAATCCTGCATGTCCCGAATATTACGACCGGCCAGCAAACCGATCATCAACACCAGCAGTAGATAAATCAGAACAATCGCGCTTTCAGTCATTCCATGCTCCAAAACGGCTGCGGCTGTTGATGCCATCGCAGCGCTGAACGAAATTACAAATCACCTGTTAGTCTATGGCAGGCTTGTCTTCAGGCATCAGTGCCTGAGGGTTTATGAGTATCAGAAGGCGATAGTAGAGCGCCGATCAATGCACAATATTACTTTATGCAGTCATCTGAGCATTTGATCACATCAGCACTTTATCGGCAACCAGCTCTCTGACAGCTGCCAGATGCTCACGAATATCTGTGCGCGACCGGGTCGTTTTACTGGCAATCTCCGCCGGAGCATTACCCATTGACCAGTGCAAACGGGCAATTTCCAGTATCTCTGGCGTCAGGCTGCTCATCACTTCTGAAGTCATCTGATCTTCAATATTTTCAGGTTCGCTGCCTTCCACCCAAACGCCGGAAGCTTGCTCGCGCAGGCTTTGTCCCCAGCGCTCCAGCAGCAATGTGGCTTTACTGTTACGTTCACGCCGCTCTGCCTGCAATGTTTCGGTGCGATGCTTGAGTGCTGTTCGTGCCAGTTTTTTTCCCATGCGACTTACCTTCTCAATACAAAAACTTGCTCATGCAAACTGCACGATAGCTGATCTCAGCTATGAATCTCTCATGACCCCAATGCTGAGGACTATGAGAAATCAATCGAGCCTAACATTCTATTGACGATCTGCGCGGCATTATTATCTTTTTTACTGCCGCGATAAGTGGCCACCAGCAACTTTGACTCACTGCAAGCCGCATCAATTTCACTGCGAAACAATTCGTGAAATCGACGGACACCCAGAAGATAAACGCCGCGATTTTCCTGCATCTGCTGCTCTATCGCCAGTAAGGTTTCACTGCTGTTTTCAACGATCAGTTGAGCGGCAATTCGACTGAAAAGCGGCATGGCCATCATAAAGGCCAACAGCTTGACTACTTCTTCAGGATTTCGTGAGCGCCAGTGTTGCGCATAGGCAGATACTTGACGAAAACGATGCCAGTCAAGATCGCGCAGGCGACTGATAGGTCCAGAAGGACCTGCACCATTGAATATCGACTCAATATCCTGACAAAAGGCGTAATAATCAGGCATCGCCGCCGGCCCAAGCATCGTTGCAACCACGGCGATATCGGCTTCAAGCTGTTCACGCTGGCGGGTTGGACGTTGATGAAAAATCACCGCCGCCTCGGGGGCATCTTGCTGTGATGCGCGCCAAAATCGTATGGCTCTCGCCTGAGGATGAAACTCAGATAACACCACCACCGAAGCGAATAACCGACTCAAATTCTGATTCATTCGGCCAGCCCTCTGTCATGCAGCATGATCTTTGACTTGTGGCTAAGTGTGATTGTTCGGCAATCAATGTCTCAGCCCATGCCTACACAAAACCACAAAAGCCGGATGACGGCAATAGTGTCATCTGCCAGAATGGCTGCTCCGAGATTAAGTGAACTTACCGATGGCAGCTGGTTATACCGACGAACAACAACTTATCGCATCCATCGCCTGGCTGTATTACCAGGAAGGCATGACCCAGGATGCGATCGCCAGCCGGCTCGGCATGACCCGGGCCCGAGTGATTCGCATGCTGAATGAAGCCCGTAACCTGGGCATCGTACGTATTTCAGTCGACTACGGTTTTGCTGACTGTCTTGAGGCAGAACAGGCACTGAAACAACATTACGATTTGCTGGATGTTCGGGTCATTCCCGGTATAGACGGTCAATCACGACATGACCTGATTGGTCAGGCGGCTGGCAGTTATCTGGACAGTCTGCTCAAACCGGGCGACAGCCTTGCAATTGGTTGGGGCCGCACTGTTGATGCCGCCTTGCCTGCGTTAACACCACGTCGCGACAAACAACATACGGTGGTGTCACTTTATGGCGGCCTGCCGGCAGGTCATCATCTCAACCCTTACGACACTACGGCCCGCTTTGCCCGTGTGCTGGATGCTCAAAGTTATTACGTGACAGCCCCTATGTTTGTCAGTGACCAGTCGGTGCGCGATCTGCTACTGGCCGAGCCCACCGTCAAGTCAGTACTGACTCAAGCAGCCAATGCTGATGTTGCTTTGATTAGTGCCAGTGATCTCGGGCCGGATTCCAAAAACCTGGTGTATCAGGTCATTGATTCAAGCTTGCGCGACTCACTGCTGGCAGCAGGTGCCGTTGGCGATACCTGCGGCATCTATCTCGATGCTAAAGGCCAACCCATTGATCACCCGCTCACCCATCGCATGATAGTGCCGCCACTGGCCGGTATTCGCCAGATTCCCAAGATCATTCTGGCTTCAGGTGGCATAGACAAAGTAGCGATTCTTCACGCCTGCCTGCTGCAAGGGCTGGGTAATATCCTGATCACCGACACAATCACTGCACAAGCATTGCTACAAATTTAATCAATGACAGTTTAGTTGTCTGTCACATCTCTGTAATACAAATGTGTTTTCCTGATTACAAATGTTCACAACCAGGAGAACTCCAATGCGATTACTGTTTGCTGCAAGTCTGATCTCTGTTTCATTCACCTCAACTGCCCTCGCAGATGATGGCAAATTATTTCTATCCGGTTCGACTACGCTGATCCCGATTGTCAGCAACGCGGCCGAAGCTTTTACCCAGCAATACCAAACCTGGGACCAATTTGACGCCACGCTGCCATCACAAGCTATCGTCATTGAAACCAGTGGCGGCGGATCAGGTCAGGGCGTTCGCGCCGTACTTGATAAAGTCGCCGATGCCGGCATGGTGGCGCGTGACTTGCGGCCACAGGAAGTCGAAGCCATGGGGGATCATCAAGTGGTTCGGGTCGGCATTGATGCGGTTGCCATTGCGGCACGCCATGACAATCCACTGCACAGCATTCACGATAATCTAGACACTGACACACTGAAATCAATATTTTCAGGCGAAGTAAGTCGTTACAATCAAATTGATAATAATCTGGCTGACCAGGAGGTCGTCTTGCTGGTACGTGATTCCAGTGCCGGTTCAGCGGTGATGCTGCAAAGACAGATTCTCGGAGAAACCCCGGTTTCAGATCGTGCCCTGCAAATGAGCTCACAAGGCCAGCTATTGCGGACATTACTGGGTAATCCGTTCACTTTTGCTTACATTTCCGCCGGTCTGGTCAATGCTAATGAAGAGTTAAAAGCCTTTGCCCTCAATGGGGTGGCACCGACTCAAAGCAATGTGGTCAGCGGCGATTACACGCTGGCTCGGCCGCTATTAATTGTCTATCAGGATGCCGATAACGCCTATCTCGATGCCTTCATGCGTTACCTGCTCAGTGATGATGGTCAGAAAGTAGTCACCGATCTGGGCTATATCCCGGTCAAGGCTGACCAGTAAACCGGCAAATCAGAGCTATTTATGTCAACTCAAGTTGCCAGTCACCCAGCCCGCCGTCTTGGCGGGCTGACACTGGATCCGCTGGTCTGGATGCTGACCCTGCTGGCTCTGGTAATCGGCGTCAGCACCTTCTTTTTAATTGTCGTTTATGTGCTCTGGCAGGCAGCGGGCGTGTTTGGCGCGGTCAGCCTGAGCGAGTTTCTGTTATTTGAACCGTGGGTGCCACTGGCTGAACCGCCCAGACTAGGCATCCTGCATGCCTGGGTATCCACTGTTTACGTGACTGGCATTGCATTGCTGGTCGCCGTACCACTGGGCATTGTCATGGCTTTGTTTATTGCCGAAATCGCTCCGACTGCTGTTCGCAACGTGTTGCAACCCTGTCTGGAAGTACTGGCAGGCATTCCATCCGTGGTGTACGGCTTTTTTGGGTATGTCACGCTGGTTGTCTGGTTTGAGCATATCTTTGACATGACCACCGGCGTCAGCATTCTGGCCGCCGGACTGATTGTTGCGGTGATGGTCATGCCGTTTATTGTCAGCACTGCCACCGAAGCACTGGATGCAGTGCCACGCAGTTTCCGGGAAACCGGTATGAGTCTCGGCGTGACCCGGTTTTATGTAATTCGACGCATTATTCTGCCACGCGCCTTGCCCGGAATCTTCGCCGGCATCGTCTTGGCTTTTGCCCGAGGCATTGGCGAAACACTGGCCGCCTTGATGCTGGCGGGCAACTCACTGGCTGTACCCAAAGAATTACTGGATCGAGGCCAGACACTGACCGGCCTGATCGCCACCGAGCTGGGTGAGGCGGCGCTTGGCACCGAAAAATTCGCCGCCTTGTTTGCTGCGTCAGCCGTATTGATGCTGCTCATTTTGCTGATTAATGGCGGCATTCTTCTCATCAAAAACCGGTTACTGCGTCATGCACAAGGCTGAACAACTACTACTCAACAACCGACGAGCCGTAGTCAATGACCGGGTGTTTTGGCTACTGGCCTGGACTGCAGGCGCTATCGGCCTGTTATTGCCACTGTCGATTATCGGCTATCTGCTGTTCCATGGTTTTCAGGTTCTGAGCTGGAGCTTTATCAGTGAAGTCCCCCGCGGTTATCCCCTAGGCGTATCCGGCGGCATTCTGCCAGCCATTCAGGGATCCTTAGCCGTGACTGGATTAGGCTTGGCTGTCGCCTTTCCTGCGGCACTCGCCTCTGCCATCTATTTGTCCGAATACGCTCAGAGCCAACGCTTTGTCGCTGTGATGCGTTTTTTCACTGAATGCCTCGCCGCCATTCCGGCCATCTTGTTTGGTGTGTTTGGCTATGCCTTTCTGGTGGTGCAATTCGGTTTTGGTATCTCGGTGCTTTCAGGTGGGTTGACACTGGCCATGCTGATGTATCCGGTAATACTGGTCGGCAGTTACTCAGCGTTTAATGCCGTTGAGCGACCACTTAAAGAGTCGGCGTTGTCACTCGGCGTTTCTCGCGCTTATGTCATTCGTCGAACACTGTTGCCGAAAGCCTTACCGGGCATTATTGCCGCGACTGTGTTGGCGGCTGGCCATGCCGTAGGCTCGGCGGCACCGGTATTGTTCACCGCCAGCGTGGTTCAGACCCGTAGCAGCCCGTCATTGGACAGCCCAGTCATGACCTTGCCCACCCATCTCTACAACCTGGTTAGCGAAGCAGTGTCGTTTGAACATGCTTATGGCACTGCCTTTGTTTTGATCGCCTGCCTTTTGTTTGCCAACAGTTGCGCCATGATGCTGCGCCACAGATTAAGAAAGTGAGGACTTGCTTATGTTACAAACCGCTATCAATTTGAACTCAGCAGCTGCACTACATCCGGCCATCCTGACTGCAGCCAGCGCGCCATCCGCAGGCATTTTGCAGACACAACAACTGAACATTCACTACGGGCTGGAACAACGCTTGTTTGATATCAATATCAGCATTGCTGAACGACAAGTGACGGCGATCATGGGCCCGTCCGGCTGTGGCAAGTCGACATTGCTCAAGTCACTCAATCGAACCTTGGAGCTGACGCCCGGCGCTGAAGTCACCAGCGGCAGTGTCTATTTTGGTGAACTGGATATCTATCAAAGCGATGTTGATGCCCGTGCGGTACGCAAAGTCATTGGCATTATTCATCAACGACCGCAGCCATTTCCGATGTCTATTGAAGAAAACGTGTTGTTTGGTGTGCGTTTTCATCAGCGGCTCAAACGCTCCCAACGGCAACTGCTGGCTGAACGTTACCTGACCATGGCTGGACTGTGGGATGAGGTGAAGGATCGACTGCATCAGTCAGCGCATCAATTATCGGGCGGACAACAACAGCGCTTGTGTCTGGCACGAACGCTTGCCAACCAGCCGCAAATCATTCTGATGGATGAACCCTGTTCATCGCTGGATCCGGCCTCGACCGAACGCATTGAGCAACTGGTTCAGCAACTCAAAAATGACTACACCATTGTCATTGTCACCCACAACATTGCACAGAGTCGGCGACTGGCGGATCAGGCCTTGTTGATGATGGAAGGTCGAGTCATCGAAAACGCACCGGCAGCGCAATTGTTTGCCAACCCGACAACGGTTGCCGGTCAGGATTTTCTGCAAGGCCGTATCGGCTAAGCCCTGTTTTTTACTCAAGGACTATTCATATGAATTCACAACGTATTGTTATTGCCATGATTGACGGCCTTGGCACCGACTATTTTGAAGCTTCTGAAATGCCTCGCATCAAAGCCATGGCCAATAATGGCTTCTATAAGACGGTTAGCGCCGTAATGCCGACAGTGACTAATGCCAATAATGCCTCTATCTGCTGCGGCGCCTTTCCTGATGAGCATGGCATCACCGGCAACTCCTATTTTGATGAAACTCTGAATCAGCCGGAATACATGGAAGATGGCAACTCCATCCTGGTGCCGACCATGATTCAGCGTGCGCGCATGCACGGCGTCAAAAGTGCCCTGCTGACCAGCAAGAAAAAAACCATCCGCTTGCTTGGCGCTGATACCGAAATTGCCATTTCAGCTGAAGAAGCCCCGGCAGACATGATCGAAAAATTTGGCCCGGCACCCGATATCTACAGCCGGGAAATCAACTACTGGTTATGGCAACTGGCGCTGGATATTCTGCAAAATCGTCCGGATATCGGTTTCCTGTATGTGCATACCACCGACTATCCCATGCATATGTGGCCACCCGAAGCTGAAGAGTCACGCGCTCATCAGGCCGAACTGGACCGTTTGCTGGGTCAGGTGACTGACATTGCGCCTGATGCCGCTTTGATGATCACGGCCGACCACGGCATGAATTACAAAAAGCGCTGCTGGGATCTGGCCAAGGCCTGTGAACGTCGCCAGCAGCCATTGCGCTTTGCTTTATCCGCAGAACGGGATCGCTATATCAAGCACCACCGTACCTTTGGCGGCACCGCCTGGATATGGCTGAATCATCCTGAAGATGCAGATGAAGTCAGCCGTTTGCTGCTGTCACTGGAAGGTGTGGAACAGGTGTTAACTCGGGAGGAAGCCGCAAAACAGTTTCACCTGCTGGCTGAGCGCATTGGTGACTTGGTGGTTCTGGGTGATAAAGACACGGTGTTTGGTGAACTGGAAGAAGTGGAAATGGAAGACTTGCCCGCCCACTACCGCACCCACGGATCCACTCATGAAATGGAAGTACCGCTGATTGTGCACAACTTCAAGGGCGCGATTCCAGCAGCCGACAAGTTCAGTTTTAACCTGCACCTGAGTCGCAATCTGCTGGCACCAATTTGGCCGGTAACTGCTGATAAAATAGCAGCCAATCAATAAACAAAAGCCCCGGTGTTTTGCACCGGGGCTTTTTTATTAAAACGGCCTAACAATTTAGCTCAATACTGCCAGCGCCGCTTCATAATTGGGTTCATCTGCGGTTTCCGCCACTTGCTCGGTGTATAGCACCTTGCCATCAGCATCAACGACCACAACCGCTCGTGACAACAAGCCCTGGAGCGGGCCGTTTTTGAAAGCAACACCATAGCTGCTGCCAAAGTCAGAGCGGAAGGCAGAGCCAATCAATACCCCGTCGATACCCTCGGCACCGCAAAAACGGCTCAGTGCAAACGGCAGGTCCATCGACACACAAACCACGGTGGTGTCTGCCTTGGCCACAGCACGTTTGTTGAACTCGCGCACCGAAGTGGCACAGGTGGGCGTGTCGATAGAAGGGAAAATATTCAATACCAGCCGACCATTGATATCGCTACGTTTCAGATCGGCAAGATCATCTTTTGTCAGTGTAAAGTCAGGTGCGGCCGAGCCAACTGCTGGCAGATCGCCCACGGTTTCAAACGGATTACCTTTTAATGTCACTGTTGCCATGTTGCTCTCCATATTCAATCAAGAAGTGGCATGACACATCACGACCCACTGAATGTCAAATTAGCAATCGCTGATTCAAGGTGCCAAGCGCTGTTTTAACCAGCGTCCATCGCCATCAAGCTGATAGACGATCCGGTCATGTAAACGAGAGGTTCGCCCCTGCCAAAACTCCCAATAGTCAGGCTCCAGCCTGAAGCCGCCCCAGTGCGGTGGTCTTGGTGGTTTCAAGCCGAACTCCAATCCATACTTCGCCGCATTGGCGACAATTTCTTCCCGCCCCGAAATCACCTGGCTTTGTGGTGAAGCCCAAGCGCCAATCCGGTGTGATAATGGCCGACTGGCAAAGTACTCGTCGGACTCCTGTTCGCTGACTTTGCAGACCCTGCCCTCGATACGCACCACACGCTCCAGCGCTTGCCAGTGAAACTGCAAGCTCGCATAGGGGTTTGATTCCAGCGCCTTCGATTTTCGGCTAAGGTAATTGGTGTACCAGACCAGGCCGCGCTCATCATATGACTTGACCAGAACTGGCCGACAAGAAGGACGACCATTTTCGTCTACCGTGGCGACGGTCATCGCGTTGGCTTCGTATTGCTCGTGCTTGAGTGCTTCCTGGAACCAGGCATCAAACTGCTGCAAGGGCTCCAAGTCCAACTCATGCTCAAGCAAACTGCCCTTTTCATAGCTTTTACGCAGGTCTGCAAGCTTTTTATCTGTCGTCATCAACGGATCCTGTGGTTTATTTCATGTCGGATGGTTTCAGTAGATCTATACCGCGAATTGTCTCATTCAGGCCTGAAACTGTTTAACTTGATAGCTATGACCTCAAAAAATCAGATAAATCCGACCAAGCTGATGTTTTCCAAATGGACCTCGCTCACACCTCAAAACCGTGAACGTCATTTTTTGATCGTTGGGGTTGTCTCAAAAAAGCGTGGTGACGAGATATTTAAAATAGAGTCAGTACTCACTCACAATACTTACCATGTAAAAATAGGCGACCTCAGAAACGCCAAACTCTGGAAAATGGGCTGGCTTGCCAATGATCACTCTGCTGATAACACTGACTGAATCGAGTTTCGCCCTGACCGTTTTGCCTGATACATCAACACATCCGCCCGATGAATCAACTGTTCAGCATTCTCATCGGTAGGGGCAAGCTCTGCAACGCCCATACTGACCGTAAACCGGACCCGCTGATCCCCGGTAATAATCTCGGCATCCTCGATACTCTGTGCCAGACGTTCAGCGATTGCCACAGCATCCGACAGATCACTGTCAGGCAATAAAAAGGCAAATTCCTCGCCACCGTAACGACAGGCAAAATCACTTTCACGCAACGCTTGCCGACACAGTTCTGCCAAGTTGCACAGCACTCTGTCGCCCACCGGATGCCCAAAAGTGTCATTAATCTTCTTGAAATGATCAATATCCAGCAGAATCACTGCCAATTTGAGTTGATGGCGTTGAGCACGCCAAAAAAGTGTTTCCAGTTCAAGGTTGAAGCGACGGCGATTATCCAGGCCGGTCAAAGGGTCTGTTTCGGCCTGGCGCTGTAATTGTGACTCTCGTTTCTCTCGATAACGCACCTGAAACTCCAGCATCCGCCGACTCTGAAACAAACGAAATACCAGCAACAAACTCAATGAGAACAGGATCAGCAGCACCGCAATGGTCGGTTTGTACCACTTGCTTGGCGCGGCAATGCGTACCTGATAGATAAACTGCTCCAATTCAACCGGACCCGTCAGACCAATTTCGCGATAGATATTCAAGATCCGCTGCCAACGCTCGATATTGGTGTAGCCAATTTCAATCAGATCCGGCTGAATGTACTGTTGCAAGAGCATCGCTTCATTGAGTAGAAAATCCCTATCAAAATCAGCTTCATAGGGCGGGTAATGTTGCAAAATGTAATCTGCAATGACCTCAGGATGTTCAAATGCGTACTGCCAACCACGTATCGCTGCACGCCGAAAGCCCGCGACCATCTGAGGGGCTTCACGCAAGGTTGCTTCACTGGTGAACAACAGGTCACCATAGACATCAATGCCATAATCTTCCGGTAAAATCACCCGTGGCTGATAGCCTCGTCGCTCGAGAATGTATGGAGCATCGGTAGTGAATCCCAGCATCAGCTGAGTCTTTCCCTGCTGCAAATCCTGCAGATCCCAGCTGGGCGTCTGGTTATTCAGGCTCGAAATATCTACACCCGCTTTTTCCAACGCCGCAATCACCTCAACATCGATAATAGCGCCTCGCTCATCAAGCATCAGCGGTAAGCTCACCGACGCATCGCCAATATCTTCAAGCCCCTGAATATTAAAGTCTTGCAGAGAGATAAATGCTGCCGGACTGCGTTGCATGATGCTGGCAAGCATCACCACCGGCAAACCTCTTGCACGATGCACAAGCAGATCGCTTCGCGTGACGCCAAACTCTGCCTGCTGAAATACCACCTCACCGACTACATTGACACTGTTGCCACCAGGCAAAAGCCCTGGAAGGATCTCAACTTCCAGGCCTTCATCGGCAAAATATCCCTGCATTTCAGCCGCATAGTAACCCGCAAACTGAAACTGATGACTCCAAGGCAGCTGCAAAGTCACTGGCTGCATGGCAACCGCAAGCTGGCTGAAAAACAGCAGATATAAGGAGACAATGAACTTCACTGGCTAGTCAGCCACTGGTGCCAGATACTCGGCTTAATCACTGCAAAGCACTTGAACTATCTGCAGTCATCGGCGCACATTTTTTCAATTGCCACAGCGGGCCGTCATTATCTCCCGGCAATTCATCGGTAACGGCAAAGCCCAACTCAAGCGCAACCGCCAAATCAGCCTGATCAATCGCAAACACATTGATATTGCCATCACCGGCACCACACATCGCAATAAACTGCATACCGGTCATCACACCGCAAGCCGCGGTATAAACTTCAATATCCTGATTGTTTAATTCGGCCAGCATCTGACCAAGTGAATAACCTGAACCCGGTTCGCACTGCACACTTCCCGTGCTTTTGAAGATTTCGACCGTATGCTTACCCGGAATCGTCAGGTTTTCAGAAGCGAGCTCCGCATCATCCGTACAAGCCGCCAAAAACAACAAAAACGGCAAAAATAGCTGCGTTTTGTTGAAAAAAGGATAGGATTTGCGCATCAATGCCCCCCAAATGATCGTCGGCTATCAATCGACCTTAACTATAGCAGTGTTATTAGTAAATATGGATATGAAGGCAGCCAAATTAACTGAGCTCCTCGGATAGCCAACCGCATAAGCATGCTCAAACCTGAGAACAAGTCTACGAGAGGATTCAACCTCAAGATAAATCGGAGAATGGTCAGATGGTTATTTTAACTGGGAATCAGAGCCTCGCTACCCAGAGTATTCGTTGACAAGAAGTCCAGGCCAAATTTTTTCATCACGCCATTAGATCAGCGATGATTCTCAGATTGTGGGGTCTTGCTAAAGGCCTGATTTCGCTGCTCTATGAGACCAGCCACCATGATTCCAATCTCATAAAGAATCCACATGGGTATCGCCAACAAAAACTGCGACATTATGTCTGGAGGCGTGACGATGGCACCGAGAACAAAAGCACCAACAATTACATAGGCACGAGCTTCACGCAAAGCATTCACACTGACCACACCAAGTCTAACCAGCAGTACTACGACAACAGGGGTTTCAAATGCCAGACCGAAAGCAATAAAAAGCGTCAGTGCAAAATCAAGGTATCGCCCAATGTCTGTCATCATCGCCACGCCTTCCGGGGTGGTACTGCTGATAAAACCAAACACCACTGGGAACACCAAGAAATAGGCAAAAGCTATCCCACAAAACAGGAGAAGTACGCTAGACAGCACAAGTGGAATTAACAGCCGCCTTTCGCTATCGTGCAGGCCAGGCGCTACAAATGCCCAAAGCTGATAAATGGTGTAAGGTGATGACAACAAAAATGCCACCAGCAAGACCGCCTTCATCGGAATAAAAAACGGTGTTGTGACTTCCGTAGCAATCATCTGTCCACCGACTGGCAGGCTCAGCAATAGTGGCTCTGCCAACAGTCGGTATATGTCATTGGCAAAGGGTAAAAGCAGGATTGTCAGTGCTAACATGCCTACGATACTTCGCAGCAACCTGTCTCGCAGCTCCAACAAATGTGACAAAAAACTATTCTCAGAGCTCAATCTTTAACCCCTTCAACGTTTAAAGTCTCATGGCTCTGAGACGCCGGGGATGCTTGTTTGACAGCCTCAATGAGTGCTTGATCTGGCCGACGAATCACCTCCTCGACCGGCTGCATTCCACGACGTAACTCATCATTCAGTTGCAACTCTTGCTGTTGCAACTCTAACTGCAAACGTTTTAAGTCTTCACTTCGCAATTCCGCATCGATATCAGACTTAATATCATTGGCGAATCGTCGCACTCGACCCATCATCAATCCTGCTCCACGAGCAACTTTTGGAAGCTTGTCAGGGCCGATGACAACGAGTGCCACGGTAAAAATCACCATCAACTCTGGGAACGCTATGTTAAACATTGGAATGAATTAACGTTCGCGCGGCTCTGCAGATGATGTCTGCGATGCTGCATGTTTAGTCTGGCTCAATTCTGGAGTGGCTGAATCATCTTTCACTGCGTCTTTGAAATTTTTGATCGCTACGCCCGCATCACCGCCCAGGTTACGCAATTTTTTTGTGCCAAATACCAACGCCACAACAACCAAAACGATGACCCAGTGCCAGAGACTCATTGCTCCCATTATTCATTTCTCCAAGTGTTTTAAATCACATTTAAACAACGCTTTGAGCGTGGTTTTCGATCAGATATTTATTGTGCGTGAGCGCTGTAAAGTCTCATTGGGGCACTCACCAAACAGTTCCCGGTAGTAACGTGAAAAAAGGCTCATGTGCCAGAAGCCCCACTTAGCAGCAACATCAGCAATGGTTGTGACTTGAAATGCAGAGGACTGTAACTCTTCTCTTATCCGCTGCAAGCGCACATTTCGAATGTAAGCGACAGGAGTAATCCCCAATACCCGGGTGAACGCATGATTGAGAGTACGCCTGCTGATGTTCAGCGCTCTGCATAGATCACCTATCGAGAGCATCTGATCCTGGTTCATCAACGTAAGCTCGCGTACTCGATTAACAATATGTCGGTGTATCCGGTGTTCATTGTTTCGAATGGGATTTTCACTGACCTGCATGAGTGATTGCATGACTGCATCAAGCAAATCATCTTCAAGGTGCCGCCAGATTTTCAATGCTTGTTCAGAACTGTTGATATCCATGATGTGTTGTGCACCGCCAATCAAAATGTTGCACAACCTATCAGCAAGTTCTGGTTTGATCGTCTCTACAGGTTTGACTTTGCTCATCAACTTGCTGAGATCAACTCGCTCAACTTTTTCGGCATAAGCCTCCAAGCGATCCGCAGCAATGACCGTTGCCGTTATTTCAGACAAATGCGACGTCCGAAACATCAGCTCGGTATTTTTGTCCAGCGTGATCAGGCTATCTCGACTCAGCGGCTGCAATCCCCACGAGGCGGTGCCTTCGATAATCGTTGGCAAGCCAACAACATAACTGTTGGCAGGTGCACTTGCGATTTCATCAACAGCACGATTCATCGTTTCACGGAACAACTGCACACCGTGGCAACTGACACTGGTCACAGCACCCGAAAATTCACCTTTATCGAGCTGTGTGTACTCCTGAGACCAAAATGGCAATGCTTCGGCCTGGGCCAACACATCATCTGAGGTAAGCTGAACTACGTGTATAGGCTCGCTATGAACAGGCCCCACATACAAGGGTTCTCTAAAACTCATTTCTCTCTCCTCTCACAGTTTTCTTAGGTTCTAGTGACCTGACACCATTAATAGTGTGCTATCGAAAACTCGCCTGAGAGCGACTTGTCCCCTGCCTGCACAGAGTGACATTCAGCCCCAGGCTCCACCCTAACCATAATCAAAATTGCCCCTGAGTGATAGCAACAATCGGCAACATTATGCTGCTTGCCATGCGCCGCCCATGCATGCCGATTATTGCTATTGGCTTTGATGCTCGTTGTTCTATGTTTAGCCGGTATCGAGACCAATAGCAGCTGTCTGTATTTCAGTGTGACTAGATGACTTCATCATAGTCCCTGATGCTGAACATATTGAGAACGTCAACATACCGTTCGACTCATCTCGATCCATTTAAATCACAACAATGGCTACCCGCCACCACCTCATCAGGAGAACAACTCATGCAACTAAGAAAGTTATCAGCCTTGTGTTTTGCCGCAGCCATCACCCTGGCCAGCAACGCTGCCCTCGCCTGGCAGAGTGAAGATGGCCAGCATGCAGTCAAGGCCAATGCCCTCCTAGGCAGTGACTATGTATTTCGTGGTGTATCACAAACTGAAAACAAACCCGCCATTCAAGGTGGCGTTGACTACGAACATGTCACCGGCTTCTATGTCGGTACATGGGCTTCTAATGTCAACTTTGGTAACGAAAATGATGCCAGCATTGAGATGAACATCTATGGGGGGCTTGCCAATGAATTCGGTAACACAGGCATTCGCTATGACCTTGGCGTTGTACGCTATATTTACTCTGGTGAGAGCAGTCTCAATTTCAATGAACTATACGGCTCACTCGGCTACAGCTTTTTCACATTCGCTGTTGCTCACTCTAATGACATATTCAACACAGGTGAGCGTGGCACCTATTACAACCTTGCCTTTGACTATGAGCTGCCAATGGGCGTTGCCTTCACTGCTGCCTATGGTTATTCACGCTTCAACAACAAGGTCAACGGCCCAGGCGAGCCAAACAGTTACAAGGACTACCTTATTGGTGTCTCCAAAGAATTTGTTGGCCTTGACTGGGCACTGAACTGGACCACCACCGACAGCGATGGCAAAAAGCTTTTCGACAGTCGTTATGCCGACAACCGATTTACCTTCAGCGTCAGTAAAAACTTTTAGATTACCAATGCCGCCCTATAAGCAGCAGGGCGGTACCTCCTCAAAGCACTCACTATTTCTCAAGTCAAGCCCTCGCTAAAACGGGCGATAGCAAAAATTGGCAACATCTGCCAAGCAACTGACATCACTGCCGATTCTTGCTACTGCAGCACACAAGACCCGACTTATATTCGTAATCGCTTCCACAGCAAAAACTAACAATAGGCCAACTGGCCGGAAGGAGAAATTATGAGTGTAGAGATTGGATCAGGCGCTTATCACCAAGCGCCCAACAATAGTTCGCAGTTTACCTGCGTGCCTGATGCCCTGAGCTTTTCTGAATCACGTTCAATTGGTGCACGCGTAGTCATGATGATCGCGGCACTAGCTCTCGGTATCGCTGGTGGCAACATGCTATCACTGACCAGCACCACTGGCAGCCCATTGACAGCAATGTTTATCGTCTTTGCTCTGGCAGGTGGTTTTCTGTCGACTTGGTCACCTTGCGGCTACTCCAGCCTGAGCTTGTTGCGCCCAGCTGGACGTTATTCCTTTGGCTCAGTTGCTCGCTGGACCCCCACTTTCATCACACACGCACTGGGTTACGCCCTAGGTGCCGTGGTGCTCGGTGGCGTATTAGGTATCGCAGGTTGGATGCTGCTCAGCGGCTTCAACTTTAATTACATGGCCGTTGGCCTAGCTGTTCTTGCGCTCGGTTATGGGGCTCATCAGTTTGGTTTTTTGAAAATGCCTTATCCGCAACGTCGGGCTCAGGTGCCTCATGATGCCCGCTTCCGTTTCCGTTCATCGGTGATCGGTCTGTTGTACGGCTATGCGCTGGGCATGAACTACCTGACCTATGTACAAACCCCGATCCTATACATCGTCACTGGCGTCGCATTGATCAGCGCCGACATTACCACGGCCATTGCCGTGATCGCCGTCTTCAACATCGGTCGCTGCTTGCCAGTTGCCGTGAACTTCTTGCCTATCAGCAATCAATCAGTTCAAAGCTGGCTGGCTAAATGGCAGGAGCGCGCTGTTGAAGTAGATGGGTTTCTGTTGCTGTCGTTTGGTTCCGCCGCACTGGTGCTGTTGGCACTTTAACACCCGACCGTACCCATTTTTTCAATTAAATCAATAACAACTCATAGACAAGAAGTTTGGAGGAGACATGAGAATATTCCAACATTATTTTAGAAACGGTCGATCAGCAATCGCTGGAAAAATTGCTATCGCAACATTACTGGCTGCATCACAACCAGTCCTCGCTGGAGGAGCTGTTCCATCACAGCTTGGTTCTGAGGCTACAGTGCAGCTAATGGATGAACCTACAATTCTGACCGCACCACCCAGTGATGCCAAACGAGTGTATGTTCTGGACCCCGGCGCATTTCACATGACCTCTCAAATCTTCACTATTGATGGTAATAACAGTGAACTTCTGGGAATGACCGATGCCGGCAAACTGCCTCATGTATTACTCGGCGACAATGGTAATTTCATGGCAGTGCCAAGTACTGTTTATAACCGTATCGCAAGAGGCATAAGGGATGACTATATCGAAGTATTCGATACACGCACATTGAATGTTATTGCAGATATCGACATCCCAGAGGGGCGTTTCCTGACAGCTGTTATGGAGCATATGGCAACGCTAAGCACTGATGACAAGCATCTGTTATTCCAGCAGTTCTCACCCTCTCCGGCAATAGGTCTGGTGGATTTGGAGCAGCAGAAATTTGTGAAAATGATGCCTATTCCAGATTGCTATCACCTTTTCCCTGCGCCAAACCAGAATGTGTTCATGCATTGCCGTGATGGCTCAATGTTGCAAATCAGTTATGACAATGAGGGCAATACGCAACAAAAACCAACCAAAGTCTTCCATCCAGAAGACGATTATCTATTCAACAATCCAGCCTACTCTCGCAAGTCAGGTCGTCTTGTCTGGCCATCAACCAATGGCAAGATTTTTCAGGCGAACCTGTCTGAATCAGGCGCTGAGTTCCTGAAAACCATCGAAGTCTTCAGCGACCAGCAGAAAGCTGACAAATGGCGTCCAGGCGGCTGGCAACCGGTTGCATATCATGATGATCGCAATGAAATTTATCTGCTGGCAGATCAACGAGCTGAATGGACTCACAAGCTGCCCAGCCGATATGTTTTTGTAATTGACGCGGCATCGGGCAAACAGTTGCGTCGCTTGGAGCTTGGTCACGAAATTACCGGTATCGGTGTGAGCCAGGATGACAAACCGTACTTGTTTGCTGTGTCTGCAGATGATGCCACTCTCTACACCTTTGATGCTGTGACGGGCAAAGAACTGAGTTCGATTGATGAACTTGGCCGTGCACCATCAATGGTGTTCCTGCCACGGGAGTAAATGAGTCATGGGTACTTTTATGACTAATCCTGCGGTTGTGTTGCTTGCCTCGTTGTTTCTGGCACTGGTTCTGGCAACCGCAGCTATTCCTAAACTGCGTCGCCCGGATGAGTTCACCGGCGTTATCGCCAACTATCGGTTGCTGCCATCGTTCCTGGTTGCGCCATTTGCCAGACTGCTGCCGATTGTGGAGCTGGTCTGTGCAGTGGCACTGCTGGTACCGGCGACACGTGAACCGGCAGCTTGGTTGGCAGCGGGTCTATTTGTGATGTTCGCAACTGCACTGGCTATCAACGTCGGTCGGGGTCGGACTCACATCGACTGTGGCTGTGTTCGACGTCCGACCAGCATGAGCAGAATCGGCATGTTCCATGTACTGCGTGCTTTAGGACTGGCCGGTATCAGCCTCTATGCCGCATCGGTACCCATGTCACTAGCCAGCTTGAGTGCTGCTGCCATGGTCATGGGGCTTGCCTCAGCCACGATGTTGATCATGCTCTATCTCGCAGCTGACATCATGGTTGGCCTGCCAGATAGCCATGCTCACAAACACTAAGACTTATTAAAGGAAAATCCTATGACTATTGAATTTATCATTGCCTCCAATGTGTTGCTATGGGCTGCTTTTCTGGCTCTAGCGGCATTAATGCTAGGCGTGATTCGCCAAGTTGGCCTGCTGCATGAACGGTCCGCTCCACTGGGGGCCATGATGGTGGACAAAGGCCCGGATGTCGGTGAACGCTCACCGGTATTCAATGCCAAGACATTCCAAGATGATGAACCGCTGTTGATTGGTCGCGCACTCACCCCTGGTCGTGCCAGTCTGTTGATGTTTACAGGTCCATCCTGCCCAATTTGCGCCAAGCTGCTACCGATCATTCGTTCAGTCGCTGCTGCAGAGGGAGCGGATGTAGTACTGATTAGTGATGGCACGGCCGCTGAACACCGTCAATTCCTGCGCGATCACCCACTGAAGGATGAACGCTATGTGGTATCGCCAGAAATTGGCATGCGCTACCAGGTATCCAAAGTGCCATACGGTGTTCTCCTTGATGCCGATGGTGTCATCAAAGGCAAAGGTCTTTGTAATACTCGTGAACACGTGGAAAGCCTGTTTGAAACCATTCGCCTTGGTCAGCCATCACTGCAGAAATACCTGAGCAGTAATACAGCCAACGCCAAGGAAGTGACCGTCGGTGAACATGTTCACTAAGACACGGCAGCTATCAAAAGAATCATTCGGAGAAGGGAAATGAACAAACAAAACAAATTTGACTCAACCATCGAAAAAATAGCACGGACTACCGCGAACAAAACCGGCCGCCGTGGCTTTATCGGCAAACTCGGTGGATTTCTTGTCGGCGCGACACTACTGCCATTATTACCCGTAGATCGTCG
The DNA here is from genome assembly GCF_000349205.1 of Methylophaga lonarensis MPL. GTDB lineage: Bacteria > Pseudomonadota > Gammaproteobacteria > Nitrosococcales > Methylophagaceae > Methylophaga > Methylophaga lonarensis. Next base: position 13,466 of record NZ_APHR01000009.1, on the reverse strand, counting down.
TGGTCGTCTGAAAGATGCCCATGCCGCGACAACTGGCACCATGGACAGAAGCGGATTCAAACCTCAGGATCACGATACACAAGCCTGTGACTACTGGCGTCATTGTTCCATCGACGGCAACCTTTGTGATTGCTGCGGCGGTACCTTGACCTCATGTCCTCCCGGCACCAGCCTGTCGCCCAGCTCCTGGGTGGCCAGCTGTTACAACCCGGGTGACGATCAAACCTACCTGATTGCTTATCGCGACTGCTGTGGCAAGCAAACCTGTGGCCGTTGTAGCTGTTTGAACACCGAAGGCGAACTGCCGGTATATCGCCCAGAGTTTTCAAACGACATCGTCTGGTGTTTCGGTGCAGACAACGACGATATGACCTATCACTGCACCATTTCGCCGGTGGTTGGTAAAGCCAGCTAAGGCGTTTCAGGGAGGCTGATTTCAGATGCGATTGGTTAATTTGTTACTGGGTTTTTGTGTTCTGATACCCCTGCACACAAGCCAGGCTGACACGGTAGCTAACCGCGCTGATTTTCAGCGTCCCGGGGCAATTCCGGCGCCACCTGACAATCCTCTGACCGAGGACAAGGTGGCGCTCGGAAAAACCCTGTTCTTTGACCCGCGCTTATCGCGGGATGGCAGCATGTCCTGTGCGACCTGCCATGCACCCGACCATCGCTGGAGCGATGGCCGTATCATTCCGCTGGGCTCGGAACAGGTTGAAAATGCCCGGCGAACCCCAACCGTCATGAACAGTGCCTGGCTCAGCGCACTGATGTGGGATGGCCGTGCCAGCTCGTTGGAGCAACAGGCGACACTGCCCATTACCACACCACATGAAATGAATTTTGATATGGACGAGCTGGTTGAACGCCTCAATGGCATCGACGGCTATCGTTCACTGTTTCTGAAAGCCTTTGCCGATGAACAAGTCAGCAAAGTCGGCATTGCCAAGGCATTGGCCAGCTTTCAACGCACGCTGATTTCGCCCCGAGCGCCGTTCGACGACTGGGTCGATGGCGACGATACAGCGATCAGCTTTGCAGCCCAGCGTGGCTTTAGCATTTTCACCGGCAAGGCGCAGTGCATTGCCTGTCATTCCTCCTGGCGCTTTACCGATGACAGTTTCCACGACATCGGTCTGGACAGCCCGGATCTGGGGCGCGGTAACTGGGTACCCGCGGTGGTCACCCTGATGCAGCATGCCTTCAAGACACCGACACTGCGCGACCTGCCGGAAAACGGTCCGTTTATGCACAATGGTTCGATGCACAGCCTCGAACAGGTGATTGAGCACTATGAACAGGGCGGGCAGCAACGGGCCAGCCTGTCCCATGAAATGCAGGCCTTCGAGCTCAATGAGGCCGAACGCAAAGCATTGATTGCCTTTCTGAAAACCCTGGATGGTGGCCCCTTAACGATAACAGCCCCTGACTTACCGGAGTAGCCATGTATCGCCAACAGACCTCCAACAAATCCCGCAAGCCCAATGTGAACGTCCAAAGACGACCGGTCATGGATGCGATCAACATCAGCTGGTGGCTATGGGCGGCCAGCCTGCTGATCATTGTTGCGGTCAGCGGCTGGTCAACGGTATCCGCCAACGAATCCGAGCCAAGGGCTCATGAAATCTTTTTATTTGAGCATGACTTCGAACGCTGGGAGTTCAGTGCACAGCCACTGGATCGCATCGACATCATCAACAAATCGAACATTTCCCATGCCATCTACATTACCTATCCCGATGGCACGGTCATTAACCTTGATGTGCAGATCCCCGGTGCCACCTTGAGCTGGCAAGTGCCCTATGCTGGTGAATTTGTGCTGCGCTGCTGGATTCACCCGATCATCAGCGCCACGCTGGTGGTTGACGAGCCTATCGTGCTGTCAGACACAAAGGCCGGCCGGAGATGAGCCATGAAATCACCACAGCCAAACTCGGTCGAACCGCCTGAGCCACAACGCCGACAACTATTCCGGCAACTGTTTCGTTATGCCGGTGTAGCACTGGTTGGCAGCGCCATTGGCCATGCGCTGATCCGCTCGCGGCCTCTGCGTTCGGCAGAAATCCTCCGGCCACCCGGCGCCCTGGTAGAAGCCCGGTTTGATGCCACTTGCGTCCGCTGTGGTTTATGTGTCGAGGACTGTCCCTTTGATATTCTGCAGCTGGCCAGCTGGGCCGATCCGGCCCCGACCGGCACACCGTTTTTTGTTGCACGAGAAGAACCCTGCCGGATGTGTGTCGACATTCCCTGTGCCCGCGCCTGTCCAACCGGGGCGCTCAGTCCGTTGCTGACTGATATTCGCAAGGCTGATATGGGTGTGGCGGTGCTGGTAGATCATGAGAACTGCCTGAATTACAAAGGCATGACCTGCAGCATCTGTGTCCGGGTGTGTCCGATCCGTGAAGAAGCCATCACATTGAAACCCATCCGCAGTGAACGCGGCCTGCTGCAAATTCCCACGGTCATGCCAGACAGTTGCACCGGCTGCGGCACCTGTGAGAAACATTGTGTGTTGTCGGAAGCGGCCATCCGGGTGTTGCCACGGCATCTGGGGCTGGGCGTCTCCGGCACCAACGCAGTCGGTCGCAAAGCACTGTGACGGCAGTATTCAGACAAGCCGGCCTGGCCCTGTACCGGCGACGCTGGTTACTGAGCCGGCGCAGTGTCCAGCTGTTCATTCTGCTGGCGTTTATCAACCAACTGCCCGCCATCGGCCAGATTGCTCAGGGTAACCTGGCATCGAGCCTGTGGTTTGACACACTGCCGCTCAGCGATCCGTTTATTGTGTTGCAATCACTGTTGGCCGGCTCATCACCGGCCGTGACTGCCATGATTGGTGCGGCGCTGGTGGCCGGCTTTTATATGCTGTTTGGTGGTCGTATTTACTGTAGCTGGGTTTGCCCGATCAATATGTTGACCGACGCCGCACACTGGCTGCGACACAAGCTCAATATCAAAGGCAATATGACCCTGTCACGCGAACTGCGCAAAGCCGTGTTGCTGCTGGCGTTGCTGTTGTCACTGCTGACCGGCAGCCTCGCCTGGGAAATTATCAACCCCATCACCCTGCTGCAACGCGAGCTGATCTGGGGCTCGGCTGCTGGCACAACACTGTTGCTGTCATTGTTCCTGTTTGATTTGCTGGTATCACGCAGAGGCTGGTGTGGTCATCTGTGCCCGGTGGGTGCTTTTTATGGTGTGCTGGGTAAATTTGGACGGCTGCGGGTCACGGCCACACAGGCTGACAGCTGCAAAGGCGCGGGCTGTTCTGCCTGCGTCAAGGTCTGTCCTGAACCTCATGTCTTGGCACCGGTGGTATCCGGCAAGCAACAGCGCGTGACCGCCAGCGACTGCACCCGCTGTGGTGCCTGTCTGGATCAATGCGCCACGGGGGCACTGTCGATGCAACTGGATTTGGGAGAAGCAAGGAAATTCAAGGGAATACCGGTGGTCAGCCGGCGGGATAAACCATAGTGCCCAAGGCCTGACGGCGATCCCCTCCGCCAAACCTTGAGGCCTATTGAGCGAACTAGTCAGCCAGTGTCAGGCTGCCACGCATCATGGCCGAATGGCCAGGGAATGAGCAGAAGTAGGTATAACTCTCATCCTTGCTCAGTAACGCAGTCTCAAAAGTAACCGAAGCCGATTCGCCTCCACCAATGATTGGTGTCGCCGCGATGATACGGCTGTCATCCTGTGGCAGGAAATCATTGGCAATACCTGCCGACGCACCGGCTCTAGCCACATCAGTGGTGTCGGCATTACGAGTCAGCACCCAGTTGTGACCCATGCCGGTTTTTGGCAAACGACCATTGTGTTGCAAAGTCACAGTAAATGACTCACAGCTGGCCGGCACCACGATTGAGCGGGTGTCAAAAGACATCGAATCAGCACTGCCGATGGTAAACTCACAGCTATCAGCCACAGCCATTGCAGGGAAAAAAACAACAGCCAACGGCAACAGGAAACGAATGCGCATATAAACTCCAATATATTTATTTAAGGCAAATAGATTGTAGACCTGCGGCCAGACAGCCCAGTAGCAAGAATCGGCACTATCGGATCGAGTTCAAACAGCGCAAGTCTGCTGGTATCGATTGGAAACAAGGTAAGGAAGCGGAGTTTATGCTGACCAGCCTACGGTTAGATGCCGCTGAGCGCGTCATACTTCTGCAGACTGAAGTTTTTGAATATTTTACTGAAACAGCCTTCCACCTGTCGCATTAAAATTTGCTGAGCTTATAAAGGGGCTATATCCAAATAGTCAACCCAACTATGAGGTCATGAGCGCATTACTCGAGCATCGCGATATTGCGATTCTCCGGCAATATTTTTATTACGATGAAGCCGCAGACAGCTTTATTATTCTTCAGACTTTACCGCCATGACCTCTTCTAGCCCAAGCCCAGTCAGATCATGAATGCTACGCCACAGGTAATACAGTATGCCCAGCGTCATGATCATTGATGGTAGTGCGATCATAGGGTAGCTATATAAAGTCAATTGACCTAGCTGTTCATTAAATTCATTCGTTCCCGCCGGGCTAGTCACTATCCAGGTGGCGAGTATGTAATTCATCATCGCTGAAAAAGCGAAAGAGCCGGCAACTAAAAAGTTGGCTCTCATCAAACGAGCTTCAAACATCTGACTGCTGTTGGCTTCGTCCAACTTCTGTTGAATTTTTTCAACATCCAAAACAGCAGGATTAAAAAGCAGGGTTCTCACCAGCGGATATGGCGTGAAACTGGTGATCAGCACGACAAGACCAATAATTCCGGGAATAGCCGCTTCTTTGATCGCCAGCCATTTTGTATCGAGCTCAAGCAAGCCTATGCCACCAGTCAGCAGAATACTCACCACCCCCAACAGCGCGATAAAATTAAATTTTCTATACTTGACCAGCCCATACAGGCCCCAGCCGAGCGGAAAAGCCAGCGCAACTACCAGGCCACCGGCCGCGCCCAAATGCTGATCACCACTGAACTTCATCAAGATAATTGAAGGCAGCACAATACTCAGCAACAAGTCGAGTAACGGGTTTGAATTTTGATTAGCTACAGTGTTCATATGTATGTGATTTCAATAACAGCGGTCAGGCTAGCTTGCCATGACTTTATGACGTTATTCACCCATGCTCAAAATTGCTTTTGAACCGGTGGGCTTCCTATCATGCTCCAAACCTCTGACAACTAAGGTCCCATGCATGTTCTGTGGTGATCCTAAACAGGAACTTCCCATGATCATAAATCGCCATCAGTGGCGGTAAGACAATGATTTTCCAGTTATTGTAATACAGTCTGCGTACGAAAGCCTGCTCCAGACTCAGGCAGTGGAACATAATAGCCTGACTATCTGCTGATTTTTCATCCCATCAGAGCACTTTATGATTGAGCGCCCTCGGCAGATTGCAAAAACAATGAACTTCTAATGACGCTTGAACTGGTTAGCATTGGAAATCTTTTCTAGTGCTGATGAATCTCATCTGACTGTTCGTTCTTATTACCAGAAATATCAGATTAAAAATCACTCGTCGTGTTTGGCTGGACAGCGATGCAGTCTTACTTGAAAAGATTGCCTACACAGCTCAAAAACAAAAAAGCCTCAGCGCTAAAATAAACGCTAAGGCTTTGATTTTATTGGTGGGCCCACCTGGACTCGAACCAGGGACCAAGGGATTATGAGTCCCCTGCTCTAACCAACTGAGCTATAGGCCCGATTTGTGATCAGCTATCTGAATCGAGGAAGCTTCTTAATTGGTCTGAGCGTGAAGGATGACGCAGTTTACGAAGCGCTTTTGCTTCAATCTGACGAATCCGTTCACGGGTGACGTCGAATTGTTTACCGACTTCTTCAAGGGTGTGGTCGGTATTCATATCGATACCAAAACGCATACGCAGCACCTTGGCTTCACGCTCGGTCAGGCCATTCAGTACGCCTTGTGTTGCCTCACGCAGCCCTTCGATGATGGCTGAATCTGCTGGCGACATCACGTTGACGTCTTCAACAAAGTCGCCCAGATGTGAATCTTCGTCATCACCGATAGGCGTTTCCATTGAGATAGGCTCTTTGGAAATTTTCAGCACTTTGCGAACTTTGTCTTCTGGCATTTCAACACGTTCTGCCAGTTCTTCTGGTGTCGGTTCACGACCCATTTCCTGCAACATTTGTCTGGCGACACGATTGAGTTTGTTGATGGTTTCAATCATGTGGACAGGAATACGGATAGTCCGCGCCTGGTCAGCGATAGAACGGGTAATCGCTTGTCGGATCCACCATGTCGCATAGGTTGAGAACTTGTAACCACGCTGATATTCGAATTTATCAACCGCTTTCATCAGGCCAATATTGCCTTCCTGAATCAGGTCGAGGAATTGCAGACCACGGTTGGTGTATTTTTTGGCAATCGAGATAACCAGACGCAAGTTGGCCTCGACCATTTCTTTTTTGGCGCGACGAGCTTTGGCTTCGGCAATCGACATCTGACGGCTGATTTCCTTGATCTCAGCAATGCTCAGCCCGCGCTCATCAGCAATTTCTGCCAGACGAGTTTGTGCATTGATGATGGTATCAAGGTGCTTTTTGATGGTCGATGAATAGTGCTTTTTGGCTCGAACGTGCTTGTCGGTCCAGTCGAGATTGCTTTCATTACCTTGGAATGAGTCGATGAAATCGCGGCGGTTCATACCCGCCTGTTCGACCACGATGTCCATGATAATTTTTTCCTGCTGACGGATATCCATGATTGTATCTGTCATCAGGTCGTTAAGTGTTGCCAGCGCTTTGGGTGCCAGCTTGAACTCCATGAACAGGTTACTGGCCAGCTCACGCGCTTCAACCATGGCATCGCCATCGCTGTTTAAGATGTTTTTGTATGCTTCATTCAGGGCTGCAAAGCGGACTCGCGCCTCTTCGATATCGATTTCACCTGAGTCATCATCATCACTGACACCGCCAACGTCATCATCGTCATCATCTTCGTCGTCGCTGACATCATCGTCATTATCATCCTGAGGCTCATCGTCGTCAGATTCCGCGATCAGTTCTTCGGGCATGACAAAACCACGAACAACTTCATTGATGCGAAGCTCTTCGGCTTCAACAGCATCAAACATTTCCAGGAAGGTTTTAATACAAGGCGGATAGGTAGACAGCATCTGCAGGCTTTCGCGCAGACCGGCTTCAATCCGTTTTGCAATGACAATCTCGCCTTCGCGAGTCAATAGCTCGACAGAGCCCATTTCGCGCATGTACATACGCACTGGGTCAGTGGTACGACCGAACTCACCGTCGGAACTTGCCAGAACAGCGGCGGCTTCTTCGTCTGAAACTTCGTCATTGGAGGCGGCAGCTTCTGCCAGTCGCTCCATTTCGTCGGTATCCATGCCATCTTCGTGGACCATGATGCCCAGATCGCTGAACATACTGACGATATCTTCAACCTGATCGGCATCCACCAAATCTTCTGGAAGATGGTCATTGATCTCGCCGTAAGTGAGGTAACCACGTTCTTTACCTAAGGCAATTAGCTCTTTAACGCGTGATTGTTGATCTTTCATTCGAGCCCTTTAAAACGTCATGACGACTAACAGACGGTAACATTGTATTATAACCAAGCACTAGTCTGAATGCATCATTTTTATCTGTAAAACATTTACTTGAATGACCTCACTTCCTGTTTTTCAGCGTCTGTTAACTCACTGAAAGGTTTGCTGGTCAGGTATTTCAATCGTTCTGCTGCGGCCTGCTTGGACAGCCGTTCAAGGATACCTTTCAACTCATGTTGCAATGCATCCTCAGACAACGCCAATGGCTCTACAGCCAATCGCCTCAGATGAGCGGCATGCTCGGTATCTCGCCAGCGTTCCATCAACGCTGCAGTTGTTAGATGGGGGTGCTCGTGTAAAGTTTCAAGCAGTGCTATCAGCACATTGACGCCCGCTATGTCGAGATTCTTCAGTGAAGACAAGTCTTTCGCTTGTTCTGCCAGCTTGGGATACTGCAAAAGAATCGTCACAGCCATTCGCACCGGTGAGTAGCTTGTGGTTTTCTTGCTGGCTGAGACTGTTTTTCTGCCTGAAGGCGGCTGACTGGCGGGATCTATGTGCTTATTCAGGGTGGCAACCGTTGTTTTTGCCAGCTCAGCCAGGCGCTGCTCAATCATATCGCGGTAGACGCCGCCGGGAATTTGTTTCAGGTGTGGTTTTGCCAGCTCAATCATGCGGGCCCGACCATCAATTGAGTTGGCATCCACCTGCGCCAGCAATTGATTAAAGAAAAAGTCAGAAAAACTCTGTGCATTTTCAATCAGTTGGTTGAAAGCATCCGCCCCCTGCGAATTGACGAGACTATCCGGGTCCTCGCCATCTGGCAAAAAACAGAACTTGAGTTCATGGTTTCCACCCAGCAAAGGCAGGGCATTTTCGGCTGCCCGCCATGCGGCATCTCGACCGGCGCGATCACCATCAAAACAAAAGACAACCTCAGGTGCAGCTCTCAGCAATTTTCTGAGATGGTCTGCGGTAGTCGCAGTCCCCAATGTGGCAACCGCGTTATTAACGCCGTGCTGGGCCAGTGCAACCACATCCATATAGCCCTCAACGATAACCACGCGTTGCAAACGACGATTGCTTTTGCGTGCACGAAACAAGCCGTAAAGCTCGGTGCCTTTGTGAAATATCGGTGTTTCCGGCGAGTTGAGGTATTTGGGTGTATCTTCCGGATCAATGACACGGCCACCAAAGCCAATCACCCGGCCACGATGATCGCGAATCGGAAACATCAGTCGTTTACGAAAACGGTCGTAAACACGGCCTTTTTCATTATCAATCAGCAGCCCGCCCTGCAATAGCTGCTGTTGCATCTGCTGATTGCCGCCAAAGGTGCGCAACACATTATCCCAGCCGTCAGGGGCCATACCGATATCAAATTGATCGATAGTCTGTGAACTGAGACCACGCTGCTTCAGGTAATCAACAAAAACCTGTCGTTGTGGGTGATTAAGCAATTGATGCTTGTAATACTGACTGACTTTTTCCATCAGGTCGTAAAGACTCTGAGTCGCCGGATTCTGTTTCACCTGCTGACTCGCGGGCACTTGCATGCCGACCATATCTGCAAGTTCCTGAACGGCTTCAGGAAAGCTCAGGTGGTCATACTCCATTAGAAAGCCGACCGCTGTTCCGTGGGCGCCACAACCAAAGCAGTGATAAAACTGTTTGTCAGGGCTTACCGTAAAGGAGGGGGTTTTTTCGTTGTGAAAAGGGCAGCAGGCATGCAGGTTTTTGCCGGCCTTTTTGAGCGGTACCCGCGCGTCGATGACATCAACGATGTCAACTCGAGCCAGGAGCTCGTCAATAAACTGTGGAGGAATATGACCGGCCATAGCGCAATTATGGCCTATGAATGATGCAGGAAACTACTGAATGTTGCCAAACCAAGCAGGCATTCAGTTTTCAACCGTTGAGCGCTGACTTGACCTGATTACTGACAAGGCTCATATCAGCTCGCCCTTGCATTTGCGGGCGAAGGATATTCATCACAGCCCCCATATCACGAACGCTGCTGGCACCGACTTGCTCAATGGCATTTTGAACCGCTTGCTGAATTTCTGCCTCGTCCATCTGGGCAGGCAGAAATTCTTCAATAATAACAAGCTCGGCACGTTCAATAGACGCAAGGTCTTCACGGCCGGCCTTCTCATATTGCTCAAGCGCTTCTTTGCGCTGTTTGCCCATCTTGGTCAAGATGGCGATAACGTCGTCATCGGACAGATCAGCTCGATTATCCACTTCTGCCTGCTTGATCGCGGCCGTAATCTGTCGCAAGGCACCCAGTCGGTCCTTGGCTTTGGCGCGCATGGCATCCTTGACATCGTCCTGAATGCGAGTTTTGAGCGGGCTAGCTTCTTGAGGCATGAGAAGGCGGGGAGTGCTAGTGTCTTAGTAGAGGCGAACGCGGCTAGCGTTTTCGCGAGCCAGTTTCTTCTGATGACGTTTTACTGCAGCTGCAGCAGCGCGTTTGCGCACAGTAGTTGGTTTTTCGTAAGCTTCACGGGCACGTGCTTCAGCAACGGTTCCAGCTTTCTCACAGGCACGTTTAAAGCGGCGCAGCGCCACGTCAAATGGTTCGTTTTCTTTTACTCGTACAGCAGGCATTAAAGTTTTCCTAAATTCAGAAGTGAATGAAAAGCCCTTAATTGTACGAAATATCCACGATAAAGCAAATAGTAGAATTACATTATGTTGCGATAAAGGCATAATAATCAGTCAAAAATCTGGAGAAAAGCTCATCAATGCGTGTTTTAGGCATCGAATCATCCTGTGACGAAACCGGAATTGCCATCTACGACACTGACAAAGGACTGTTAGCACATGCCTTATTCAGTCAGATTGAAATGCATGCTGAGTACGGCGGTGTTGTGCCGGAGCTGGCCTCCAGAGATCACATCCGAAAAGCACTGCCACTGATTGAAGACGTGCTCCAACAAGCCGGATTACAAAAATCTGACCTTGATGCCGTAGCCTACACCGCAGGACCCGGCTTGGTTGGCGCGCTACTGGTTGGCGCGGCGATTGGTCAAAGTCTGGCATGGGCACTTAATATTCCGGCGATTCCGATAAATCACATGGAAGGCCATTTGCTTTCACCTCTGCTTGAGGACAATGCGCCTGATTTTCCATTTGTTTCGCTGCTGGTCTCGGGGGGGCACACGCTGTTGGTTGATGTTCAGGCTGTTGGGCAGTACCAATTATTGGGTGAATCAATCGATGATGCGGTTGGCGAAGCTTTTGACAAAACCGCCAAAATGCTTGGTCTTGGCTATCCGGGCGGCCCTGCGCTTGCCAAGCTGGCCGAGCAGGGTAGAGCCAACCAGTATGTATTTCCACGGCCGATGACTAACCGACCCGGACTTGATTTCAGTTTCAGTGGTTTAAAAACCTTTGCCTTAAATTCCTGGCATGACAGTGATCGAAGCGACCAAGCCAGAGCAGATATTGCGCTTGCCTTTGAAACAGCGGCGGTTGATACACTGCTTATCAAATGTCGGCGAGCCATGAAGCAAACCGGGCATAAGCGACTGGTCGTGGCCGGTGGTGTCAGCGCCAACACCGCTCTGCGAGCAGCTCTGGATAACTTGCCCGGTATCACGGTTTATTACCCACGCCTGGCATTTTGTAGCGATAACGGCGCCATGATTGCCTTTGCCGGAGCGATGCGTCAGGCGGAATTCAAACTCAAAACCGCTCCAGGATTTGATGTGCGCTCGCGCTGGCCGCTGGATGAACTCAACACACCGGCAAGCCTGACTTAACCGGCTTTTTTCTCCTGTCCGGCCAGCAGACGCTGAATATTGGCTTTATGCCGCCAGAGCAACATCACGGCAATCAGTAATACCACATATCGGGCCAAGGCTTCTGGCAACAACCACAGACTGTAAACCGGTGCCATGATCGCAGCGCTGATCGCCGACAAAGAAGAGATTCGGCTGATTGCAAACACGATGACCCAGGTCAGCAATGCCAATAGCGCCAGCATCGGTGCAAGCGCCAAGAACGCTCCCAGCGCCGTAGCCACCCCCTTGCCGCCCTTGAACTGAAAAAACACCGGGTAAAGATGTCCGGTAAATGCCAGCAAGGCAATGATGGCAAGCTCATTGAACTCGAGCCCAAAAACTCTCCCTATCAGAACCGGGATCACCCCTTTCAGCACATCTATGACTAGTACCAAGGCAGCCAACTTGCGACTGCCCATGCGCAGCACATTGGTCGCACCGGGATTGCCGGAGCCTTGTGTGCGCGGATCCGGTAAACCGGCGAGCTTACACAGTACAACCGCACTGGATAATGAACCAATCAGATAAGCCGCCAACATTAGCAGCAAGGGTAAAACGGCAGTTTCAGGCATGGTATGATGACCTTTTGTTTTTGCGACATTATAAGGGGCCAACAGCCTCTTGCCATCTTTCTGGTCACCGTTGAGTTGTCACAACAGCGCTGCCCCAGAAGGACCAACAGTTCCAAAGGCGGTTATGGACAAAATTTTTCTCACAGATTTAAAAGTCGACACCATCATCGGCATTTACGAATGGGAACGAAACACCCTGCAGACGCTGCAATTTGATCTGGAATTTGATTGGGATATTCAAACGGCCGCTGCCAGCGACGATATCAAAGACACACTTGATTACGGCGCGGTTGCCGAAGTGCTGGTCAATTTTGTTCAAGAGAGTCGTTATCAGTTGATAGAGACACTCGCCGATCCGTATGCCGTTTGTTGCTGGAGCGCTTTCCTATCGGCGTTATCACGCTGTCTTTGACCAAACCGGTCAAACTGCACGGTCAAAACTTTGCCAGAATTCAAATCACCCGGCATGCCAGATGAGTAAATCCAGAAAGGGCTTTCTATTGGGGCTCGGTTGTAATATCGCGCCAGAGTCCAATATGGCCCACATGGTCAAGGCGCTGTTACAGCATTTTGACCAGCTATCGCTGAGCAGTGTAGTGCTGATTCCACCGGTAGGCATGAATAGTCATCGGGACTTTCTCAATGCCGTCGCTTTTCTGGAAACCGAAATGGATGCAGGCAGCCTTAAAAGTCTGACCAACCAGATTGAAATTGAATTAGGCCGGCAACGTCATGACCCCGACAGCAAAATCAAGGATCGTCCTGCGGATATCGATATTCTGGCGGCCATGAATTTGCCGGAAGACCTCAGCCTGGCTCCCACCAGCATTACCGATGAATATTTTCTCTATCCGTTGATTGAACAGCTGATCAACTATCTCTCAACAGACAATCCAGCCACCTCAGATCGCCATCCTCTCAGCCGTCAGTTGACGATAGACGATCTATCTTTTGGAGAGTCGCCGACCACCATCTACCGCAATGGAAACACCGGTCAGAAACGGGTTGGTTAGCAAACTCTTTACCGCCAGAAAAACCGGCTCAGCACCACCTTCAACTGCCAGCGGCGTTTCGGACATCATCTGTTGCCGAACCTCTTGTGAATGGCTTTCTGTAAACAACACCGGCCCTGGGGCCACCGCATTCACCTTAATATCCGGCGCAAATTTCTTCGCCTGCGCCAGCGTCAGATTGTGCAAACCGGCTTTGGTAGTGCCGTAAATATCAAATCGTGGCGTCGGATTTTCTACGTTGATATCGGTGATGTGCACAATATCGGCCGGGGCACCGTTTTCTCCGCGCATGCGGTCCCGTAACGCCTCATTGACAATAAACGGCGCCATCATGTGCACATAGAAAAACTGGTGATATTGCTGAGCAGCCTCAACCAGATCATCCGAGGTCGGGGTAAAACTGGAAGCATTGTGAATAATCGCGCGAACCGTGTGGCAACGAGATTTCAAAGCCTCGGCAAACTGCATGATTGAATGACTATCTGCCAGATCGGCTTGAATAGTTTCAATGCCCGCAATTCTTCAAGCCTTTTGGACAATTCCGGGGTG
>NZ_APHR01000008.1 GCF_000349205.1 Methylophaga lonarensis MPL | reverse complement strand
TACCAATCAATGTCCGGGGGGCAAGAGATGTCACAGAACCTTAAAAGCTGTCCAGCCGCAGCTTCTGAAGTGAACCTGTCAGGTTCAAAAATTGACACGCCCGCAAAAACTGCTTTATAGTCTTCGGGCGTATTTTCGACGTAAATCTAACAATTAAACCAACTTTTAGGAGCATGTCAGCATGGCAAAAGCACTTATCCAAATGGCTCTGGATTCTCTGGATTTCGACCAAACAATCGCACTTGCAGAGCAAGTTGCTCCTTATGTCGACATTCTGGAAATCGGTACTCCATGCATTAAATACAATGGCTTGGAAATCGTTACTGCACTGAAAACAAAATTCCCTAACAACCTGATTCTGGTTGACCTGAAAACAATGGACGCTGGCGAATACGAAGCGACTCCATTCTACGAAGCAGGTGCAGACATCTGTACAGTTCTGGGTGTTTCAGACAAAGCCACAATGGGTGGTGTTATCAAAGCAGCTAACGCCAACAACGCTGAAGCTCAAATCGACTTGATCAGTGTTAAAGACAAAAAAGCTGTTGCTACCGAAGCTGCCAAAAATGGCGCGCAAATCATCGGTGTTCACACCGGTCTGGACGCACAAGCAGCTGGTCAAACACCATTTGCTGATCTGAAAGTCATCGCTGGTCTGAACCTGGGCGTACGTATCTCTGTTGCTGGTGGTCTGAACAAAGACACCATCCAAGATACTGTCCGTGCTGGCGCAACAATCGTTGTAGTTGGTGCTGCCATCTACGGTGCTCCATCACCAGCAGAATCAGCCAAAGAACTGCGCGCGCTGGTTGACGCGGCCTAAGCTGGAGCGTTACAGCTCACAGAGCAAATAAAATTAAACGAGCGGCCCACGGGCTGCTCGTTTTTTTTACACAAGGCTTGCTTGAACCAGACAGTTATACCGTACAACCCAGTGCAAGCCCACCGCCACTGAGACTGGCTGAAGACTGGCCCACTAGAGGCTGTTAATGCTCACTCCGTGGCAAATTAAGCACTGGCTTGTCACAGTAAATCTAAAATAGTAATTTACCCGTTGCACCAACCTCATTGTTGGGCAGATGGGGTTAATATGTAACAGGGGAATTTCTCATGAGTGATAAAGGTTTGTTAGCTTCGATTTGCGGTTTCATCAAAGGCTTGTTTTCATCTGACAAAAGCTGCTGCGATGATAAATCGACACCAGCAAGCAAGGATAATGACGGCCTGACAGGTGTTGAGCGCTACATCAGAAACAAAGCTCAGTCTGGTTCACAACTGACCGGTGTCGAAAAATACATCCGTAAACAGTTGTCTGATAACAAGCCGCTCACAGGTGTTGAAAGTTACATTCGTAACCAAGCCAGCGCCAAGCCTTTGACAGGCGTTGAGCGCTACATTCGTAGTAAAGGCTAAACCCTTCAGAAAATTCGGGTTTTGAAATAAACCACTGACATTGGTCGGCGGTTTGCTCACAACTCAACAGTCGAGCCTTGATCCGATCAAGGCTTTGGCTTTGTCTAAACATTTATTGAACAATAACCATACAGGTATCTAACATGGCTAATTTACTTGATCAGCTTAAGCAAATGACCGTTGTTGTTGCCGACACAGGTGATATTCAAGCAATTGAAAAATACACACCTCGTGACGCCACCACCAACCCGTCACTGATTACTGCGGCAGCTCAAATGCCACAATATCAAGGCATTGTTGACGACACCCTGAAAGGTGCCCGTCAGTCTCTGGGTGCAGACGCACCTGCATCAGAGGTTGTTTCTCTGGCATTTGACCGTCTGGCAGTATCTTTCGGTCTGAAAATTCTGGAAATCATTCCAGGCCGAGTTTCAACAGAAGTAGATGCCCGTCTGTCATATGACACCGATGCCACCATTGCCAAAGGTCGTGATCTGATTGCTCAGTACGAAGCTGCAGGTGTTTCACGTGAACGTATCCTGATCAAAATTGCGGCTACCTGGGAAGGTATTCAGGCTGCAGCAGTTCTGGAAAAAGAAGGTATTCACACCAACCTGACCCTGCTGTTTGGTCTGCACCAGGCAATCGCCTGTGCCGAAAACGGTATCAAGCTGATTTCTCCTTTCGTTGGCCGTATCCTCGACTGGTACAAAAAAGACACTGGTCGTGACTCATACGAGCCACATGAAGATCCAGGTGTTCTGTCTGTCACTGAGATCTACAGCTACTACAAAAAATTCGGTTACAACACTGAAGTCATGGGCGCCAGCTTCCGTAACCTCGGTGAAATCACTGAGCTTGCCGGTGTTGATTTGCTGACTATCTCTCCAGGTCTGCTGGATGAGCTGCAAAACACAGAAGGCACTCTGGAGCGTAAACTGTCTCCTGAAGCCGCAGCTCAATCTGACATTGCCAAGCTGACCATGGACAAAGCAACTTTTGATGCGATGCATGCAGAAAACCGCATGGCAGCTGAAAAACTGTCTGAAGGTATCGACGGCTTTGCCAAAGCGCTGGAAACCCTTGAAGAGTTACTCGCTGATCGTCTGGCGAAACTGGAAAGCTAATCACAACAATAAATTAGCAATCTGCGCCCCGGAAGCTGGAATCATTCAGCTTCCGGGGCAACAGGACTTGGCTCAAATTGACTTGCCGCCATTTTCTGCTTTATAGTCCCATGTCCTTGAATCGTGGGATAACAATAATTTTTACTTAGGAGTAAAACACATGGCTGAAATTCAAATGGCTCTGGATTCCCTGGACTTTGACGCAACAATGGCTCTGGCTGAACAAGTCGCTCCATACGTTGATATTCTGGAAATCGGTACACCTTGCATCAAGTACAACGGTCTGAAACTGGTTAAAGCTCTGAAAGCTGCTCACCCAGACAAAAAAATCCTGGTTGACCTGAAAACCATGGACGCTGGTGAATACGAAGCAACTCCTTTCTTCGAAGCTGGTGGTGATATCACTACAGTTCTGGGTGCTTCTGACATGGCAACCATCAAAGGTGTTATCAAAGCTGCCAACGCTAACGGCGGTGAAGCTCAAATCGACCTGATCGGTGTTGAAGACAAAGCAGCTGTTGCTAAAGATGCTGCTGCTAACGGTGCTCACATCATCGGTGTTCACACTGGTCTGGACGCTCAAGCAGCTGGCCAAACTCCGTTTGAAGATCTGAAAACCATCACTGGTCTGGGTCTGAACGTTAAAGTTTCAGTTGCTGGTGGTATCAACAAAGACACAATCCAAAGCTGCGTAAAAGCTGGTGCTGCGATTGTTGTTGTTGGTGCAGCTATCTACGGTGCTCCATCACCTGCTGAATCTGCTAAAGAACTGCGTGCACTGGTTGACGCAGCATAAGGATCAGTAAAATGACAATGCATCGCGAACTGGTTATTAAGAAAATCACAGATATCCTGGGAGCTACTGATAGCTCACTTGAAGCGCAATTTGTATCCATGTGTGATGATGCCAAGCGCATTTTCATCACAGGTGCAGGTCGTTCCAGGCTGGTCGGTAACTTCCTTGGTATGCGGTTGATGCATAGTGGTTACACCGTTTACATCCAAGGTGAAATCAGCACCCCTAGTATCCGTGAAGGCGATTTGTTAATTGTCATCTCGGGTTCTGGTGAAACAACCCAGCTGGTTTCCTTTGCGAACAAAGCGAAGTCTGAAGGTGCCAAGGTAGTTTTGATTTGTTCAAAATCAAGCTCTACCATCGGTGACCTGGCGGATAAAACAATTCAAATCGGTACTGATGAAAGCTTTACCCCAACCAAGGGTATGCCGATGGGTACCATGTTTGAACTGTCTACATTGATTTTTCTGGAAGCTATTGTTTCTCATCTTATCCATGAGAAAGGCATCCCTGAAGAGGAAATGCGTTACAGACACGCTAATATGGAATAACCACTTTTCCTTAGCAAGAAACAAAAACGGGCAATCCACATGGGTTGCCCGTTTTTTTATGTCCGGGATAAATAGAGCTAATCAGCACAACACGTTATAATTATCCGTTATCCAAACTGTTAGCGGTCAATGATTTATGTCTGGCAAAACCCTTTACGACAAACTCTGGGATCAACACGTTGTTCGTAGTGATGACGACGGCACCGCCTTGATCTACATCGATCGTCATCTGGTACATGAAGTCACCTCACCTCAGGCGTTCGAGGGACTGAGATTGGCGCAGCGTAAGCCCTATCGTGTCGATAGTGTTCTGGCGACCCCTGACCACAATGTACCGACCAGTCATCGCGAACAAGGCATTGCCGATCCGATCTCAAGGCTTCAAGTAGAAACGCTTGACCAAAACTGTATTGATTTTGGCATTACCGAATTTGGCCTTGCCGATCTGCGTCAAGGCATTGTGCATGTGGTGGGACCAGAACAAGGCGCTACCCTGCCTGGCATGACTGTCGTTTGTGGCGACTCTCACACCTCAACGCATGGCGCTTTTGGCGCATTGGCTTTTGGGATTGGTACATCAGAGGTCGAACATGTGCTGGCCACACAATGCCTGATTCAACGTAAGTCAAAAAACATGTTGGTTCGCGTCGATGGTCGCGTCAAACCCGGAATTACCGCCAAGGATATCGTGCTGGCAATCATTGGTGAAATCGGCACTGCTGGCGGCACTGGCTATGCCATAGAGTTTGCCGGCGAAGCAATCCAGGCGCTGTCCATGGAAGGTCGCATGACCGTTTGCAACATGACAATAGAGGCCGGTGCTCGCGCCGGCATGGTTGCGGTTGATGAAACAACGATTCAGTACCTGAAAGACAGACCCTTTGCTCCCAAGGCCGAGTATTGGGATATGGCGGTCGAGGCATGGCGGCAATTGCATTCTGATCCTGATGCGCATTTCGACAAAGTCGTTATCCTGAATGCTGAAACCATCAAACCTCAGGTGACCTGGGGTACCTCACCGGAAATGGTTGTACCGGTCGATGACAAGGTGCCAGATCCGCAGCAGGAAACCGATACCGTTAAACGCAACGGCATGGAAAAAGCGCTGAAATATATGGGATTGAGTGCTAATCAGGCAATTACAGATATTCATCTTGACCGAGTATTTATTGGTTCCTGTACTAATTCTCGCATTGAGGATTTACGCGAAGCAGCGGCAGTCATCAAGGGCGGCAAGGTGGCCAGTTCTGTCAAACAGGCTCTTGTTGTGCCTGGCTCTGGCCTGGTCAAACAACAGGCCGAACAGGAAGGCTTGGACAAGGTATTTATTGAAGCCGGTTTTGAATGGCGAGATCCTGGCTGTTCAATGTGCCTGGCGATGAATGCTGATCGACTCGAGTCTGGCGAACACTGTGCTTCAACCTCAAATCGTAATTTCGAGGGCAGACAGGGCCAGGGTGGCAGAACCCATCTGGTCAGTCCAGCCATGGCAGCAGCTGCGGCCATTGCTGGCCACTTTGTTGATATCACAGGCTGATTATGACCATTGAATATCAAGCGGCTGCCGCTGATTTACTGACTTTGCGTGATTGGCTGCGCTGGACCACTTCTCGTTTTAACGAGTCAAAACTGTTTTTCGGTCATGGTAATATTGATGCCTTTAACGAAGCCAGTCAGCTAATCTTGCACAGCCTTGGCTTGCCATTGGATAGCTTGCCAGAGTTATTTATGGACGCGCGACTGACCATGGCTGAAAAACAAAAGCTGATTGAACTGATTCAGCAACGAATAGAAGATCGTATTCCAGTCGCCTACCTGACCAAAGAGGCCTGGTTCGCTGGGCTGCCGTTTCATGTCGACGAGAGGGTATTGATTCCACGTTCACCTTTTGCAGAACTTATCGCAGAGCAATTTACTCCCTGGCTGACAGCACCTGAAACTGTCTCAAGCATACTGGACATGTGCACAGGCAGTGCCTGCATCGCCATTGCCTGTGCCTATGCGTTCCCAGAGGCGCAGGTTGATGCCATTGACATTGATCATGACGCTCTGGAGGTTGCGGCATTGAACCAGCAACGCCACCAGCTTGAAGATCGACTTCAGTTAATTCAGTCCGATCTGTGGAGCAAGTTGGAACCATCGCGTCGATATGACTTGATCGTTTCCAATCCGCCTTATGTCGGGGCTGAAGAAATGGTGGGGCTGCCCGCAGAATATCGTCACGAACCAGCATCCGCCTTGCAGGCTGATAACAATGGACTTGCCCTTGTTGAGCAAATTATTCGTGGCGCAGCAAAACATTTACAGCCCCATGGTTTGCTGTTTGTTGAAGTCGGCAACAGTGATGAGGCGGTTGCCCTGCAATGGCCTGACATTGACTTTATGTGGCTGGAACTGGATAACGGCGGACACGGGATTTTCATGCTGGATCAGCAACAATGTTGCCAGTTTGCAGAGCGCTACCCGCAAACATCCGCTTGATATTAGCCCTTAAACTGGCTGAATAAGCAGTCTGACCTCAACAACGCGCTCAGGTAATTAAGTCCTAAGTTTCCTGACCGCTATGTCCATCGTAGGTCATCACACAATTCCGGCCTGCCATTTTTGCTTGATACATGGCACGATCGGCCAACTCAAAAAGTGAGTTGAGAGTGTCATTTCTATCGTGATTCAGACTTGCGACACCAATACTCAAAGTCACGGGAATATTAGCCGGTTTAAATCGGCCCAGCTTTTTCTGCAATCGCTCCATTAAGGCATGGGCACTTTCGTTATTACAGCCATGCAACAGCACAACAAATTCCTCGCCGGCCCACCGCGCAACAATATCCACATCCCGCACAAAACGTTTCAGCCAGGTACCCAGTTCTGCCAACACCTGATCACCTTTTTCAAAACCATGCTCGTTATTGATCTGTTTAAAGTGATCCACATCCAGCACTGCCAGTGCCAAGTCACGCTTGAAACGGTAAGCATCGCTAAAATACTTGCCGGCAAACTCTCTTAATGCATGACGATTGAATAATTGCGTCACTTCATCAAGCATCGCCAGGCTGTACAAAGAGTTTTGTTGAGAGCGTAACTCTCGAAGATTTTGGTAGCTGTTGATGTGATTGAAGACTCGCTGACGCAGCTCTTCACGGACGATGGGTTTGGAGACAAAGTCATTTACCCCCAGATGAAATAACTCGATCTTGCGTGACATGTTGTCAAAGCCGGAAGTGGCGATAATAGGAATATTGCCAAGCTCTCCAGGCGCTCGACGAATTTTTCTGACCAGTGTGATGCCACTCATCATGCCTTCAAGCATGACATCGGTAATCACCAAATCATAATCTCCGCCCTGAAATGCATCCCATGCCCCTTCAGCGTGCGTATAGGCATCAACATCAAGGCCCATATCGGTCAGCAAGTCGATGATAATTGTCTGTAATACCCGTGAATCTTCGGTAAACAGTACCCGTCCAGATAACTGTCTCGATTCACGTTCCGCCAGACGCTGAACGTAAGTTTCCAGTTCTTCGTGGTCGCTTTTACTAAAGATATCGGTGGCACCTGCCAGCATTGCCTGTTTGAGCAATCTTGAACTGTCCTGATCGGTCATGATCAAGACGGCAACACAATCAAAACCGCTGATTGCACGAAGTTGCCCGCAAAAATCCACACCACTGATGTCAGGCAGCTGATCGCTACAACATACCAATCTGTAGGTGGATTGCTGCGCCTGTGTCAGCCCCTCTTGCCCGGAACTGGCCGTGGCGACGTTAAATCCTGCAGCCAGCAGAATTTTGCTGGCGGTTTCCCGGAAGTCTGCATCGGCATCCACCACCAAAGCATTCAAGTTTTGCACTGAGATATTCCCTGTCTCTGACCTGGGATCCGACGGATGATTCAGGACCCCAAAGATGAAATTGTAGCAGCCTCAAGCAATTGCCGGGTAAAACTCGTACGTAAATAGAATCCTCTGGGGTTGAGCAGAATAGATTCACCATCAATATCAGAGGCTCTGGCCATCACCCGACTATTGGCCGCTTTGGGTCTGATTTGCAGATATTGTCCATATTCGGCGGTCAAGGCATTTTGCTCACCCAGGGCAATTAACTCCATCAATTCTTCCCAGTCTTGCCGGAGCATGGCTTCTTGCTCTGCAGTGGGTTGCCAAATCCAGCCCATGCCGACAAAACGATCGGCGAGTGCGATGCGATTGTCCGCCTCAATAGGCACCCATAAAACATTGGAGAGTTTTTTTCTGACCCAGCTGTCTTGCCACTGACCTGACTCTGAGCCTGCCGCATTGACGGTACAAACGAAGGTTGATTCCTTGGGCTGGCCATGCGCATCCAATGGCAGAGTTTTTAACTCAATGCCCAAGGCCGAAAAATCCTGAATGGCCTGACTACCGGCATCACAGCCTAGTACATGTTCAAATAAACTGCCCACCCAGCCTTTGTGACGGCTTAAATCATCCGGGATCGCAAATTGGGCATCGCGAGCAATTTGTCCCAGTGTTTTACCGGCTAAGTCCGTGAC
This sequence comes from Methylophaga lonarensis MPL, assembly GCF_000349205.1. Classification (GTDB taxonomy): domain Bacteria; phylum Pseudomonadota; class Gammaproteobacteria; order Nitrosococcales; family Methylophagaceae; genus Methylophaga; species Methylophaga lonarensis. The sequence continues at coordinate 27,636 of NZ_APHR01000008.1, read as the reverse complement.
TCGACTCATAAGTGCTTGCGGGCTTTCGGGTGGCGATGGTCTAGGTTGCATACGCTGGAAAATATCCTCGGTCATCGCAGGCATGATAGTCTAATTGGATTTATTCCGCTTGAGACACCGCAGTGAAAGCGCTTTCAATTCAACAACTCCACAAAACCTACAAAAACGGTTTTGAAGCTTTGAACGATGTGAACCTTGAAGTCGAACAAGGCGATTTTTTTGCCTTGCTGGGGCCAAATGGTGCGGGTAAATCCACCACAATCGGCATTATTACCTCACTGGTCACCAAAACCAGTGGCCGGATTCAGGTGTTTGACGCTGATCTGGATACTGACCGTGAACTGGCGAAAAGCTACATTGGCCTGGTACCTCAGGAATTTAATTTCAACGGTTTCGAGCAGGTCAAACATATTCTGATTACCCAGGCAGGTTATTACGGCGTGCCTGCAAAAGAAGCAGAAACACATGCCGATGAGCTACTGAAAAAGCTTGGCCTTTGGGATAAGCGGCATAGCTCTGCTCGCGCCCTGTCTGGCGGTATGAAACGCCGCTTGATGATAGCTCGGGCACTGGTGCATCAGCCAAAACTGCTCATTCTTGATGAGCCAACCGCTGGCGTGGACATTGAATTAAGACGTTCAATGTGGACATTTCTGCGAGACATCAACCGCCAGGGCACGACGATTATTCTGACCACACACTATCTGGAAGAGGCGGAAAATCTGTGCCGAAACATCGCCATCATCGATAAAGGGCAAATCATCGAGAATACCGATATGAAGTCCTTGCTAAACAGACTCGACAGAGAAACCTTTGTGCTCGATCTCAAACAACCGCTCGCCGACCTCAGTGCAATCGCAGATCTTTGCTGTCATCAGATCGACAGCACCACACTTGAGATCGAATTGTGCCGCAGCGAAAGCCTTAACTCACTGTTTAATCGGCTCAGCGAGTGCGGCATTGAAGTTGCCAGTATGAAAAATAAGGCGAATCGACTGGAAGAACTATTCCTGACGCTGGTCGAGAGTTCGGAGACCCAACAATGAGAGTCGCGCGTCACCAACAGCACTGGATTGCTTTTTCAACCATTGTTACTCGCGAAATACGCCGCTTTTTAAGAATTTGGGCACAGACACTGCTACCGCCAGCTATCACGATGACCTTGTATTTCATCATATTTGGCAATCTGATTGGCGCGCGCATCGGAGAAATGGGAGGCTTCAGCTACATTGAATACATTGCCCCGGGCATCATCATGATGGCCGTAATCAATAATGCCTATGCTAACGTCGCTTCGTCATTCTTCAGTGCAAAATTTCAAAATCACATTGAAGAGCTGATCGTGGCTCCGGTGCCAAATTACGTGATTCTGGCCGGTTATGTGGCTGGCGGAACAGCGAGAGGTTTATTTGTTGGACTGATCGTCACTCTGGTGGCTCTGTTTTTTACCCAATTACCGGTACAGAATCTGTTCATTACTTTCAGCGTAGTGCTGCTCAGTGCCATCCTGTTTGCGCTTGGCGGTTTTATCAATGCTATCTACGCCAGAAGTTTTGATGAAATATCCATCATTCCAACCTTTATTCTGACGCCATTGACCTATCTGGGCGGTGTTTTCTACTCCATCAGCCTGTTACCGGACTTTTGGCAGCATGTTTCGATGCTCAATCCCGTGTTGTACATGGTCAATGCTTTCCGCTACGGCCTGTTAGGGGCATCTGATGTCAATCTGTGGCTGGCGTTTGGCATTATTGTGCTGTTTATTGCTGCACTGAGCTGGTTTGCCCTGCACCTGCTCGACAAAGGTACCGGGCTTCGTAAATAGCGAGCTAAGTACAACAGCTGCGCGTATTTCTGAAAAAAAGTAAATCCGCAGAATACGCAGATGTTCGCAGATTTTATTTTTTGATGTGATTCGAGGGTGAGCAGGTCTGTCAGGGCTGGATAGGCCTTCTGACGCCGTGACAAGTGACGGGCAGTGTGTAATCCAGAAATGTGTGGCCCAAACTGTCGCATCTCACCTGAAAAACGATGTATCTGCTCCCTCAGCCTCAGCCAAGCAGTTTCATAGCATCACGAATCACTTGAATATCAGCGCCGGGCAGATGAGCATTTTCGCTCAAATGCCGCCGCCAGCGGCGAGCACCGGCTTGTCCCTGAAATAGTCCAAGCATGTGCCGGGTGATTGATTTCAAAGGTCGGCCTTGTGACATTCGCTGTTCGATGTAGGGCAACATCATCTCTACAATTTCAGCCTCAGTCTTGACGGGAGTTGGATCTCCAAAAATCTGGCTGTCTGCATCGGCCAGCAGGTAGGGTCGGTGATAAATGGCCCGGCCAATCATTGCACCATCGACATGTTGAAGATGATCCAGTGCCTCCGCCAGCGTCTGCACGCCACCGTTGATATCTACATGCAAATTCGGAAAATCCTGTTTGATCTGATACACCCGCTGATAATCCAACGGCGGGATATCTCGATTTTGCTTGGGACTCAAGCCTTTTAACCAGGCTTTACGAGCATGCAAAATCAGTGCGTCACAGTCCGCGGCCACCATGGCACTGACAAACTCATGCAGAAACTGATAGCTATCCAGCTCATCAATGCCCAGACGGGTTTTCACCGTTACCGGCAGTGACACCGCATCTTTCATGGCACGAACACAATCAGCAACCAAGTTCGGCTCGGCCATCAAGCAGGCACCGAAGCTGCCATTTTGAACGCGATCACTGGGGCAGCCGACATTCAGGTTGATTTCTTGATACCCCTGCTGCTGCGCCAGTATGGCGCATTTTGCCAAGGCCGCCGGATCACTGCCTCCGAGCTGCAACGCCAGTGGATATTCAATATCATCATGCGCCAAAAATCGTGAGGCATCGCCATGCAACAAGGCTCCTGTCGTCACCATTTCGGTGTAGAGCAAGGTATGCCTGGAGATTAATCGACACAGATAACGAAAATCCCGATCGGTCCAATCCAGCATCGGAGCCAATGACAATCGATGGGCGCGGGATATATCTTCTTTAAGGGCCATAGTAGAATCCAAATCAATTGCATCATTTTCGCAAATCGTCAGGCAAAATGCCTGTTGTTGTACTTTTTCCAGAAGTTTCTGATCGGATACATGACTAGCCACTTGCACGCGCATGGCATCGAGATTGCGGTTAAACGCAGTCATCGCCGAAAAACCATGGCACTCAAAGTTCACAACGGCGAGGTCAGTATTCATTTGCCAGGTCACTGCCCCTTGCGCATTGCCGAGGACTTTATTGCCAGCAAATCAGATTGGATCACTGCTCGACTGGCAGAACAGCAACAACTGCCAACACGTAGTTTTGCAGACGGCAGCCTGCAACCACTGTTTGGTGAATACTTTCCGATTACAGTGACGACAGCGACAGGGCGCCGACAACAGCTTGATTTTGATGGCCAAACACTGCGTTGCCAACTGACTGTCAACCACACCGATGAAACCGAGCAGGTTAAATCACTACTGAAAAAATTCTACCGGCAACAAGCAGCTCAACAGCTGATCCAGCGATGCCAGGTCCTGGCAGAGCAATATCAATTGAGTCCCAGACAAATCACCGTGCGTCACTACCGATCCCGCTGGGGAAGTTGTCGCAGCAATGGAGATATTCAGCTGAACTGGCAACTGATTCAGGCACCTCAGCCGATCATTGATTACGTGATCACCCATGAGTTATGCCACTTGCAATATTTGAATCATTCTCCCAGCTTCTGGAATCTGGTTGCCCGATTTGATGCTGATCACCGTCAACACCGTCAATGGTTGAAACAACATGGGCATCACTTAATTTTCTGACTTAGGAAAAACCTGAAAAATGCTGTAACACGGGGTCGTGTCTTGCAATTTTGCCGAGATGAATTAACATAACGGCTTCGGATAAGGAACGCTGCGACAGGTACTCCTGCCAGGCTTATCCAATGTTTCATTTGTAAAACGGCGTTCATTATTACCAGGTCACTGATAGTAATGGGCGTTTCACTCAGCAATCGCTGCTCGCGCCTCACTGTCAGTCCCTAACTGAACCCTATGAGGAAGCTGTCCATGAGTAGTGCTTATCTCTTTACTTCTGAATCAGTCTCGGAAGGTCATCCAGATAAAGTCGCTGATCAAATTTCAGATGCTGTACTGGATGCCATCATTGAGCTGGATCCCAAGGCCCGCGTCGCCTGTGAAACCTTGATCAAAACCGGGGTGGCCATCGTCGCTGGCGAAATCACCACTTCTGCCTGGGTCGATCTTGAGCAAATCGTGCGCGACACCATCTGTGACATTGGCTATACCAGCTCCGATGTCGGTTTTGACGGACAAACCTGTGGCGTCATGTCGGTGATTGGCAAGCAATCTCCTGATATCAACATGGGCGTTGACCGCGGTAGTGCTGAAGAACAGGGCGCTGGCGATCAAGGCTTGATGTTCGGCTACGCCAGCAATGAAACCGAAGTTCTGATGCCTGCGCCTATCACCTATGCCCATCGTCTGGTTAAACGTCAGGCGGAAGTGCGTAAAAATGGTGAACTTCCCTGGTTGAGACCCGACGCCAAAAGTCAGGTGACTTTTATCTACGAAAACGGCAAACCTGTCGGCATCGACGCGGTTGTCCTGTCAACACAACATAACCCGGACATCAAACAACCGGATCTGCACGAAGCCGTGATGGAACTCATCATCAAGCCGGTGCTTCCAGCTGAATGGCTGAATTCAAATACCCGTTTTCATATTAACCCCACCGGGCAGTTTGTCATTGGCGGTCCTGTCGGTGATTGTGGTCTGACTGGTCGCAAGATCATCGTCGACACCTACGGTGGTATGGCACGCCACGGCGGCGGCGCGTTTTCCGGTAAAGATCCGTCCAAAGTTGATCGAAGCGCGGCCTATGCGGGACGTTATGTCGCTAAAAACATCGTCGCAGCAGGACTCGCTGACCGATGCGAAATTCAAGTGTCATATGCCATCGGTGTCGCAGAACCCACCTCAATCAGTGTGGAAACCTTTGGCACAGGCAAAATTTCTCAAGAAAGGCTGGTCGAACTGGTGCGCGAACATTTTGATCTGCGCCCGGTTGGTTTAATCACCATGCTCGACTTGGTCAAACCTATCTACAAAAAAACCGCCGCATACGGCCACTTTGGTCGTGACGATGCAGATTTCAGCTGGGAGCACACTGATCTTGCTCCAGTTCTGCGCGATGCTGCCGGTCTCAACTAATTACAGGAACTTACCATCATGCAATCAGCTGTAGAAAACCTTACTCCCGATTATAAAATCGCCGATATCAGCCTCGCCAAATGGGGTCATCAGGAAATCAAGATTGCCGAGAGCGAAATGCCTGGCCTGATGGCACTGCGTGAGGAATATGCCGGTCAACTGCCACTCAAGGGCGCTCGCATCGCCGGTTGCCTGCACATGACCATCCAGACCGCCGTGTTAATTGAAACACTGGTTGAACTGGGCGCTGAAGTGCGCTGGTCTTCGTGCAATATTTTTTCCACCCAGGATCACGCCGCAGCGGCGATTGCAGATCAGGGCATTCCGGTATTTGCCTGGAAAGGTGAAACCGAAGAAGAAGCCGTCTGGTGTATCCGGCAGACCATCGTCGGCCCGGATGGCTGGCGACCAAATATGATTCTGGATGATGGTGGTGATCTGACCTTAATCATGCACCAGGAATTTCCGGAACTGCTGGCCGATGTCCGTGGCCTGTCGGAAGAAACCACGACCGGTGTACACCGCCTCTACGAAATGATGAAAGCCGGCACCCTCAAAGTGCCCGCCATCAACGTCAATGACTCGGTCACCAAGTCCAAGTTCGACAACCTGTACGGCTGTCGTGAATCGCTGCTGGATGGCATTAAACGTGCCACTGATGTAATGGTTGCTGGCAAAATCTGTGTTGTCCTCGGCTACGGCGATGTCGGTAAAGGTTGTGCGCAGGCTTTCCGCGGCATGGGCGCCACTGTCATGGTCACTGAAATCGATCCGATCTGTGCGCTACAAGCGGCAATGGAAGGCTATCGCATTGTCACCATGGATGAAGTGGCTGCCATTGGCGATATCTTTGTCACTGCCACCGGCAACATTAATGTGATCAATCACGACCACATGTCTGCGATGAAAAATGAAGCCATCGTCTGCAATATCGGTCACTTTGACAACGAAATTGATGTCGCTTCACTGCGTAAATACCAGTGGGAAAACATCAAACCGCAAGTCGATCACGTCATTTTCCCTGATGGCAAGCGCATCATTTTGTTGGCAGAAGGCCGACTGGTGAATCTGGGTTGTGCCACAGGCCATCCGAGTTTTGTCATGTCAGCCTCATTCACCAACCAGGTGATGGCGCAGATTGAGCTCTGGCACAATCATCAGAACTATGAAAACAAGGTGTATGTACTGCCGAAAAGACTGGATGAAAAAGTCGCCCGCTTGCATCTGGGTCGCATCGGTGCCAATCTGACGCCACTCACCAGTGAACAGGCTAAATATCTCGGCTTGCCACAGGATGGCCCGTACAAACCGGAACACTATCGTTACTAAACCACAGGTGGGCTGACCAACTATGTCAGCCCACTTTTTTTGCAGAACTAAAGCTCATGTCCAAACCTGTCATCAGTTGTGAATTTTTTCCGCCCAAAACCGAAAAAGGGGTGAATACCCTGCAGCAGGTTCAGCAAGCGCTGGCCGTGCTCAAGCCCGCTTTTTATTCCGTGACCTTTGGTGCGGGCGGGTCAACTCAGGACAATACATCGGACGCGGTTATTGCCATTCAGCAACAAGCCAGTACAACCGGCATTGATGCAGCGCCTCACCTGTCATGTGTCGGCTCATCTCGCGAACGCATACAGGCCATGTTGCAGACCTACATCAGCCACGATATTCGCCGAATTGTCGCCTTACGAGGTGATTTACCGTCAGGTATGCGTGATCCGGGTGATTTTCGCTATGCCAACGAGCTGGTTGAGTTTATTCGTGCCGAAACGGGAGATCACTTTACCATTGAGGTGGCTGCTTATCCTGAAGTGCATCCTCAGGCAATGAACGCCGACATTGATCTGGAAAACTTCAAACGCAAGGTCGATGCCGGTGCCGATAGTGCAATCACTCAATACTTCTACAATATCGACGCCTATTTGTATTTTGTTGAACGCTGTGAGAAAGCCGGCATTGATATCCCCATCATTCCCGGCATCATGCCGATTAACAACTACGCACAGCTAGCCCGCTTTTCAGCCGCCTGTGGTGCAGAAATTCCCCGCTGGCTGCGTAAACGTTTGGAAGCCTTTTACGATGACACCGCATCGATGCAGGCTTTTACATTGGATTTTTTAACCGACTTCACAGATCAACTGTTACATCAAAAGGTTCCGGGACTTCACTTTTACACCATGAACAAAATCGAGCCGACGCTGACCATCTGTCAACGTCTTAAATTAACCGGCTGACCTGCTCGCATCGGTTATGGATTATCTTGCCAATGCTCTGGTCGCCGCTCTTGGCTTGATCAGCAGCTTTGATGCTGATCTCTATCAAATCGTCTACACCTCGGTATATATCTCGGTTGTCGCCTGCTTTTTTGCAGCACTGATCTCTGTGCCTGTAGGCGTCACGGTGGCATTGAACAGCTTTCCCGGCAAACGCGCTTTGCAACATTTGCTCAATACACTGATGGCGATGCCGACTGTAGTCATTGGCTTGTTGCTTTACGGGATGTTCAGCCGGATGGGACCGCTCGGAGACTGGGGGCTTTTATATACACCAACGGCAATTATCATTGCGCAATGTCTACTGATTATGCCCATCATGATCAACTTGACGAGCACAGCCGTACATACCGCAGATCCAAGATTACTGCCTACCCTGCTAACGATGGGAGCACGAGGTTTTTCACTCACTTGGCAAGTGGTTCGAGTCACTCGAGTAGCGATTTTGATCGGCATCATCACAGGTTTTGGTAGAGCCATTGGTGAGGTCGGAGCGGCGATGATGTTGGGTGGTAATATCGAAGGCTTTACCCGAACCATGACCACCGCTATCGCCCTTGAAACCAGTAAGGGTGAATTTGAGCTGGCATTGGCGCTGGGATTATTGCTACTCATTCTGGCATTTATGCTGAACTTTCTGATGAGCGCCCTTCAAGGCAAAGCCCGATGACTGAAGCTTATCGCATCAACAATTTAGCTGTGCATGCACAACAAAAGCGGCTGTTGAACATTGACGATCTCAGCATCCACAACCAGCAAAGCACCGCAATCCTGGGTGAAAATGGCGCTGGCAAAACCACGCTTTTGCATGCACTGGCCTTTATACAGCCCGGCGTATCAGGTGAGTTTCAGGTCCTTGGACAAGCAGTGAATGGCACCCTTTCTGCTGCGCTGCGCCGTCGAATCGGCCTAGTCAGTCAGCAGCCTTATTTACTGCCTGGTACGGTACTGGAGAATCTGCAACTCGCACTCAGACTTCAGGGTTTCAAACCCGGCATGCAGGCTGAGCAGATAGATCTCTGGCTGCAACGACTCAACCTGCAAGGACTGATTAACACGGACGCGGCCAAACTCTCCGGTGGCGAACAAAAGCGAGTGGCACTCGCCAGAACCCTGATCTGCCAACCTGACATTCTGCTGCTTGATGAGCCTTTTGCTCATCTCGATCAGCAACACATTCATCAGCTGGAAGTGATTCTGCATCAATGGGCAGCGCAGCCCGGCAAAACCATGGTGTTCTCAACACATAACCGCTTTCAGGCCAACATGCTGGCAGATAAAACCATCAGCTTGTACCAGGCAAGATGATCGATACGCCATTGCTGAACGTGTTCCATGGTCATTATCAGATGCCTGTATTCGACACCGGAAAACTCAAGGTGACCACAAGCATGGAAGACATCGACGCCAACGTGATGGCCGTTGACCCATGCGACATCATCATTTCCAAAATAGCGCCCAATCAGTCCAGCATCCGCAACACTTATCCGGGGAAACTGACCCAGGTCACTGCCGACTCGCAAGGTGTCAGGCTGAGTATCGACTGTGGTGAACGCTTTGATGCCATCATTACTGAACAATCATTGCGAGAGTTAGCCTTGCAACCCGGGGACCGCTTATTCGTAAGTTTTAAAGCTTCTGCCGTCAGACTGTTCTGAAATGTACTGAATTTTCTGTGGGCATATAGGCAACAGCTCAGCAGTTGCGGTAACATTGACGCATGATCAACACATCTAAATATTCCTGTTTGTGAAACCCTCATTACAGTTACGAGTCGGTCAGAGTCTGTCCATGACCCCGCAGCTGCAACAGGCGATCCGTCTGCTGCAGCTGTCATCGCTTGAACTGCAAGCGGAAATTCAGGAAGCGCTGGAATCAAACCCACTGCTGGAAGTCGAGGAAGACTTCGACTACGACGATCCGCAAATCATCCGAAAAGACGATAACGAAGCCAGTCGTGAAATCAGCCAGCTAGAGCATTCTGATATTCCGGAGGACTTGCCGGTTGACAGTCAATGGGAAGATACCTTCGAACAGCAATACACTGGCTCTGGCAGCCTCAGTAGCAGCGATAACGATTTCGAACGTGACAATCACGATGAAAGCGGCGACACATTGCAGCAACATCTGCTCTGGCAAATGCGGCTCACCCCTTTTACCGAAGTCGAACAAGCTATCGCCACGGTGATTATTGATTCCATTGAAGATGATGGTTATCTCAAGATCTCCATTGAAGATGTGCTGCACAGCCTCGGAGATGAGTTCCCGGAAGTAGAGCTTGAAGACATTGAAACCGTACTGCACCGGATACATCACTTTGATCCGGTCGGCGTTGGCGCTCGCGATTTACGTGAATGTCTACTGATTCAGCTCAGGGCTTTTCAGCCTGCCGTCGGCGAGCATTCAGCGCTACTGGCTGAATTAATCGACAAACATCTTGATGCACTTGCCAGACGTGACTATGCCCAAATCAAACGGGCACTCAGAATCAGTGATGATGAACTGACCGATCTGGTGCGCAGCATTCAAATGCTCAATCCTCGTCCGGGCAGCCTGATCCAGGTCGACAATACCGAATACATCGTTCCAGATGTTTACGTTCGCAAACTCAACGGCCGCTGGCAATTATCACTAAACCCGGATAATGCACCCAAAATTCAAATTGCAGAGCACTACGCGCAACTGATTAACCGGGCTGACAACAGTGCTGAAAACACTTACCTGAAAAATAACCTTCAGGAAGCACGCTGGTTTCTGAAAAGCCTGCAAAGCAGAAACGAAACTCTGCTGAAAGTTACCCAGGCCATTATCGAGCGACAACAAGGCTTCCTCGAGCATGGTGAGGAAGCGATGAAGCCGCTGGTGCTGGCTGATATTGCTGAAACCGTGGAAATGCATGAATCAACGATTTCCAGAGTCACCACTCGCAAATATCTGCATACCCCACGTGGTATTTTTGAACTGAAATTCTTTTTCTCCAGCCATGTCAGCACTGAAAGTGGTGGAGAATGTTCAGCAACCGCTATTCGTGCCATCATCAAAAAACTGGTGGCCGCAGAGAATCCGCGAAAACCTCTCAGTGACAGCAAAATTGCTGATATTCTGGGAGAACAGGGCATCAACGTGGCCCGGCGAACTATCGCCAAATATCGTGAAACGCTTGCGATTCCGCCATCAAACGAACGTAAGCGGCTGGTGTAAGCCAGTTTTTAAACACTAAAAGGAGTGATGCACTATGCAATTAAATTTAAGCGGACAACATGTTGATATCACTGACAGCCTGCGTGATCATGTCAATAAAAAGTTCGAAAAATTGACTCGTCACTTTGACCACATGACCAATGTTCATGTGATTTTGTCCGTCGAAAAGCTGCGCCAGAAAGCCGAAGCAACCGTCCATGTCAGCGGCGCAGATCTGTTCGCCTCAGACGAACATGAAAATATGTACAGTGCGATCGAAAACCTGGTGGCTAAACTTGATCGCCAAATTATCAAACACAAAGATAAAATCACTAACCACCATCAAGCTGATGGTGCCCAAATGAAGCACAACATTAATTAACTAACTTACTGTCGTATCGGGATTTTTTCATGCTCATAGCTGCTTTACTGGTTAATTCAGATAACATCAGTTTTCATGACGATGCCACCAGCAAAAAACGCGTCATAGAAAATCTGAGCCGGATGTTGGCAGCCAACACCAAGGCAACGACGGCTGAAAAAATCTTTCAAGTACTTCTTGAACGGGAACGCCTTGGCAGTACAGGCCTCGGCAAGGGCGTGGCTATCCCCCACGCCCGGGTTCCCGATTTACCCAACACGATTGCCGCCATGCTGACCCTTTCAACACCCGTTGATTTTGATGCGGCAGACGGTGAACCGATTGATATTGCCTTTGGCCTGCTGGTACCCGAAGACGATAACGAACATCATCTGCAACATCTTTCAAGATTGGTGACCTTGTTCAGAGACGCAGACACTTGTCGAAAAATTCGCGAAGCTGCCAGCAGCGAAGCGGTTTTTGAATTATTACTCTCTATTGATGACGACTAGTCATCCCAGCTCTTCCACAGATACTCCCAGATTTGGACAGCATGGTGTTGCCGTCAAGGTTGATAACACCGGTATTCTCATCCTCGGCAAACCAGGCGTCGGCAAGAGTTCTCTGGCCCTTGAGCTGCTGGCACAGGGACATCAATTAGTCGCCGATGACCACATCGAGTTTTCAATACTAGGTCCACAGCTGATTGCCCACTGCCCCACTCAGACATCAGGTTTGTTGCACAGTCGAGAGCTGGGGATGATTGATGTTCGCAAGCTCTACCCGGAAAATGCCTGGCTGGCACAAATGGTCGTCGAAATGATCATCAAGCTGCATCATGGGCCGAATACACCGGTCAATTATGAAGGTACCTGGCAATTGACAGAAATCATGCAAATGCAGATCCCCTCAGTTTCACTGTCCGTGTCTTCACCCACCTCCTTGTCTGCCCGTGTACTTGCTGCAGTGAAGTTACTGCCCTTGCGTCAATCTGAATTGCATTTAACCAACTCGCGGGCGACTACAATCTGATCCAGCGCTGGTCCTGACATTGCCAGAAAGCTCCTAATCCATTACATTCAATCCCGGCAGAGCCCTGATAGCCACAGAGGCCAATTCCCGGACAGGCTGAGCATAGAGAATATCAATGACAGTAGGCATTCTGATCGTATCGCACAACAATATCGGCACAGAGTTGATCAATACCGCTCGACAGATGTTGTCCTGTTGTCCCTTACCCACCAAGGTGATCTCCATCGAAACACGAGATGACCCAGAAGCTATTCGAAAGCAACTGGACAGAGATTTGCTGGGCCTGGATCAAGGGAACGGCATTCTGATTCTCACCGATATGTTTGGCTCAACCCCGAGCAATATCGCCTGCGCGGTTTCTGATCGGGATGATATTAGAATCGTTTCAGGACTGAACCTGCCAATGCTGATTCGTGTGTTGAATTATCCAACACTCAATCTGGATGAACTTGAATATAAAGCCATGAGCGGTGGCCAGGAAGGCATTGTCCGCTGTCACCATACCGGATACAGAAAATGATGGAGCAAACCTTTACTATCATCAACAAGCTCGGACTGCATGCCAGGGCAGCCGCCAAGTTTGTCACTACTGCCTCAGAATTTGAGGCTGATATCGCCGTGTCTCGTGACGGGCGGGTCGTCAATGGCAAAAGCATTATGGGCGTCATGATGCTGGCCGCGGCCAAAGGTACACAGATCAGTGTCAATGCCAATGGACATGATGCTGAACAGGCACTCGCAGCGATTGAAGCACTGATCAGCGATTATTTCGGGGAAGGCGAATGACACTGGAGTTACAAGGCCTTGGTGTCTCTCGCGGTATCGCCATTGGCCGTGCGCACATCCTGTTTCACAATCAGCCGGATGTTCGCGAATACCTGATCCCTGCATTTGCGATTGAGCAGGAAGTCGAACGACTGCTTGACGCCATTGAGCAAGCACGGCAGCAACTCAAATCAATTCGCAATCATATTCCGGCCAACGCACCGGCAGATGTGACATCGTTTATTGATACCCACTTGCTGATGTTGAGCGACTCCTCATTAACCAAAGTGCCGGTAGAAATGATCCGTGAACGTCGTTGCAATGCTGAGTGGGCATTGCAATTGCAGCGCGATGCACTCATCAACGTATTCAATGAAATGGATGATCCATATCTGCGTACCCGACGGGATGACGTAGACCATGTGGTCAACCGTATCCACCGGATCCTCTCCGATCAAGAAGTGGCAGAACATGAAATCCCTGATGGCAGACTCAAGGGACATATCATCATCGCGGAAGATCTGACGCCTGCTGACACGGTATTGATGCAACATCAGGGGATCGCCGCTTTTGTGACTGAACACGGTGGTGCGACTTCACACACCACCATTCTGGCCAGAAGCCTTGGTATACCGGCAATTATTGGTGTCGAATCGGTTCGCCGCTATGTTCAGGACAATGAATTACTGATCGTCGATGGTGAAACAGGCACCCTGATTGCCGGTGCTGACGCGCTGACCATTACCGCCTTTGAGTCACGTAGATTAGCCTTTGAGCAACATATCTCCTCGCTGAGCCGGTACAAGTCACAACCGACAAAAACCCGCGATGGCAAAGCGATCACACTGCTGGCGAACGCCGAATTACCTGAGGATATCACCACCATCAGCAATGCCGGAGCTCAGGGGATTGGCTTGTATCGAACTGAGTTTCTATACATGAACAGGCTCAGCCCGCCCGAGGAAGAAGAACAGCTGGCCGCCTATCGGGATGTGGTGGAAGGCATGAACAATCAACCCGTGACTATTCGTACCTTCGACTTGGGCGCTGACAAGACCGTTGATGGTGGCAGACCCTTGTCGCAAGCGGTGGTCACAAATCCAGCGCTTGGTCTGCGGGCCATTCGTCTCTGTTTAAGTCAACCGGGTATGTTCCGTACTCAATTGCGGGCGATTTTGCGAGCCTCTGCTTTTGGCAAAATCAAAATCATGTTCCCGATGATCTCCACGATGAATGAGCTGGTTCAAGCGAGAAATCTGCTGGAACAGTGCAAACTTGAGCTGGATAACGAAGGCATTGCCTATGACAGATCCATTGAAGTTGGTGCAATGATTGAGATTCCTGCCAGTGCGGTCTGTGCTGAAATGTTTGCTCGTCATGTCGATTTTTTATCGATTGGCACCAACGACCTGATTCAATACACATTGGCCATTGACCGTATCGACGATCACGTCAACTATCTGTATGACCCCCTGCATCCGGCAGTGCTGCGGTTGATTCAGATGACGCTTAATGCAGGCAAAAAGCACAGTATTCCAGTCTCCATGTGTGGTGAAATGGCGGGTGATCCCAGGTATACCCGTTTATTATTGGCGATGGGGCTGGAACATTTCAGCATGCATCCCAATGCACTGCTCGAAGTCAAGCAAGTGATCAACGAAACCGATCTGTCTTTATTGCCGGCAAACACACTGGAGGTCCTCGACATCGCCGATGCCGTGGAAACAGATCTGCTAATCGAGCAGATCAACGAGGCGGTTCACAACAATTAACCCTACCGTTGCTCTGTCTCGCACGTTAAAATGTATTGTTACAGGTCATAGACGATCAGCCAGCATCTCGCAGCATGGCTAAGCCGCTGTCGACCAACCACTCAATCAACGGAAATATCTATGTCGGGCAACAGCTTCGGAAAACTGTTCACAGTCACATCGTTTGGTGAAAGTCATGGACCCGCACTGGGATGTATCGTCGATGGCTGCCCTCCAGGAATATCACTGAGTGAAGCAGATCTGCAAGGTGATCTTGACCGTCGCAAACCCGGCAAAACACGTCACGAAACGCAACGCCGTGAACCAGACCAGGTTCGCATTCTGTCCGGTGTCTTTGAAGGCAAAACCACCGGCACGCCTATCGGGCTACTGATTGAGAATATCGATCAGCGTTCCAAAGATTACGGCAACATCATGCATCAGTTCCGCCCTGCCCACGCCGACTATACCTATCATCACAAATACGGCATCCGTGATTATCGAGGCGGTGGTCGTTCATCGGCACGAGAAACCGCAATGCGTGTAGCGGCAGGCGGCATCGCCAAGAAATATCTGCGCGAACAGTATGGTATCGAGATTCAGGGTTATATGGCACAGCTTGGCCCCATCAAAGCTGAGACACTTGATTGGTCTCATATAGATCAAAGTGCGTTTTTCAATCCAGATCCGGCTATTGAATCCCAACTGGAAAATTACATGGACGCCCTCCGCAAAGAGGGTAATTCAATCGGAGCAAGAATCAATGTAGTCGCTCGCCATGTTCCACCCGGGTTCGGCGAACCTGTCTTTGATCGTCTTGATGCCGACATTGCACATGCCATGATGAGTATCAACGCCGTAAAAGGTATTGAAATTGGTGCGGGCTTTGACAGTGTTGCACAAAAAGGCACTGAACACCGGGATGAACTGACCCCGGAAGGCTTTCTGAGTAACAACGCAGGTGGCATTTTGGGCGGCATCTCCAGCGGGCAGGATATTTTGGTCAGCATGGCGCTTAAACCCACATCCAGTCTGCGCATTCCAGGTCGCAGCATTGATACCCAGGGTGAAGTTATCGAGGTAGTCACCAAAGGGCGTCACGATCCCTGCGTCGGCATCCGCGCTACGCCTATCGCCGAAGCGATGCTGGCACTGGTACTGATGGACCATGCGCTCAGGCACCGAGCCCAGAATGCCGAAGTCTCAGTCAACACTCCGATTATTCCGGCTCAGGCCTGATTGCCCCGGATTGTGAACCAGTCCAACCTCCCTTACTGGCGGTTATCAGGATTCTATTTTTTCTACTTTGCCACGCTCGGTGTGCTGGTGCCCTATTGGGCGCTCTACCTGCAATGGGAGGGGTTCTCAGCGCGTCAGATCGGAGAATTAACGGCTATCCTTTTGGCCAGCAGAATCATCGCACCCAACATATGGGGCTGGATTGCGGACCATCACGGCCAAAGAATGCGCATCGTTCGCATCGCAAGCTTTGCGGCGGTGCTCAGCTTCGCTGCGATTTTTATCGATCAGAGTTATCTGTGGATCGCCACCGTTGTTCTGCTGTTCAGCTTTTTTTGGAATGCAGCACTACCGCAGTTTGAAGTCACTACACTGCAACATCTCGGTGAACATAGCCATCATTACAGCAAAATCCGTGTCTGGGGCTCAGTCGGATTTATTATCATTGTGCTTTTACTTGGCTGGCTGCTGGAAAAATTCAATGCAGGCCTGGTGCCATTTGCCCTGTTGTTCAGTCTGGTGGGGATATGGCTGTTCAGCCTCACTGTGCCAGAATCTGCCTCTCGCCACCTCAGTCTGAATCATGTCCCGCTTAGTCAGCTACTTAAACAACCTGCGGTGATCGCTTTTTTACTGATTTGCTTCCTGGCGCAGGCCAGCCACGGCCCCTACTATACTTTCTATACAATTTACCTCGAGCAATACGGCTACAGCCGCAGCCTGATTGGACAATTATGGGCATTGGGGGTCATTGCAGAGGTCGCGATTTTCCTGCTGATGCACCGATGGCTTCCGCGATACGGGCTGATGCTTGTGTTGATGATTAGTCTGCTGTTGAGTGTGGTTCGGTGGTTACTGATAGGCCTTTTTCCAGAACAATTACCCCTGCTGATTATTGCACAACTATTACATGCAGCCAGCTTTGGGACTTATCACGCCGTCGCAATTGCCTGGATACATCAACATTTTACCGGTAGGAATCAAGGCCGAGGTCAGGCACTGTACAGTAGTGTCAGCTTTGGCGCTGGCGGCGCGGCGGGCAGCCTCATCAGTGGTTACTGGTGGGAAAGCCCCGGACCGCTTGCTACATTTATGCTCGCTGCCCTTGCTTCCGCTGTTGCTTTTGCCATCGCTTTTTTTTGGTTGAACAAGGCTGAATCTGACACAAACTATCGGTCAACTCGGCGCCATTAATACGTTTGGCGACTTCCATTCATTGGCTTCACACCCTATACTTGTTGGCTGAAGTTATTCGAAGCTTTGCGATACAACGCAGGCATAATCTGTTGTCTCTGACCAGGTGAAATATGCATTTCTCAATCAAGAAAGGGCTAGATCTGCCTATTACAGGCAAACCGGAACAAGTCATTTATGACGCCAACCCTGTCAGCACTGTCGCAGTGCTGGGGCAAGAATACGTGGGCATGAAGCCCACCATGATGGTCGAAGAGGGCGAGCAGGTAAAACTCGGACAACCCTTGTTCGAAGACAAGAAAAATCCCGGTGTGTTTTTTACCTCACCTGGTGCAGGTATCGTCAAAGCCATCAATCGCGGAGCCAAACGCGCATTGCAGTCCGTCATTATCGAATTGCAAGGCGATGAAGCCCTCAGTTTTCAGTCATACCAATCCGCTCAACTTGATGGTCTGAGGCGCGACGAAGTCAAAAAGAATCTGCTGGATTCCGGACTCTGGGTCGCATTCCGAACTCGTCCTTACAGCCACTCCCCTAAGCCTGACAGTGACCCCGCGTCTATCTTCGTAAATGCCATGGACAGCAACCCTCTGGCGGCTGACCCCGCGGTCATCATTAATCAGTACGCAGACGATTTTAAACATGGCCTGACGGTACTCAGTCGCCTGACCGATGGCGATGTGAATTTGTGCCAGGCGCCCCAGGCAGCATTACCCACCACCAAACTTGATAATCTGAAAACCTACACTTTCTCAGGTCCTCATCCCGCAGGCCTGGTAGGTACGCATATTCACTTCATCGACCCAGTCAGCGTCCAGAAAACTGTTTGGCATATTGGCTATCAGGACGTGATCGCCATCGGCAAACTGTTTACCACAGGCCAGCTATGGGTAGAACGAATCATCGCGCTGGGTGGCCCCCTGGTGCATAAACCTCGGCTGTTGAAGACCCGTCTCGGCGCAAACACCGAAGATCTGGTGCGAGATGAGATCGATGACGTCATCAAAGCTCGCGTTATCTCGGGTTCGGTGCTGCATGGTCACACAGCCAACAATTGGGCCGCATTTCTTGGACGTTTTCACACGCAAATCTCAGTACTGGAGGAAGGTATCGAGCGGGAATTTATGGGCTGGATCATGCCAGGTCGTAACAAGTTCTCGGTACTGAATGTGTTTATTTCAAGGTTGTTTGGCAAAAAAGAGTTTGCCATGACCACCACACAGAATGGCAGCCCCCGGGCCATGGTTCCGGTTGGCGCATTTGAAATGGTTATGCCTCTGGATATCTTGCCAACACAGCTGCTAAGAATGCTTCTGGTTCGCGATACAGATACTGCACAAGCACTGGGTTGTCTGGAACTTGACGAGGAAGATCTGGCTCTGTGTTCTTATGTATGTTCTGGCAAGTACGATTACGGCACCGTGCTCAGGGCAAATCTCACTCAAATCGAAAAAGAAGGTTAAGCGATGGCGCGTTTAAGACGTTTCCTTGACAAAATTGAGCCTCAGTTTCACAAAGGCGGCCCGTACGAGAAGTTTTATGCACTCTACGAAATGGTCGATACTTTTGCTTACACGCCATCCGAAGTGACTCGAGGATCACCTCACGTCAGAGATGGCATTGACCTCAAGCGAACCATGAGTTTCGTGGTGCTTGCGACATTGCCGGTGCTGATGGTCATGCTCTGGAACACAGGCTATCAGGCCAACTCGGCAATGGCAGCCTTGGGCATGAGCTCTCTGGATGGATGGCGAGGCTGGATTCTTTCCACACTGGGTATCGGCTATGACCCCAACAGCGTGGTTGGCAACATGTTCCACGGCTTGTTGTATTTCCTGCCGATGTATATCACCACACTGGTTGCAGGCGGTATCTGTGAAGTCATCTTTGCTGCAGTGAGAAACCACGAGGTCAACGAAGGCTTCCTGGTCAGCTCAATGCTCTATACGCTGACTTTACCGCCATCAACCCCGCTTTGGATGGTCGCGCTAGGGATTATCTTTGGTGTAGTCATCGGTAAGGAAGTATTCGGCGGTACCGGTAAAAACTTCCTCAACCCGGCACTGACGGGGCGTGCTTTCCTATATTTTGCTTACCCAGCGTCAATGTCCGGTGACGCCGTCTGGAATGCCATTGATGGATACACCGGCGCCACACCGCTGGCACTGGCTGCTATGGGTGGCGTTGAGGCCATCAAAGAGGCTGGCTACACCTGGACCCAAACTTTCGTCGGCTACATGCCTGGCTCAATTGGCGAAACCTCTACCTTGGCCATCTTACTAGGCATGGCTTTTCTGCTTTACACACGAATAGCCAGTTACCGAATAGTCTTCGGTGTGTTTTTAGGCATGTTTGCCATGACGCTGCTGTTCAATCTGATTGGCAGTGATACCAATCCGATGTTTGGCGTACCGTGGTACTGGCATCTGACCATTGGCGGCATTGCTTTTGGCATGGTGTTTATGGCGACTGATCCGGTCTCTGCGGCAATGACCAATACTGGTCGCTGGGTGTATGGCATTCTGATTGGTGTGATGGCTGTACTTATCAGAGTCGTTAATCCGGCATTTCCTGAAGGCATCATGCTTGCCATACTGTTTGCCAACATCTTTGCACCGCTAATCGACCACTTTGTAGTGCAGAGCAACATTAAACGTCGACAAAAACGAAGCCTTGCTTATGAGCGAAAATAACGTAAAGAAGGGATGGTTTGGCAGCACAATGAGTCTGCCAAATGACGATCCCAGAAAAACACTGCTGATCGCAATTCTGCTGTGTCTTGCTTGTTCCATACTGGTTTCTACCGCCGCTGTCGCGCTGAAACCACTTCAGCAAGCCAACAAGGAAAACGATATCAAGCGCAACATCCTTGCCGTGACTGGCGTGAACCAGGAAGCTGGAACACTGGACGAGTTGTTTGCCCGGTTTGAAGTGCAACTGGTTGACCTGGCCACTGGCGAATATGCTGATACCGACATCGAGCCAACCAGTTTTGACCAGCGACGTGCAGCATCAGATCCATCAACCAGTACTCGTCTGAGCTCAGCTCAGGATATTGCGGGAATTGGTAGCCGCTCTGATTTGGCACCTGTATATATTCTGCGCGATGGCGATGAAATCGATCAGGTTGTGTTGCCCGTTCATGGCTACGGATTGTGGTCAACCATGTATGGTTTTCTGTCTTTGGAAGGTGACTTTGAAACTATTCGCGGGCTGCAGTTCTACGAACACGGTGAGACGCCCGGTTTAGGGGGAGAAATTGATAACCCCCGCTGGCGCTCGCAGTGGCAAGGCAAAAAAATCTACGATGATAACGATCAACTCAACATCCGCGTTTTGCGTGGCTATGTTGATGCCGATTCACCTCAAGCGAAACATCAGGTAGACGGTCTGTCAGGGGCGACCCTGACCGCACAAGGTGTCTCCAATCTGGTCAATTTCTGGCTGGGAGAACACGGATTTGGCCCCTATCTGCAACGCATGCGAAATGAAGCAGGAGTTATCTGATGGCTAGTGAAGCAAGAGCGAACGTCGTCAACCCACTGATCAATAACAACCCGATCATGTTGCAGGTGCTGGGCATCTGCTCGGCGCTGGCGGTCACCACCAACATGATGGCAGCTTTGATGATGAGCATAGCTCTGACCGCTGTTATCACCTTCTCAAGTCTGTTCATCAGCATGATTCGGCACCACATTCCGACCAATATCCGAATCATTGTTCAAATGACTATCATTGCCTCGCTGGTCATCATTGTTGACCAGTTGCTTAAGGCCTTTGCCTATGACGCCAGCAAGCAATTATCGGTTTTTGTCGGCTTGATTATCACCAACTGTATTGTGTTGGGTCGTGCCGAAGCCTACGCCATGAAGAATCCTCCCATGATGAGCATGCTCGATGGACTGGGTAATGGACTTGGCTACAGCCTGCTGTTGATGGCCGTTGCCTTTTTCCGAGAATTGCTCGGTTCCGGCAGCGTATTTGGCTACCAGGTGTTGGCGGTTGCCAATGAGGGTGGCTGGTATGTGCCTAACGGCATGATGCTGCTACCGCCAAGCGCCTTTTTTGTTATTGGTTTGATGATCTGGGCGGTGCGTAGCTGGAAGCCGGAGCAGGTTGAAAAACCTGAATATCAGATCCATCAGGTACATCGCACGGAGACGCTGTAAATGGAGCACTATCTCAGTCTTTTTATCCGCTCGATTTTTGTCGAAAATCTGGCGCTGGCATTCTTTTTGGGAATGTGTACCTTCCTGGCTGTTTCGAAAAAAATCGAAACAGCACTGGGGCTTGGTATTGCCGTTATCGTGATCCAAGCCATCACCGTTCCACTTAATAATCTGATCTACGAATATCTGCTGCGTGATGGAGCGCTTGCCTGGGCGGGTATGCCTGATGTTGATCTCAGCTTTTTGGGCTTGATCAGTTACATCGGCGTTATTGCTGCCATGGTACAAATCATTGAAATGGCAATGGATAAGTACACTCCGGCACTGTACAACGCACTGGGGATATTCTTGCCGCTGATCACTGTCAACTGTGCCATCCTCGGCGGCACGCTGTTCATGGTCGAACGTGATTACAACCTGGCAGAAAGTGCCGTGTTTGGTGTCGGCAGTGGACTGGGTTGGGCCTTGGCAATTACCGCCATTGCCGGCATTCGTGAAAAACTGAAGTATTCGGATGTGCCTGATGGTCTGCAAGGACTTGGCATTACCTTCATTACAACAGGTCTTATGGCACTCGGATTCATGGCATTCTCGGGAATTCAACTCTGATGGAAATCATACTTGGCATCACCCTGTTTACGCTGATTATTCTGGCACTGGTATTTGTAATTCTTAGTGCCCGTCGCAGACTAGTAGCCAGTGGTGACATTGAAATCGTTATTAACGATGAGAAAACTATTCATTGTCCGGCCGGCGGCAAGTTGCTTGGTGCATTAGCAAATGCAAACTTGTTTGTCTCCTCTGCCTGTGGTGGTGGTGGTACCTGTGGTCAATGTAAAGTCAAAATCCAGGAAGGCGGCGGCTCTATCCTGCCGACCGAAGAATCACTGATCAATAAACGAGAAGCTCGTGAAGGTGAACGCCTGTCATGTCAGGTGGCTGTTAAACAGAACATGCGCATTGAAGTACCTGAAGAAGTCTTCGGCGTCAAAAAATGGGAATGTACCGTTCGCTCTAATCACAACGTTGCCACCTTCATCAAAGAACTGGTACTTGAACTGCCTGAAGGTGAAGACGTCAAGTTCCGTGCTGGCGGCTTCATCCAGATTGAATGTCCCCCTCATACCGTCGATTACAAAGACTTCATCATTGAAGATGAATATCGTGAAGACTGGGACCGCTACGATATGTGGCGCTATAAGTCAGTGGTTAAGGAAGAAGTGGTTCGTGCCTACTCCATGGCGAACTATCCTGAAGAGAAAGGTATCGTGATGCTGAATGTTCGTATTGCATCGCCGCCACCTTCAGACGACAGTATTCCACCAGGTCAGATGTCATCGTACATCTTTAATCTGAAACCTGGCGATAAGGTCACCATTTCCGGTCCATTTGGTGAATTCTTTGCCAAGAACACCGACAAGGAAATGGTCTTTATCGGAGGTGGCGCGGGTATGGCGCCGATGCGCTCACATATCTTCGACCAGCTGGGCCGTCTCAAGTCCAAGCGTAAGATGACTTTCTGGTATGGTGCTCGAAGCCTTCGTGAGATGTTTTACGTTGAAGACTTTGACAAACTGGCTGAAGAAAACGACAACTTCACTTGGAATGTTGCACTGTCAGACCCATTGCCTGAAGATAACTGGAAAGGCTACACCGGCTTCATTCACAATGTGCTGTATGAGAACTATCTCAAAGATCATCCAGCCCCCGAGGATTGCGAGTTCTACATCTGCGGTCCTCCGATGATGAATGCTGCCGTGATTAGCATGCTTGAAGATCTGGGCGTCGAACCAGAAAATATCCTGCTCGACGACTTTGGTGGTTAGATGACTACATTTATCGCAACCTTTATTATTCTGTTGTTAGTCGTGGCAGGCATGGCGATAGGCGTCCTGTTAGGGCGCCCCGCTATTAAAGGAAGTTGCGGTGGACTCAATAACGTCGGACTGGGCGGCAGTTGCAGTGGGGCCTGCTCTGCCGAAGAAAAAGAACAATGCCCCAGCCGCCAAAAACATAATCAGCACTAGCACTCCAGGAGATTTGTATGCTTGCATCACTCAAAGTCAAAGATTACATGTGTGCTACAAAAATAACCTTCACTCCGGATATGGATGTCCTGCGCGCCATTCACCAGCTCATTGAGTTCAAATTATCCGGTGCTCCCGTGCTTGATCCCAGAGGCAACCTTATCGGTTTTCTTTCTGAAAAAGACTGCATGAAAGTAGCTTTGACGGCAGGCTACCACGGTAGTGTTGGTGGCCGTGTCGATGAATTTATGGCCCAAAACGTTGAGACTATTGATGTCGACACACCGATCATTGATGTGGCACAGAAATTTCTCGAGTCCTCTTACAAACGTTATCCAGTGGTCAAGGATAACCGCCTGGTAGGCACTATCACTCGCCAAGATATACTGCGAGCTCTCGAGCTGACATCGGCACCGGAAAACAACAAAAAACCTGCGGCCAAGCAACCGACCAAACAGAATATTCACGTTAGCAGTTCTTCATAAGACTACGTTCACCAATGATGACAAAACCAGCCGCCTCGCGGCTGTTTTTTTATCAAAACAAACAGGTATTCCGGCATGATCTATAACAGTATCCTCGAAACTATCGGTAATACGCCCGTGGTACGTCTCAACAACATTGCTCCCAGCCATGTTGAAATGTTTGTCAAAGTTGAGGCCTTTAACCCAATGGGATCCGTCAAGGACAGACTCGCCTTCGCTATTATTGATGATGCTGAAAAGAGTGGTGCACTCAAGCCTGGGCAAACAGTGATAGAAGCCACCTCAGGAAATACCGGTATTGCACTGGCAATGGTCTGCGCTGCAAAAGGCTACCCGTTTGTGGCGACAATGGTCGAAACCTTCTCCGTAGAACGCCGAAAGATCATGCGAGCGCTGGGAGCAAAAGTCATTCTGACACCCGCTGCCGAACGAGGAACGGGCATGGTCAAAAGAGCTGAAGAACTCGCCAGCCAACATGGTTGGTTTTTGGCTCATCAGTTTAAAAATCCGGCTAATCCGGCCTATCATCGCAATACCACCGGACCAGAAATTTTACGTGATTTTGCCGGCAGATCCTTGGACTATTGGGTATCAGGATGGGGCACCGGTGGAACATTAACCGGCGCTGCCGAAATGATTAAACTGGCACGACCAGAAACGACAATTGTCGCCACAGAACCTGAAGCTGCAGCAATGCTGTCGGGTAAACCCTGGAGTCCACATAAAATACAAGGATGGACTCCCGACTTTTTGCCAGATGTTTTAAATCCGGATGTTGTTGATATTATTCATCCGGTTTCCGATGAACAAGCCAAGCACTGGGCGCTACGACTTGCCGCTGAAGAAGGAATCTTTGCAGGCCTGTCATGTGGTGGCACGCTAGCAGCGGCTATGCAGGTCGCAGAGACTGCTGCTGCAGGGTCAACGATACTCGCCATGCTGCCCGACACCGGTGAACGTTATCTATCCACCTATCTGTTTGAAGGCATGAATGAAGGCTCTGACGATGCCTGGCTGGCATCGATTAACTGACATTAACGAGACAACAGTGTGGCGACAGCAACCGACCAGCAACAGGTATGGTCGGCGCCACCAATTATATAGCTCTTCACCTGCTCGCGTCTGTTGAGCTTTGACAGATATGACATCAGCACAGAGCCTGGCACAATATCATCGAGTTCGCCCATTAAGTGAATTTGTGGCACTGATTGCAAGGCCAGGCTGAAATCAATCGGATTTAAGGAGCCCGTTAAAGGTTCTGATCCGTTAAAGTCTGACCACTGCTTATGATCCATATTGCCTGCAACGGTCAATAATAGTGCAACATCGCTCCGTTTTGATGCAATGATGCTTGCAACAGCACCACCACCTGAATAGCCCACCAATCGCACCTGACTGGCGTTAAAACGCTTTTTCATAGCAGTGATGGCGAGATCCATAGAATCAACCACATCCTGTGAATATCGGTGTGAAGTCCAGACTTCTCTGGTACAGGCATTGAACCTGCCAGTAGGCAAATACTGGCATGGCCGTGCAATGTAAACGGTATCTCCGCCCACATCCTGCGCCATCTTAAGGGCAATACCCGGTTGCCCATCGCCTTCGATAAAAATGTTGAGGATGTCTGCTTGCTTGAGCTCTGGCGGCGCAAATCCCATCATAATATGGGCTCCCCCACGAGAGAATCACTCTGTCCCAATTTGCAATTCCATTTGCCTGCACTGTTGAACTCAACAGCATAAAAAGCATCAAGAGTCGTTTCATGGCACACCTCGCTTATGAGCGTGACAATCAAATAGAGCAAACTCAGTGCCAATATCAAACTTTTACTTTATTCATGTTATAAAGTTAATCGTGGACACCATATAACTATTCAAGCAGTTCACAGGGAGAGGGAGAACATCTGTAATGACCGAAGAGATCATCAACGAACCAGCGATGACGCTGGATGAAATTAATTTTCAGACCTTGGCCGAAGACGCACCAGTCACACTATGGCTCACTGATATTCACGGCAACGTTATCTTTACCAATAATCAGTACAAAAACTTTATTGGTCGGGAAAAAGTAGAAAAGCTAGGCGGTAAGGCCTGGTTTAACGCACTGCATCCAGACGATAGAGAGTATTGCTTAACGGTATTCAAAGATGCTTTTGCAACATATAAACCTTTTACCATGGAATATCGGCTGCGACGCAGAGATGGAGAATATCGTCATTTCATCGATCATGGCGAACCTTATATCGACGGTCAGGGTAGGTTTGCCGGGTTTGTAGGCTCATCAACCGACATCACAGAACAAAAAATGTCAGAAGATGAGCTTAAGAAATCTCATCAAGAGCTGACTCAGTACAACTATGAGATGAATCTGATTAATCAGCTAAATTCATATCTACAAGTCTGCCGGTCGATTGATGAAACCTACCCTATTGTTTCATATTACGCTGAACAGATATTTCCGGACTGCACAGGTGCCTTGTATCTGTTTAATGACAAAAAATCGCTGGTCGAGTCCATGACCACTTGGGGCGCCACCGATCATATCGGAAGCGCACCTGTGATTGCCCCAGATGATTGTTGGTCACTTCGACAAGGTAAGGAACATACCACGCTGGATAACGATGGTCGGTTGCGCTGTAAGCATGTACACGAGGATGTTAGCAACTATATCTGTGAACCCATCATTGCCCAAGGCGAAATGCTAGGTATGTTACATATCGAATTTTGTGGTGCCAAACACAAGGCAGGTGAAGAGAAAACTTACTATGTTGAATCCAGAAAAAGGCTGGTCAAAATTACATCTGATAACCTAGCATTGTCATTGGTCAGTCTTAAACTGAAAGAAGCATTACAATCACAATCAGTACGTGACCCACTGACACACCTGTTTAATCGTCGCTACATGGAAGAGAGCCTGGAACGTGAGATCCATCGCTGTGCCAGGAGTAATCACGGATTGGGACTCATCATCACAGATATCGACCACTTCAAGAAGTTCAATGACGAGTATGGGCATGACGCAGGTGATCTGGTCATTACCGAGTATGCCAACTTACTGAAAAACCATTTCCGTGCCAGCGATATCATCTGCCGTTACGGCGGGGAAGAGTTTATCGTGATCCTGCCTGATATCAGTCAAGAAAAGCTGATGCAGAGAGCTGAGTTTATTTGTCAGGAGCTCGCTTCACTCGAGTTACTCTATCAAAGCAAACCCCTACCGACTGTAACTGCTTCGTTTGGTGTGGTCTATCTGGACAATAAACTGATTGATAAATCGGCCATGATTAAGGCCGCTGATGTCGCCCTATACGAAGCAAAGCATAGAGGTCGTAACCAGGTCGTCCTGTCAGAAAGTGAACTGAGTGAAGCTGTTTAGTTCATCTAAAATCCGTTCATCGGATTAAATCCAATAACGCCAGACAAAAAAAACCCGGACCTCAAAGAGGACCGGGTATTTTCATATAAAAACCTGGCAGTGACCTACTTTCACATGGGAACTCCCACACTATCATCGGCGCTGAGTCGTTTCACTACTGAGTTCGGGATGGGGTCAGGTGGTGCCAACTCGCTATGGCCGCCAGGCATAATCGTTTGTCTGCATTGCAGACTGTTCGGAAAGTAACTCAAGGCGATTGTAGCCCCCAAGTAAACTTGGGGTTATATGGTCAAGCCTCACGGGCAATTAGTACTGGTTAGCTTCACACATTACTGCGCTTCCACACCCAGCCTATCAACGTGGTGGTCTTCCACGGCCCTTCAGGAGCTTAAAGCTCGGGGAAATCTAATCTTGAGGGGGGGCTTCCCGCTTAGATGCTTTCAGCGGTTATCCCGTCCGTACATAGCTACCGGGCAATGCGATTGGCATCACAACCCGAACACCAGGGGTACGTCCACTCCGGTCCTCTCGTACTAGGAGCAGCTSMT
>NZ_APHR01000007.1 GCF_000349205.1 Methylophaga lonarensis MPL | reverse complement strand
AGTTGTTGACGCAKCAGCTTGGGGCTCTGAGCGCACGGCCACACTCATCGCAAAGCCTTCGGATGCGTTTGACCAAGTCCGGATTGCTGGCTGGCATGCGTTTTTCGTTATCCAGCCATAAGTCATCTTCCAGCCCGATTCTGATGGCATCGGTGTAGAGCACGCCCAGCAGATTAGCAGTCAGCTGGACGCGTCCGATCCCACCCACTGACACCAGCCAGGTGGTCGGCAATGAGCCCAGCAAACTGGACACATGCAATAACGAAACTTGGCTGCTGGCAATATTGCCCAATAGGATAATTGCATGTATTGGCGTCTGAAGAACCTGAGCTGAGCTGCAATATTTGATGGTTGGCTTGAAATTTCCTTGAAAACAAAATTGGTCATAGAGCTTTTCCGCCTTGCGTTGATCGCCTACCGGATATCCAAGCTGCTCAAAGGATTTTTTCAGTGATGTCGTACCCATTTTATTCCAGCCAATGCAAAAATACTTGCTTTTATTTCGCGACTTTATTCTAGCGACAAAAAAACGACACTGGCGGAATGAGGAAGCCAATATTATTTTGATTAATTTTTCTATTTTTAAAAACATTTTTACTAATTATTATTTTTTAAGAAAACCATCCGATCAAAGTCTTCTGGCGATAGGAAATAAGGTCACACAAACCGTGACACTCCAATCAAAAAATTGCTCCGACATATTCAAAATCAGACGTGTGAATTTTTTTGTCCTTCATTGTCCGTCATCGGTTAGCCTCAAGAACGATGATAATTCCACATAGTGAATACCCAGAGTATTTTTTGTCAATGATATCCATCCTCAACTGCGTGAATGCTCGACACCAAAGTTTTAGCGATGCCCTTAAAGCTCATTATTTATTCCTTATAAGTTCGGACAAATACGGCTTATATGATTCGCTTTATCTACTAATTAAAATGCGAAAAATACTAAATATATCATTAAAGAAAAATTAGAGCGGTCAAAAGAAAAGATAAATTACTTAACCCGCGGTCTCGCTTTACTCATAAAAAATTACCAGAGGTCGTCACAGAGAAATTTTAATTTTTACACATGGCCAGATGAACGGCTTTTTGCGATCATTGGCACAAGATCTTTAAACCCAGTTATGCCAGATTTAGAGTGGAAGCAATTTCCTGCAGCCTCCCTGCCGCTTGCCCAGGCTATAAGTGCTGCTGGGACATTCGCTCCTGCCAAATGGTGAAATGGATAATCTCCTGTAAACCTCGGGTTTATATCGATGGCTTTATAAACACCATCTTCCTCAAGAAAGTCTAAACCCCAAATTCCTCGATGCGCCGTAAGTTCGCTAAATGCTCTGGCAATGACTGTATATGGTTCCCTATCCAAGCTGGTTGCCCAGTCGCTCTCACCTGAGCGCATAGAGTGAACCTCACAGGAAAAATGTGCACAGTACACACCGTTTAAATCATTTAAGACACCAAGACAAACTTCTCGGCCGCTGATTGCTTGTTGTATCAATACCAACTCATCTTCAGGTAAAGAGATGTATTGATTGCCACCAGATGCCATTGTTTGTTTGACTGCGGCATTGTAAGCAGACTTCAATTCCATCACGTTGTTGCAAATAGCCAACCCCAATGAACCGAAACCTGCTCTCGCTTTCACGATTAAAGGAAAGGTCATTTCATCGTTATGAATTGCCTCAAAAGCACTGGACAGGCTGATCGTTGTTTTCGGTACTGGAATGCCTTTTTGTTCGAGAAGGTTGGTACTCTCATATTTGTCCAGAGAAATTCTCCCCCACTCCGCTGTTGGTATGGTGTGGGCTATTCCAGCATCCGAGAGCCACTGTTGATCCTGACTCAGCATATACACGTCGAGGTCATGCAGAGAACACAACAGTCCCACATCATATTTCTGACACACCTCGGCAAGAAATGGTGTGTATTCTGAGTGGTTAGCCGGAGGTGTAACAACTGCAATATCCGCGGCAAACATGCCCGCTGTATTGCTATACATATTCGCGCCAATTACCTGCCCTTTGCCATCAAGGGCAGTCTTGAAATAATTCACTAGATAACTTCGGCGCCCAACGCTTGTTAGAAGGACATTCACTTTGCATTCACTCCTGGCTTGCCTCAAGGAGTTGATATTCTTTTTTTAAGTGCTTCAATTCATGTTCACTCAAGCGTATTGTATTTCCAGATTTGTATGTAGCCTCTATCTGACTCAAATCACGTACAAATTCAGGCATTAGAAATCTATCAGCAAGATTAACGATAAACTCTCGCGGTTGCTTACATACTGTCTCGTATGAAACCTCAAACCAGCGGTCTTCTGGAAGATCTTTTATTTGATTTTGAATCGCGCGCTCAGTGAAAAGTACCTGGCCAGCAACCTGTGTAGCTGGGGATGCATCTTTCAAAAAGCTATATTCTTTTGGTTTTACAGACCACCATATATTGTCGCTACCATAATACTTTACTCTTGCCTCACTCATAGACTGCATCAAATACAATGGATCTCGCTTTACATGGATAATTTTCAGCTCGGGCATTTTTTCCGCAAAGTATGCTAGGTTGTACTGAAGCATCATGATTTTAGATATGAACGGCTTTCTGTAAACCGACTGGATGCTCGCGAGCTCTTGTCTAATGTTGTCAATACGAACCTGCCCTAACTCCGCTTCAGTGAGGTGGCCTGGATCGTGAATTGGAAAAAATCGCCTCCAGAAGTGAAAAAACTCATTGATACCCAATGCACCACTTGTTTTCCCAACATTTGAAGAGAACTCGCTCCTTGAGCGTAAATCAGAAAATTCGTTGCCCAGATCATATTCGGGATTCATAAGTAGCTGCTGTATAAGCGCACCGAGATATGGTGCGTATGCGAATCTCGAAAGTAGATTACTCGGATATGATACAGCACCTGTCGCTGCCAACAGTTGAGTCATAAAAGTGGTACCTGATCGTGGGCATCCGACAATCCCAATTACGGGATACTCAGGGTTGGAAAAGCTTTGATTAACCTCTTGCTGTATGGGCTCCAGCATAATTCTTAACCGCGAAATCAAATGGTCAAGTCTTTCGTTAGGTTGGAAAATCTCGGTTCGATCATTCGCATGCTTGAGTATGTGAGATTCCATAATCGTCCTTACCTACTGAAATTATTGAGATAATCTTCGATTGAAACCTTGCCCCGAAGTATTCTCCATCCATCGTTACAATACTCATATACAGGGGGACTAGTTCGTATGAAGTCAGGACTGCTGACCATCGAGTATGCGCCAACGCTAGAGGTAATCAGAATATCACCAGCGGCAAGGGGCTTTTTGAAACCTCGATAAATGACGTCGTGTTCTAAGCAAGTGTAACCAGCAATATCGACAGGAGTACCTCTACGTATACCCTCCGCAACATCAGGACTCTGAATGCAGGTAGTTGGAAGATCAAAAGTATTAGGGACTATTTTGATATGATGAGAAGCGCCACTGGTTACAGCGAACCAGTTATCGTCAATTTGCTTAACATGCTCAACACGGAAAGCATAATCGAATACGTTCCCAAGCAACCCAACACCTGGCTCCACAATGAGCTCTGGCCCGGAGCTTCCGTATCGCTCAATCAACGGTCTACAAATAGCATCAGCGTAGTCATCGAATGTGGGTGGTTGAATAGAAAACTGTTTACTAAGATCTTCAGACATACGACCACAAAGTCCACCACCCATATCAAGAAATTTCGGCCCTTGCACACCAAAAATCTGATCTGCAATTTCAATGAGGCGATCAACCCGCCTAGTATACGAAGCAGCAGAACGGTCGAAGGAGGTATGGCAATGAAGGCCCTCAAGATGAATATTACTTTTTCCGACTAATATCTCCGCGGCTGAGTGTAATTCGCCACTCTTTTCACTGAGGCCAAATCTGGAGTTACGATCTTTCCAAGCGAGATCAAGATTGCAGCGAAGTCCGACTCTAACATCTCCATCGAACTCCGAGGCTAGTCTGAGAACTTGCCTCGCTTCACTCAGGCTATCAATGTTGATGAGAGAACGGTTTGAGAACGCTAAACGTAGCTCCTCATCTGATTTTGTTGGACCATTAAAAAGTATTCTGTCTCCAGTCACACCGAGTTTTTGCGCCATTATATATTCGCTTCCAGAAACAACCTCTGCGTACAGCCCCAGTTTGAAGGCCATCTTGCACAGCTCTGGTAAATGGTTAGTTTTGTATGAATAACCAATACTCACATTGCTGTAGTGCTTACGGAAAGCTTTACTAAGTGCTTCAACATTTGCTACGAAACGATCCGTGAAAGCGATAAATGCAACGCCTTCAGTCTGTTCTAGTAAATAAGAAAGTTCTGCCCAACTGTAAAGAGTGTCAGAATCAGTCACTCATGTCTCCCAACTTATGTTCGTAGTATTGATCAAATCATGGCCTCTAAAGCCAGCCTAAACTGGCAAGCAAAAACAATATACTCTTCGATATCGTCTACGTGATATGCACACTCACGTAAATAAAGAGTATGGCAATTTTAATTGACTCATACCTTACAGATTTTCATGTGGATGATTTGGCAGACAGTCTCGATACTTTTTGCCGAGAGTGCATTGCCTGTTGGCAAAACTACCACCCGATCTGCTACATTCTGGGTAATTGGCAACAACAACTCTGCATGCGGATATAAGTCTCGATATGGCAGCATCTTATGACATCCAGGCCAGAAATATTTACGCGCCAGCACATTTTCAGCATGCAGGGCCTCTATGATTTGATCACGGTTGACGGGGCAGTCTTCACCAACTTCCATCACTACATATTGAAAGTTATTTTGCTCATTTTCATCAAAGGCGAAGACGCTCACTCCCGGCAGATCATTTAGCCCCTGTTGATAAGCTCGGTAATTTTCTTCATTTCTGAGAACGACCTCATTAAGATTATCCAGGTTCACGAGCCCCATGGCCGCATTAATCTCGGTCATTTTGCCGTTAGTACCGGGGTGAATCACATTATCCAGTCCAGCAAAACCAAAGTTACGCATTAGCCGCATTTTCTCGGCCAGTTTGTCGTTATTAGTTAGAACTGCTCCACCCTCAAAGGTATTGAAGAACTTGGTGGCATGGAAACTCAGCACTTCGGCCTCGCCGAAATTACCGATCATCGTACCTTTATAAGAACAGCCAAAAGCGTGGGCGGCATCAAACATCAATTTAAGATTGTGCTCATCTGCAATTTCCTGCAATTCATCGACTGGTGCGGCATGTCCCCATAAATGAACGCCGATAATTCCAGTAGTTTTTGGCGTAATCATTTTTCGAACCGCATCGGGATCGAGGCAATGCGTCACTGGATCTATATCTGCAAAAACGGGAGTGATTTCTTGCCAGTGCAGAGCGTGGGCAGTAGCAATAAACGTGTATGAAGGCAGGATCACTTCGCCAGTAAGTTCCAGAGCTCGAATGGCAATTTCAAGAGCAATAGTGCCATTGCACATCGCCACGCAGTGCTTGACCTGGTGATGATTGGCAATGCGTTGCTCTAATTCTTGAACCAATGGACCATTATTACTCAACCATTTGCTTTCAAAAATTTTGTCGACATATTTCTGAAAGCTGGCCTTGTCACCCATATTTGGGCGTCCGACATGAAGCTTTTCTGGAAATGCAGGAGGCGCACCGTTTATCGCTAAATCTGACTTGGAAGAAATTGATTTCATTCAGTGATATCCGAATTTAAGGAGGTCTTATTTTGTGATTGATTATCTGTGTAAAACAACTTGTACCACTCAGCAAAGCGAGCGATTCCAGAATCAATTGACGTAGTTGGCTTGAATCCGGTATCGGCCATCAAATCATCAATGTCTGCATAGGTAATGGGCACATCACCGGCTTGCATCGGCAGGCTGTTTTCAATGGCTTTCTTGCCACAGGCGTTTTCAATAGCGGTAATGAAGTGCCGTAATGTCACGGGTTGGTTATTACCGATATTGTAGATTTTGTACGGAGCCTGGGCATTGGTGATTTTGTTGCCGGAATGGTTGGACTGGATTGCCACGTCGCTGCGCTCCTCGCAATGACGGTTCTCTTGGTTAGACTGGATTGCCGCGTCGCTACGCTCCTCGCAATGACGATTGTTTTTGTCGTCGTGGATTCCCGCCTGCGCGGGAATGACGGAGTTGGGCGCGGGAATGACGGAGTTGGGTGCGAGAGTGTCGGGGGTGGGCGCAGGAATGACGATATTGGGAGCGGAAGTCGCAGTCGTGGTCGAGGAAGTGTCTGACTCGAGTTGTGGTGGTTTAACCATCACCCGCAGAATGCCATCAACGATGTCGTCGATGTAGGTAAAGTCTCGCTTCATTTGGCCGTGGTTGTAGATATCAATCGGTTTGTCTTCCAGGATAGCCTTGGTGAACTTGTAGTAGGCCATATCAGGACGGCCCCACGGGCCATACACCGTGAAAAATCTTAACCCTGTCGTTGGAATACCATAAAGATGACTGTAGGTGTGTGCCATCAATTCATTGGCTTTTTTGGTGGCCGCATACAGGCTGATGGGGTAGTCGACCCGATCCTCAGTACTGAAAGGCTGTTTGATGTTCATGCCGTAAACCGAGCTGGATGAGGCATACACCAAGTGACCGACCTTGGCATGTCGACACCCTTCAAGAATATTTACAAAGCCGATCAGGTTGCTATCAACATAGGCATGCGGGTTTTCCAATGAATAACGAACTCCCGCCTGGGCTGCCAGATTGACCACAATGTCGAAATGGTGGGTTTTGAATAAGGACTCGATGGCAGCTCGATCGGCCAGGTCCATTTTTATGAATTGGTATTCTGGGCTTGTTTTTGAGACGGACTGGATTCCCGCCTGCGCGGGAATGACGGAAGTGGGCACGGGAATGACAGAGGTAGGTGCTGACAAGTCGGAGGTGGGCGCAGACACCGCGGAGTTTTTATTGACTACCGTTTCAGAATTCTGGGTTGCCGCGTCGCTGGCGTCATCAGAATCACGAGACTTTGCAGGCGCTGATATCGAAGCGTGAAATTTATCCAGCTCATCCAATCGCGCTTGTTTCAGGGCGGGCTCATAGTAGTCATTCAGATTATCGATGCCTATGACATTCGCACCCTCTGACAGCAAAGCCTTGGTCAGGTGAAAGCCGATAAACCCTGCGCTGCCAGTGACCAAAATCCGTTTATTTTTCAGTGCTGTCGTATCATTCGTCTGCATTGCTGTTTGTCTTTTCGAGAATCGGGAGATCGTTCTTGAGTTGTTCGATTTCTGATTGCAGTTGTTCGTACTGCTTCATTTTCTGCTTTAGAAATCGCATGGTGACACTGGCTTTTTCTTCAATACCTTGTGGGGTCAGCTTGTAGATATAGGCCAGTTTGTTTTTGCTGTTACGAAAGTTGTTTGCTTTGAGCACGCCCTTTTCGATCAAGGCTTTGAGGCAGAAATTTGTTTTGCCCAGGCTGATGCCGAGTTCTTTGGCGATTTCACGCTGACTGATCTCCGGATTTTCTTCAACCAGTTTGAGAATCTTGTAGCGGTATTCATCGGTAAGCATGTGTTGCCTGATGTGTTCATCTATTGAACGCACGATACCGGAAACCATGTACGGTGTAAATGCTTGTGGGCTGTTATGGTTGAGCTTTCGGTCTGGATAGACTGGGAAATAGGCTGAAAGGTTGGTTTGAGATCCCTCGGCAGGCTCGGGATGACATTCGATTGTGGGGAGGCTGTAGGCATTATTATCTAGCCATAGCCGTGCGTGGATTCCGGGTAATTGCTAGGGCAATTCCCGGAATGACGATCTTATGTCACGCGGACTTTGATGGTGGTTTGAGATTCTTCGGCTTCGCTCAGAATGACATTCGGTCGTGCGGTTTCCCCTAGACATTATTGTCCAGCCAATTTTGCAGGCGTAATCCTTCTACACGTTCAAACTCTTTGAGATTATTACTCACCAGTATCGCGCCTATACTTCTGGTATGAGCCGCAATGTGTATATCATTCACACCGATAGGCTGACCTTGCCGCTCCAATTGGGCTCGAATATCCCCATAGTGATAAGCGGCTTTTTCGTCATAACTCAGAATCTCCAGACGACTGCAAAAATCTTCTACAGCGCGTGAATTTTTCTCTCGATATTGGCTTTTTTCAACACCGTGTAACAGCTCGGCCAATGTGATTGATGATATTGCGAGGTGTCCAGCCGCTTCGTTGAATTTGCCAAGAACTTCAATTGGCCGTCGTTTGATCACATAGATGCAAATATTCGTATCCAGAAGATACTTAATCATCTAGTGGTTCTCTTGGACTATCTGTTTGCTCTGCGCGATCTGTCATGAAATCATCAGATACGGTGTTTTCGGGTGATAAAAAGAAGCTGTCCCAGCTCTGCTCCAAAGGCTGATGACGCGATCAGGGCCAAGCGTTCGAATCATGACATGCTTCACCGACTGTGAAAAACGAACAGCCAGTGGCAGACGGACAGCTTGGGTTTTATTGTTTTCGAACAGTTTAGTTTTGATCATGGTGACACCTATATATCTTCGGTATATATTATCAATTGCAGCATCACACAATCAAACTTTTGATCGGCCAGATTAATTACTGAATCATAGAGGTGGTTTGAAATTCTTCAGCTTTGCTTAGAATGACATTCGGTTTTTGGGTTTCCACAGGTATTTTATTTTGCCAAGGCTGTGCGTGGATTCCGGGCAATTGCTAAGGCAATTCCCGGAATGACGAGCTTATGTTACGCGGACTTTGATGGTGGTTTGAGATTCTTCGGCTTTGCTCAGAATGACATTCGGTTTTTGGGTTTCCGCAGGTATTTTATTTTGCCAAGGCCGTGCGTGGATTCCGGGCAATTGCTAGGGAAATTCCCGGAATGACGATCTTATGTTACGCGGACTTTGATGATGGTTTGAGATCCCTCGACAGGCTCGGGATGACAAGTTGAATTGTAATTTACGCAGTAGCCGCTTGACTCATCGATGGTTCATCAAACTTCATTCTTCGAAGTGACTGTGTATTAACCTGTTGTCGTGCTTGCCAGAGATCGTAACTTTCCTGAAGCCTCAACCAGCTCTCGGCAGAGCCGCCAAGAACAGCGGATAACTTAACTGCCATTTCTGGTGAGAGATCAGATTTTCCGTTTAACAAACGATTAAAAGTGCTGGGTGCGACACCCAGCGCTGAGGCAATTTTGTTGGCTGACACATGCTCGAACGGCTCGATATATGTTCTGTAGATCAATGCACCAACGTGTGGTGGTTGATGTTGTTGATAAGTCATTAGTGATAATCCTCGTAGTTGACAATGTATGCGTCACCGTCTTTAAATTCAAACACAATTCGCCAATTACCAGAAACATTCACAGCCCACTGCCCTTTCAAATTTCCTTCGAGTGCATGGAGCCTATAGCCCGGTTTATCCATATCATCAATATCAGCGGCGGCATACAAAAAGGCTAATCGATCGGCTAACTTTTCAGCATGTTTGGCCTGAATTCCAGCCTTGCTTCCTGTGGTGAAGAACTTCTCTAGTCCTTTATGTTTGAAGCTTTTTATCATTACTGCATCTTACCTTTATTGTGCTTATTGCGCAATGAGGAATAGCGCATGATTGTCATGATTTTCTATCACTATTACAGGCCGTTGTATTTTGTATCCAGCCTGAGAATCAGTGCATGGATTCCGGGCAATTGCTAGGACAATTCCCGGAATGACGATCTTATGTTCTGCGGACTTTGATGGTGGTTTGAGATCCCTCGGCAGGTTCGGGATGACAGTGTTTTAGCTCTTACTGAAGTTGTTTTTTTACTTGTCATTGCGAAGCCGCAGGCTGTGGCAATCCAGCTCGGCAGTGACAAGTATGCCTCAGCTAATCCTTACCAAACAGATCTCGTGTGTAGACCTTATCGCTGATATCACGCAGTTCGTCGGTCATCCGGTTAGCAATAATGACATCTGACATGTCTTTAAACGCCTGTAAATCTTTGACGACCTTTGAGTTGAAGAAGTCCGATTGTTCAAGCACCGGCTCGTAGATGACTACATCAATACCCTTGGCTTTGATCCGTTTCATGATGCCTTGAATGGCTGAGGCGCGGAAGTTATCAGATCCTTGTTTCATCACCAGTCTGAAGATGCCCACTACCTTTGGCTTTTTCCTGATGACCTGTTCTGCAACAAAATCTTTGCGCGTGGTATTGGCATCAACAATGGCTGAAATAAGGTTATTGGGGACGTTCTGGTAATTGGCCAATAGTTGTTTGGTGTCTTTTGGCAAACAGTAGCCGCCGTAACCAAAGGATGGGTTGTTGTAGTGATTGCCGATACGGGGATCAAGGCCGACGCCTTCGATGATTTGCCGGGTATCCAAACCGTGGGTTTCGGCGTAGCTGTCCAGTTCGTTAAAGTAGGCAACCCGCATCGCGAGGTATGTATTAGAGAACAGCTTGATGGCTTCGGCTTCTGTCGCATTGGTAAACAACACCGCGACATCTTGTTTGGCGGCACCTTGCAGCAGTAACTGGGCAAACTGCTCAGCTCGCTCACTACGTTCGCCTACCACAATACGTGATGGGTAAAGATTGTCGTATAGCGCTTTGCCTTCGCGCAGGAATTCCGGTGAAAAAATGATCTTCGGAGTACTGTTGGAAGTCGAGGCATAACGCTGCTTCACTGATTCTGTATAACCTACAGGAACCGTCGATTTGATAACCATGGTCGCATCAGGATTGATGGACAGTACATCTTCGATGACCGCTTCAACACTTTTGGTATTAAAGTAGTTGGTGTCAGGATCATAATCAGTTGGCGTGGCGATAATGACAAAATCGGCATTGCTGTATGCCTGATGCTTATCAAGTGTTGCCGAGAGATTTAAGGGTTTGTTTGCCAGGAAGTCTTCGATTTCCGCATCAATAATCGGTGATTTTTTGTTGTTCAGCAGATCAACTTTTTCCTGAATGATATCCAGCGCGACCACTTGATGATGCTGTGCCAGCAAAACCGCCAGCGAGAGTCCGACATATCCTGTTCCTGCAACTGCAATTTTCATAGGCAATCCATTAAGTCGTTTTAATTATTTAATCATAAAAGTTTTGCAAAAATATGATTCAATCAATTTTAGTATTTGTCTGTTGCAGGTCCATTTCAAGCTGCTTTCGTAGCAGACTATTGATGAGCGTCTGATAGCCAATGTGTTGCTCACTGGCCTTCTTCTTCAAAAAAATTAATAGATCGTCATCCAATCGCAAGGTTGTACTTACTTTTTTCGACTTGTAGAAACGAGCTCTAACACCAGAGCTAAAGTCATATTCATCCTTGAGCTCATAATCATCGAATTTTGAATGTTCTTTAGATTCTTTCATATTGCTGCCTCTCTGTGCTGGTCGCATATCTTGCCGAAATAATGCGGATTATTTCCTCTCCAGAATCAGAAAAGTACATGTTTGCAACAACAAGGATTTTCGCCTGCCTTGTGACTCCTGCACTGCTACATCTTTTTTCAAAATAACTCAGTCGTCAACACCACTACTCAACCGTAACCGATTTAGCTAGATTGCGTGGCTGATCTACATCGGTGCCTTTGATAAGCGCGACATGGTAGCTGAGCAATTGCAGCAAAATGTTATAGGTAATCGGTGCGGTAATCCGTCCCACGTTGGTGGTCGCCTTGACTACTTTAAAGCCACTGTCTGAGCTGATATCAGATCGCTCATCCTCAAAGACAATCATTTGCCCTCCACGGGCTTTGACTTCCTGCAAGTTGGATTTGAGCTTTTCCAGAAGATCATCCAGCGGTGCAATGGCGATCACCGGCATGTTTTCGTCGATTAGCGCCAGAGGCCCGTGCTTAAGCTCACCTGCTGGATAGGCTTCGGCGTGAATATAGCTGATCTCCTTGAGCTTGAGCGCACCCTCCATGGCAATGGGATACATGGTGCCTCGCCCCAAAAACAGTGCATGTTGTTTGTCGGCAAAGGTTTCTGCAATGTCGATGATTTCCTGCTCATGCATCAGCGCTTGTTGAATCAGGTTGGGCAGTTTTTGCAAACCATTGGTGATGAGGTTTTCCCGTGACTCAGGTATGGTTCTTTTGACCTTGCCAATACTGGTTAACAATAAGGCCAGCGCCACCAGCTGTGTGGTGAATGCCTTGGTTGAGGCGACACCGATTTCGGGACCGGCATGAGTTAAAAACACCATATCGGCTTCGCGAGTCAAACTGCTTTCGGCAACATTACAGATTGTCAGCGTTGAAATACCGGATAGTTCAGGAACATTCGTTTCATTAGCCGCATGTTCAGATGACTGCGACTGACGCATTGCTTTTATCTGCTGCAAGGCTGCCAGCGTGTCGGCAGTTTCACCCGACTGGCTGATGGTGATAAACAAAGTGTTGTTTTCAACCACCGGATTGCGATAGCGAAACTCACTGGCAACTTCGACCTGACAAGGGATACGGAAGATATCCTCTGCCCAGTATTTGGCCACCATTCCGGCATGGTAGCTGGTGCCACAGGCAATGATGTGCAAGCGCTCTATCTTCTGAAAAACGGTCTCTGCCTGATGACCAAAACTCGACACCAGCACTTGTTCCTGCGTGATGCGGCCTTCAAGCGTGTCGATGACCGCCTGCGGTTGTTCAAAAATCTCTTTATGCATGTAGTGGCGATGTTCGCCAAGCTCTACTGCCGTAATATTCAAGGATGATTGTTTTACTGGTCGCTCAACCCACTCGCCTGCTGAGGTACTGAAGATTTTCACGCTGTCCCGAGTCAGTTGAGCAACATCACCATCTTCCAGAAAAATAAAGTTCTGGGTCACTGGTAACAAGGCTGATACATCCGAGGCAATAAAATGCTCACCGATACCAATGCCAATGACCAGTGGACTGCCTTTTCGTGCCGCGACCAGGGTATCGGGATCATCGGTGGTGACCACGCCCAGCGCATAAGCGCCCTCAAAATCAGCAACGGCCCGAATCACTGCCTGAAACAGTCCTTTACCGGCTTGAGAAGCAATGCTCTGCTCAGACTGACTGGCTGGATTATCGGGAGACGCTGAAAGTTCAGCACCCGCGAGGTAATGATAGATGGCATGCGCGACCACTTCGGTGTCTGTTTCAGATGTGAAGCGGTAACCCTGCTCAATCTGTCTGGCTTTGAGTGATTGATAATTTTCGATAATGCCGTTGTGAACCACCGCAACTCGATGGTTACAAATATGCGGATGGGCATTATGTTCGGCAGGAATGCCGTGCGTGGCCCAGCGTGTGTGCGCGATGCCAAGTTGTCCGGCAAAAGGCTGTGCCAGCACATCAATTTTTTGTTCGAGTTGTTTTATTTTGCCAAGCGATCGCACTCGGCGCAGTTCTGCTTCTGAATCAAGCAGGGCCATGCCTGATGAATCATATCCGCGATATTCCAGACGGCGTAAACCTTCCAATAAGATCGGCGCCACATTCCGCTCGGCGATACCGCCAACAATTCCGCACACCTGTTTAACTCTCCTGCTGGTTGCAAATGGTGATTATACCTGAGCAGGCTTAATCAGGCCTTAACCAGTCTTCGATATCACATTGTGGTTGATAGCCATCGACATGATCACAAAGCAATTGTCTAACCGCTTGGTAGTCATCCTCAATCACCGCTTTTTCCAGATCTTGCAGGATAGTGCCCAGCTCATCCCAAGGAATGATGCGTTCATTGGCTGTCATGATTTTGGGATGCACGGTGGGCGTGTCGTTGTCGCCAATCAACAGTTCCTCGTAGAGCTTCTCACCATGTCGAAGGCCTGTGAAAATAATTTCAATATCTCCATCAGGATGTTTTGAATCTCGCACAGTAAAACCACTGAGATGAATCATGCGTCTGGCCAGATCAACAATCTTCACCGGCGTGCCCATATCCAATACAAATACATCACCACCCTGCCCCAGGGCCCCGGCCTGTATCACCAGTGTTGCCGCCTCCGGAATCGTCATAAAATAACGAATGATTTCAGGATGGGTCACGGTCACCGGTCCACCGGAGGCAATTTGCTGTCGAAACAGCGGCACCACAGAGCCGGATGAATCCAGCACGTTACCGAATCGAACCATGGTAAACCGGGTATGGGAATGTGCCTGTTTGTCCGCAGCCAACCCTTGCAACACCAATTCTGCCATGCGCTTGCTTGCACCCATGGTATTGGTCGGGCGAACAGCCTTGTCAGTTGAGATCAGCACAAATGTTTCAACACCGCACTCAATCGCTGACTGTGCACAATTGAGCGTGCCAAACACGTTGTTGCGTAAGCCCTCTCGAATATTTTTTTCCACCATGGGTACATGCTTGTAGGCAGCTGCATGGTATATGGTATTCACCGAAAAACGACGACACACTTTGTTTAGCCGGGCTTGATCCAGCACTGACCCCAGGATCACCACCAAGGCATCATCACTGATTGTCTGACGCAATTCCTGTTCAATGTTGTACAGGGCAAACTCATTGATTTCGAACAAAATCAGGCAGCGCGGTGACAAACGCACAATTTGCCTACACAATTCTGAGCCGATAGATCCACCAGCGCCTGTGACCATCACTACTTTGTCACGGATGTTGGCTTCCAACAGATCCTGTTGAGGCGCGACAGGTTCACGGCCAAGCAGGTCAGCAATATCGACCTCCCGAATATCTGACACACTGATGCGCCCTTCGGCAAGATCAATAAAGTCGGGCAATGTGCGCACATGCACCGGGTAGGATTCCAGTCTTTCAATAATCTCGTTACGAGCACTACGTGACAACGATGGCATCGCCAGTAATACGTCACGAACCCGGTATTTATCCATTAATGCGGCAAGGTTTTCGAAAGGATGTACCACAATCCCGTTG
Source organism: Methylophaga lonarensis MPL (assembly GCF_000349205.1). Lineage (GTDB taxonomy): Bacteria > Pseudomonadota > Gammaproteobacteria > Nitrosococcales > Methylophagaceae > Methylophaga > Methylophaga lonarensis. The sequence goes on along the minus strand of NZ_APHR01000007.1, from coordinate 7,201 downwards.
ATGACCTGTTTGTGCAACGAAGGCGCATCATCGATGAAGGCAACCGGATTCAACTGATTGCTCATCTTCAGCATCGCGGCCAGTTGCGCACCTGCATGGCCGGCACCGTAAATAATCACCGGCGGAATGTGTCTGCGGCTCCTGAGGTTAAGCCGTTTAACATCACTGCTACGTGTGAACACCCAACGGGCCAGCAAACGTGTCCCGCCCGTCAGAATCAACAACAAGATCGCATTGATACCAAATACGGTTCGCGGCACCACACCCGCCAGCGGTCCGGCAAACAACACCAGCGCCATAAACAAAAGCGTAAATAGCAATACGGCACGAATAATCGCCCATATCGCATCCATGCCGATGTAACGAATCACGGCTCGATACAGTCCGAACTTGATAAACACCGGCAGGGCTAGCAAAACAGCCGCAGGAAACAGCCACCATTGATGTGATGGCGGGATGAACAGGGTGCTGAGTCGAAGCGAAAAAGCCAACCAGAGGGCAAAACAGACAGCAAATACATCAACCGAGAGGCTGATCACTCGCTTAACCGGGCGCGGTCGAGTCAAAAACCATTGGCAAATGGCCGCGATGGGGGCACGAACTTTCAAATGCAAATCCTTGTGGCGATTAGAGTCTGTTGTTTTCGCACCGCTGACATGCAGCGAAAACAAGTGCAGATTATTCCACGTCAGATTGTATGCAACAAATGCATGTGTCGTGTTTTTGGAAGATTTTGCTGAGCAAAAGAGTGGCACGCCCGGCAGGACTCGAACCTGCTACCCTCGGCTTAGAAGGCCGATGCTCTATCCAGATGAGCTACGGGCGCATTGAATTTATCTAAGCGAGGACTTGAGAAGAAACTTTAAATGGTCGGGGCAGAGAGATTCGAACTCCCGACCCTCTGGTCCCAAACCAGATGCGCTACCAGACTGCGCTATGCCCCGACGTTTCGAAGGAGTACATCCCCGAAGAAGGCGAAATAATACTCTGCGCTACCAGGTGAGTCAACCACTCATTGATAATTTTTGCCGTCATCCTGACAACGTGCGATCATAGCCGCTTTTGAATTGGTCGGGACCGCGTAGATGACTGCGAATATCATTGATGGCAAGGCAATTGCCGCCGAACTCAAACAAAAGATTAAGGCTGCCACACAGATGCGGCTGGCCACTGGAAAGCGCATTCCCGGACTGGCTGTGGTGTTGATTGGCGACAATCCCGCTTCGCAGGTTTACGTGGGCAGCAAACGTCGCAGTTGTGAAGAAGTTGGATTCAAGTCAGAGTCCTTTGATCTACCGGAAGATACCTCGCAAGAAACCCTGCTGTCCTTGATTGAACGCCTTAACAACGATGACGAGATTGATGGCATTCTGGTTCAATTGCCCCTGCCTGCTCATATCAACGCCGATGCGGTAATTGAACATATCGCGCCACATAAGGATGTTGATGGATTCCATCCTTATAACATCGGCCGATTGGCCCAACGTAACCCTCAACTGCGCCCATGCACACCCAAAGGCGTCATTACCATGCTGCAAAGCACTGGCATTGAGCTCAAGGGCAAGGAGGCTGTCGTTGTCGGCGCTTCAAACATTGTCGGCCGCCCCATGGCGCTTGAATTATTGCTGGCCGGATGCACCACCACTGTCTGTCATCGCATGACCCGTGATCTGCAGTCACATGTGCGTCGGGCGGAAATTCTGGTGGTCGCGGTGGGCAAACCAAACTTTATTCCCGGTGACTGGATTCGCGAAGGCGCAATTGTCATTGATGTCGGTATCAATCGACTCGACGACGGCAAACTCACAGGTGATGTTGAGTTCGAACCGGCCAGTCAAAAGGCTGCCTGGATCACTCCTGTACCGGGTGGTGTGGGTCCAATGACCGTGGCAACCCTGCTGGAAAATACCCTATTCGCCGCCGATCATTTGCATATCTAACATCAATCGCCCTTGCCTGAACATCACAGGCAAGAGCTGATTAATCACTGCTGCCATTGCCAATGGCGTATCTCGGGTAAGTCTTCGCCGTGTTCCCGGATATAACTCGCATGTTCACTGAGTTTTTGTTGAACATAGCTTTCCATTTCCGCTCTTTTTTCTGGCGAAACCTGTGTCAGGTGTCTGAGCGCATTTTCCACTAGATGGAACCGATCCAGACCATTGATCACCGTCATATCAAATGGCGTGGTGGTCGTGCCCTCCTCCTTGAAGCCATGCACATGCAGATTACGATGATTGCGACGTCTATAGGTCAATCGATGAATCAGCATCGGATAACCGTGGTAGGCAAAAATTATCGGCTTATCATCGGTGAACAGAGCATCAAAGGCTTCATCGTCCAGACCATGTGGATGCTCGCTGGCTGATTGAAGTTTCATCAAATCCACCACATTAATGACCCGTATTTTCAGCGCTGGCAGAAACTCATTTAATAACTTCACCGCCGCCAGTGTTTCCATCGTCGGCACATCACCGCAACAAGCCATCACCAGATCCGGTGTCTGACCGCCATCATTGCTGGCCCACTCCCAAACACCAATACCCGCAGTGCAATGTTTGACCGCCGCGTCCATATCCAGCCATTGTGGCGAGGGTTGTTTGCCGGCCACCACCACATTGACATAGTTGCGGCTGCGCAGACAGTGATCCGTCACCGATAAAAGCGTGTTTGCATCAGGTGGCAGATAGACTCTGACCACTTCGGCTTTTTTGTTGACCACATGATCAATAAAACCCGGATCCTGGTGGGAAAAACCATTGTGATCCTGTCGCCAGACATGCGATGACAATAGATAGTTAAGCGATGCAATCGGTTTGCGCCATGGGATCTGATTACAGATTTTCAACCATTTGGCGTGCTGGTTGAACATCGAGTCAATGATATGAATAAATGCCTCATAACATGAGAAAAACCCGTGTCGGCCGGTTAGCAGATACCCTTCCAGCCAGCCTTGGCATTGATGCTCACTGAGCATTTCCATCACCCTGCCATCCATCGCCAGTTTGTCATCTTCCGGCAAGGTTTCGCCCATCCAGGTTCTACTGGTGACTGCCAGTACATCTTGCCAGCGGTTGGAGTTGTTCTCATCAGGACTGAATAAACGAAAATTCCCAGCCTCAAGATTTTGCTGCATCACATCACGCAAAAATTTGCCCATTTCGCGCGTAGCTTCGGCTTTTGTTTGCCCTGGAACGGTGACTTCGACCGCATAATCTTGAAAATCGGGCAAATTCAGTGGCTGTAATAGTTGACCACCGTTGGCATGTGGATTGGCACCCATCCGGCGATTGCCCTCTGGAGCCAGTTCCGCCAGCTCTTTTCTGAGTTTACCGCTGTCATCAAATAACTCTTCTGGATTGTAACTGCGCAGCCATTTTTCCAGAATCTCAATATGACCTTGCTGGTCCATATCGCCCATTGGCACTTGGTGCGAGCGAAAACTGCCTTCGGTTTTCTTGCCATCCACACTTGCGGGGCCGGTCCAACCTTTGGGGGATCGCAGAATAATCATTGGCCAGCGAGGACGGTCGACAATGCCGTGTTGTCGAGCATCCGTTTGAATCTGCTGGATCTGCTGGATTGCCTTGTCCAGCGTAGCTGCCATCTGTTGGTGCATGTAGTGCGGATCATCCCCTTCGACAAAGTACGGCGTGTAACCATAGCCATAAAACAAGGCATGCAACTCGTCATTTGGAATTCGAGCCAGTATGGTCGGACTGGCGATTTTATAACCATTGAGATGCAAGATGGGTAACACGGCGCCGTCTTGTTGTGGATTGAGAAACTTGTTGGAATGCCAACTGGTTGCCAAAGCACCGGTTTCAGCCTCGCCGTCACCGACGACACAGGCCACAATCAAATCGGGATTATCAAATGCTGCGCCATAAGCGTGTGACAGGGCATATCCCAGCTCACCGCCTTCATGGATTGATCCGGGCGTTTCCGGCGCTACATGGCTTGGCACACCTCCTGGAAACGAAAATTGCTTGAACAGACGCTGCATGCCTGCTTCATCTTGGGAAATTTCCGGATAGGTTTCTGTATAACTGCCTTCCAGATAGGTATTGGCAACCAGTGCCGGGCCACCATGTCCGGGTCCGGCAATATAAATCACATTCAGATCGTGTTGTTTGATCACCCGGTTCAGATGCACATAGATAAAATTGAGTCCGGGAGTGGTGCCCCAGTGGCCAAGCAAACGTGGTTTGATATGCGCCGACTCCAGCGGCTGTTTTAACAAAGGGTTATCGAATAGATAGATTTGACCGACGGAGAGATAGTTGGCGGCTCGCCAGTATGCATGCATCATGGCTAACAGGTCTTGGTCCAACGGTTGTGATGTTTCTGTCTCTGAGCGTTCAACTTTCATTGTGACCTTCCTTTTGATAATGCAGGTTCAATAGATCGCACATCGACTGCGCTATGATGAGTTCTTCGTCAGTCGGAATTACCCAGACCGCTATCGGGCTGTCTGCTTTGGATATCTTCAAAGCATTCTGCCTGTTCAAAGCGTCGTCAAGGTGAATGCCAAGAAATGCCAGTTGCTGACATATCTGACTGCGAATTTCGGGCAAGTTTTCGCCAATGCCCCCCGAAAATACGACGCTGTCCAATCCACCCAGTGCTGCAGCGTAGGCGCCAATCTGTTTTCTGGCTTGATAACAAAAACTGTCTATAGCATCAGCAACATTTGAATCATTTGCTCGTTTTGCCAGTAATTGCTGCATATCACTGCTGTATTCAGAAACGCCCGCTAAGCCTGATTGATGGTGAATCATTTGGTCGAACTGTTCAGCGGACATGCCTTCAGTTCGGTTCAGCAAACCAAACAGGCCTGGATCCAGATCGCCACTGCGACTGCCCATCATGATGCCAGCAGCAGGCGTCATGGCCATCGTAGTGTCAATAGATTGCTGATTGATGACAGCCGTCATACTGGCGCCATTGCCAAGATGTGCCAATACGATTTTCTGGTGCTGGATCTGATTGCCTTGCAAAGCATGAAGCATCTGCATCAGGTACTGATACGACAAGCCGTGAAAACCATAACGATAAATGCCTGCATCGTGATAGCGCCGAGGAATTGGCAATAATCTGGCAACGGCCGGCAAATGCTGATGAAACTCGGTGTCAAAACAAACCATCTGTTTTAACTTGGGAAATTGCTCAGAAAATGCTTCGATAAGCTGAATTTCACCGGGTAAATGCTGCGGATCCATGGCGGTCATCGACAACAGTTCATTGATTAATGCTGGGTCGACCCACTGTGGTTTTTTATATCGGTGACCACCATGCACAATGCGATGGCCAATGGCCTTGACTGCGCCAATGTCGAGATTTTGCCGGAACCAGACCATCAGCAGCGAAATCGCTTGCGAATAGTCTGCAGCCTCAACTTCAGTTATCGATTGTTCATCCGTTTGCAGGTTGTTGATGCGCAGGCGGGCTGTTTGCAAGCCTAATCCTGTCAGCTTGCCAGATAGCGTGGCGGTGAGCGATGCACCTACGTTGTACAACGTAAATTTGATGCTGGATGAACCGCCATTGATGGTAAGCAGTTGTGTTTGTGGCGTCGGCATAATCAATCCATGTCTTGAATATGATCATGCCTAGCTGAATTGCTTTGTACAGGGATGGCGAAATTAGCCGGTCAATTGTTGACTTGGGTCAAACATCACGCTGAATGTTCAACCCTGAGCTCCCGGAGGTCCATCACGCTGAGTGACGTTAAATTTTTCGCCAGACGGTTTTGCCAGCTGCGTCCTCAAGCACGATATCCATCGCAGTTAACTGATCGCGAATTTCGTCTGCTTTGGCCCAGTCTTTTGCTGCACGTGCGGCATTGCGCTGTTCTATTAACAGTTCAATGTCTGCTGCGGCACCATCCCCACCACCGGTGAGAAATGCGTCTGCAGATTGACTGAATAAACCAAGCACTTCGCCCAGAGACAATAATAAGCCTGCCAGATGGGCTGACTTTGCGGTGTCCTGCAGCTCACGAGCCTTGTTTAAGGCCTGACGCACATCCGCCAGCACAGACAAGGCCAGCGGTGTATTGAAATCGTCATCCATGGCTTCACGGAACCGTGGTGCAAACTCAGTATCGGTGTGCCAATCAATGGTTGTCGGCTCAATACCACGTAAGGAATGATAAAACCGGGTCAGCGCAGTTTTGGCTTGTTCGAGCTGATCGTCAGCGTAGTTCAGCGGACTGCGATAGTGACTCGACAGAATGAAATAGCGAACTGCCTCGGCAGGGTACTGGCCGATCACTTCCCGCACGGTGAAGAAATTGCCCAGTGATTTGGACATTTTTTCATCATCAATGCGAACAAAACCGTTGTGCATCCAGTAGTTGACATACTGGCAGCCATGCGCGCCTTCAGATTGGGCGATTTCATTTTCGTGATGCGGGAACTGTAAATCCTGGCCGCCACCATGAATATCAAAATGATGGCCGAGACTGTCTGCCGACATTGCAGAACACTCAATATGCCAGCCAGGACGACCGGGTCCCCAGGGTGAATCCCATGAGGGTTCATCGGGTTTGGCTGCTTTCCAGAGCACAAAATCCAGCGGATCGGCTTTGGCTTCGTTTACCGCAACACGCTCACCGGCACGCAAGTCGTCAATATGTCGACCAGATAATTTGCCGTATCCTTCAAATTCACTGACATCGTAATAAACATCGCCATTGTCAGCGACATAGGCCAGTCCCTTGTCGATCAGCGTTTGAATCATCCGGTGCATGGCATCAACGGCATCAGTAGCTCTTGGCTCATGATCTGGCGGTAATACCCCAAGCGCCGCAGCATCGTGGTGCATTTCGGCAATATAACGTTCGGTCAGCTGTTGAATGGATTCACCATTTTCAGCCGCCCGTTTGATGATCTTGTCGTCTATGTCCGTGATATTGCGAATGTAGGTGACATCATAACCACTGGCCCGCAGATAACGCGTCACCACATCAAACACCACCATCACCCGCGCATGGCCAACGTGACACAGATCGTAAACCGTCATGCCGCAGACATACATTTTGACTTTGCCTGGCTCAATGGGTTTAAAGACGTCTTTCTGCTTGGTTAAGGTGTTGTAGAGTTTTAACATCGTTATTTATCTAAAGTCTCTTTTAGACTAATGGTCAGGTTGAACTGACGGAGCATTTGGCAACTGTGATCGTAACGATCACTGACAA